>CAWVTS010000121.1:0-7454 GCA_963933045.1 uncultured Lutibacter sp. | reverse complement strand
TATATCAAATAGAAAATAAAGAAGATTTTTGGGAGGGAGCAAAACCTTGGTGCTGATTTCTTTTTTTATTAAAATGACTATTTGCTTTAGTGTGTTTAATAAACGTGAATTAGAAACAATTAAATACGTGTTTTAGATAACGCAATTAAGTATTCGTTAGATGCGCCTGTAATTAATGTATCTACTGAAAACACAACAAAAAACATTATATTGAAGATTACTGATCAAGGTATGGGAATGAGTAAAAATGTTCAAAAAAGCATTTTCAATAAGTTTTATAGAGAAGAAACGGGAAATATACATAATGTAAAAGGACACGGATTAGGTCTTGCATATGTAAAAAAAATAGTAGAATATCATCAAGGCACAGTTTTTGTTGAAAGTGAAAAGGGAAAAGGAAGCACTTTTATTATAAAATTACCTTTAATATAAAATATAAATTATGGCAAATACACGAATTTTATTAGTTGAAGACGATCCAAATTTCGGAACTGTTTTAAAAGATTACTTGACATTAAACGATTACACCGTTACATTGGCTAAAGATGGCTTAGAAGGCCTAATAATGTTTAAAAACAATGATTTTGACATGTGTATCTTAGATGTAATGATGCCACGTAAAGATGGCTTTTCACTTGCAAAGGATATTAGAACTACCAATACTGAAATACCGATCATCTTTTTAACCGCTAAAACGATGAAAGAAGATGTGTTAAAAGGATATCAGGCAGGAGCAGATGACTATTTAAATAAGCCTTTTGATTCTGAAGTGTTATTGCACAAGATGAAAGCAATACTTCAAAGAAAAGTAAATAACACTTCTAGTGAAGATGAAGTTTTTGAATTTGAAATAGGAAAATTTCATTTAAACTCTAAGTTGCGTCATTTATCTTTTGAGGGTGTAGAGACTATTAAACTATCACCAAAAGAAAATAAATTACTTAAAATGTTGGCTCAGCATAAAAATGATTTGATGCCTAGAGAATTGGCCTTAACTAAAATTTGGAGAGATGACAATTATTTTACTTCAAGAAGTATGGATGTTTATATTGCCAAATTAAGAAAGTATCTAAAGTTAGATGATAGTGTTGAAATTCTAAATATACACGGAGAAGGGTTTAGACTTTTAGAAAGTTAAAAACATATAGATTAGTATGTATATTAAGAACTTGCTAAATTGTGAAATTTAGCAGGTTTTTTTTATTGTGATTAGAAATTAAAAGTGCGTTGAAATAAAAGCGCTTAATTTTATATTTGTGTCTATTGCATTTGCCCCATCCCAACCATGACCCTCTCCTTCATATAGTGTAAACTCATTTACAACTCCTAAACTATTTAGTTTAGCATGCATTTCAACACCTTGTGTTGTAGGAATTAGTTCATCTTCATCTCCATAAAAAAGTATTGTTGGTGGAGCAGAACTAGTAACAACATGATATGGGCTTAAATCTTCATAATATCCAGGATTGTCAGCGTAATTAACTCCAGTGATAGCCTGAAATGCAAGAGTCATTTGTGCATAATCTGGATTATTTATATAATTAGTATCCGTAAAATTTGTTGTGCCAACAATACTACAAACCATATCTACTTCATTAGAAGTATCAAACTTATAGGAATATAACATTGATAAATGTGCGCCAGCACTAACTCCAATGAAACCATAATTGTTAGAAATTTGGTATGTATCTGTATTGAATTTTAAATCTGAAATAACACTCTCAATATCATTTATCTGCATAGGGAAAGCGCTGGTAGTTAGACTTGCCAATCGATAGTTGATATTTACTATAGTATAATCTGGAAAAGCAGGTTTGAGTAAGTTCACAAATTCATTCATATCATTTTTATCGCCACTTACCCAACTTCCACCATGAATAAGTATAAAAACTTTTGTTGTTTCTTTAGTCCTTCCTTCGGGTAAATAAATATCATATTTTTGCTGTGAATTTGTACCGTATGAAACATCTAGTATTTGACTTGCCGCTAAAGGAGTTACGTCAATAATCACTACATCATCATCATCACTAGAACAAGAAATAAATAGAATAGTAAGAGTTACAATTATGATTTTGCTAAATTTGCTATAGAAATTCTTCATTAATCGAAGTTTAGTGTTAAGCAAATGTAATGAAAAAATGTCGCAATTAATTAAAATATTTGAAGAGAACCCAAACTCTAAAGAGATAGATAAAGTGGTTTCAGTACTTCAAAAAGGAGGCGTAATTATATATCCTACAGATACAGTTTATGGGTTAGGTTGTGATATCACAAACGTTAGAGCACTTGAAAAAATTGCTCGACTAAAAGGAGTAAAGTTGGAGAAAGCGAATTTCTCTTTTGTCTGTAACGACTTGAGTCATATATCTGATTATGTTCGCCAGGTAAATACGGCTACTTATAAAATTTTAAAACGTGCCTTACCTGGAGCATATACGTTCATTTTGCCAGGGAATAACAATCTACCTAAGGTTTTTAAGAAGAAGAAAACAGTCGGTATTCGCGTGCCAGACAATAATATTGCACGTGCTATTGTTGCTGCACTTGGAAACCCTATTATTTCAACCTCTATACATGATGAAGATGAATTGTTAGAATATACTACAGATCCGGAGTTAATATATGAAAAATGGCAGTCGAAAGTTGATGTAGTTATTGATGGCGGTTTTGGTGGTAATTACGCATCTACTGTAATTGATTTAACAGATGATTTTCCTTTGATAATTAGAGAGGGTAAGGGGAGTTTAGATATTTTATAATTTTGTAAACGTTTTTTTACCATTGATGAAATAGTTCCAAACGATACTTCTTACGTAATAATAATTTTCTTTTTTACTTTTACTTTTTGTGCGCTTCTTTAAATTTTTAATCAAATTAAAATAAAAACTCACATGAGATTTTAGAACTGCTAAGGTGTGTTTTGGTTTTTTTTGAATAAGAAAATGAATTGCAGCAATTCCATCTTGTGCTAAGCGAATAAATAATACTTGAAATAGAAACCGTAATGGAACGTGTTTTGTTAAATTGAAAAGGCTATTTCTAAAATTCAGATATGTTTTTTTAGGATTAGTTTCGCTCAGTGTAGCACCACCAATATGATACACAGTAGAATTATGTATATATTTAATTCTAAAACCTTTATTTTTTACGCTCCAGCATAAATCAACCTCCTCTTGATGTGCAAAATAATCTTCATCAAATTGCAATTCCTTAAAAACCTCTGAGCGAATGAAGAAACAAGCACCTGAGGCCCAAAAAATATCAGCATCAGTATCGTATTGTTGCTTGTCTGTTTCTAAATGATTAAAAATACGACCTCTACAAAAAGGAAAACCATATTTATCTATATAACCTCCAGCAGCACCAGCATATTCAAAATAATTTCGATGTTTATAATCTAATATTTTTGGCTGAATGATAGCTGTATTTTTTTGTGTTTCAAATGCTGTAATTATTGGTTTTAGCCAATCTTTGGTTACTTCTACATCTGAATTTACCAAGGCGAAAATATCTGCATCAATTTGTTTAAGTGCGTCATTATAACCTTTAGCATAACCACCATTTTCAATATTTTTAATAATGTTTACTGAGGTGTAATTTTTTTGAATAAAGTCAACAGAAGTGTCTGTAGAAGCATTATCTGCAACATAAATACTACAGTTTTTTAGTTTGCTATATTTTATAATAGTTGGTAAAAATTGCGCTAACAATTCTTGACCATTCCAATTAAGTATGACTATAGCTATTTTCATTTATACAAACATACGCTAATCTCAATAAAGATATATAAATCTTTATTCAAACTCTTTAATAACTGCTTTTGTGCGGTAATCAAAAATTTCGTTTAATTTCTTTTTTATAAAAAGGGTATTTGCAATTCTACCTAAAAAACCAAATGGAGGATTATAACTAATAATATCTGTCATTAAAACACCATCATCAGTTTCTTCAATATGATGTTGGTGATGCCAAATTTTGTAAGGTCCAACTCTTTGCTCATCAACAAAGTATTTTTTTTCTCTAATATGTGTGATTTCGGTTACCCAATTTGTCTTAATCCCTAGCATAGGAGAAACCATATAACTAATAATCATTCCGCTATACATTTTCTTTGGTACATGATCACCAATGATGTTAAAACCCATATAATCAGGTGTTATTTTTTTTAAATTTTCGGGTTTAGATATGAAGTCCCAGACTTGTTCAATGGTTGCTTTTACTACTTGTGTTTTTTTGAATTGATAAAATGCCATATGTTTTTTTAAGTTTTTTTTTGATATATAAAAAAGCCTACAATTACTTACAGGCAGTTTCTTTAAAAGTTGAGAAATATTAAATTACTTTAACATTTACTGCATTTAAACCTTTTTTCACTTCTTGTAGACCAAACTCTACAGTATCTCCTTCTGTAACAAATCTAAATCCTTTAGATTCGTTGAAAAACTTTACTATTCCTTGTTTCATTAGTCATAAATAAATGATTTATGAATGTCAAAGATAATATATATAATTCATCTTTAAAAGATTTAATTCATCCTTTTGAAGATGAATAAATTTTTAATTTTTTAAAATTGTATAATTTAAATTACTGATAAACAGTTATTTATTTCTGTAGTCTTCAATATTATTTAAAAATGAATATTTTTCATTTTCTGTATCAACTTTACAATAATAGTGCTCAATTCCGTTGGTCACAATCAATATTTCTGCATTTAGAACTAAGTTGTATCTTGAGATTTGATCAAACGTATTTTGGCTTATTTTTATTGAGGGTGCTTTACATTCTACAATTATATTAGGTAAACCATCAGTATTGAAAACAAGAATGTCAAAACGTTTTTTTAAATTGTTTACAATCAATTGTTTTTCAACTGCAATTAATGAAATAGGGTATTTTTTTTCAGTAATTAAATACGCAACAAAATTTTGACGCACCCATTCTTCTGGAGTTAAAACCACATATTTTTTTCTGATTTTATCAAAAATAAGTTGCTTATTTTCGCTACTTTTGAGTTTGAATTGATATGTTGGTAAATTTAATTGCTGCATCTCACAAAAGTGCATTTTTTTATTGATTTTATGGCAAACGTAACACAAATAGTTTCTGATATAAAGCTAGGTAATATAAAGCCTGTATACTTCTTGATGGGGGATGAATCCTATTATATAGACTCGATTTCAAAATATATTGAAGATACTATTTTGACCGAAGAAGAAAAGGGCTTTAATCAAATGGTATTGTACGGGAGAGATGTAAGTGTTGAAGAAATCATTGGGAATGCTAAGCGATATCCTATGATGGCAGAGAGGCAAGTGATTATTGTCAAAGAAGCTCAAGAGTTATCTAGAACTATTGAAAACTTGGTTTCGTATGTAGAAAATCCACAATCAACTACCGTTTTAGTATTTTGCTATAAATATAAAACACTTGATAAACGTAAAAAATTGGCTAAAGTCATAGAAAAACACGGCGTACTATTTGAAAGTAAAAAATTATATGATAACCAAGTTGCAGATTGGATTCGTAGAGTATTATCTGGAAAGAAGTTTACAATTGAGCCTAAAGCAGCTCAAATGTTAGTTGAGTTTCTTGGAAATGACCTAAGTAAGATAAACAATGAGTTAAATAAACTGACTCAAATTATTAAAAAAGAAGTAACGATTACACCTAAGTTTATTGAACATAATATTGGGATAAGTAAGGATTATAACAATTTTGAATTGCGAAAAGCAGTAGGAGATAAGCAAATTGTAAATGCAAATAAAATTATCAATTATTTTGCTCAAAACCCTAAAGGAAACCCATTGGTAATGACCATTTCGTTGCTTAATAGTTTTTTCACGCAGTTACTTCAGTATCACGGTTTAAAAGATAAAACACGGGGAAGTGTAGCGAAAGCATTGCGTGTAAATCCATATTTTGTAGACGATTATTTAACAGCAGGAAAAAATTATCCTATGCGTAAAGTATCACAAATTATAGCTTTATTAAGAGAAGCTGATTTAAAGAGTAAAGGTGTTGGAGCAAGTAGTTTTTCTCAAGGAGATATTTTAAAAGAGTTGCTTTTTAAAATAATGCATTAATTTTTTTCTTGTTCAACATCTACAGCAATTCTTTCATCTCTATTTGCTATTTCCCAAGCTGTATGAAAAACTAATTTTACGCGTTTAACTAATAAATCTAATAAAATTTTATCAGGAGTATCTGTAGGTTTATGATAGTCTTCATGAGTTCCATTAAAATAAAACGCAATTGGAATCCCTTTTTTAGCAAAATTATAATGATCAGATCTTTTATAAAACCTATTCGGATCATTTCTTTCATTGTATTGATAGTCTAACTCAATATTGGTGTACTTAGAATTCATTCGTTCATTTATTTCATGTAATTCTGTACTCAATCGATCTGCACCAATTACATAAATATAATCTGAATCATTTTGACGGTCTTTTCCAATTCTACCAATCATATCTATGTTTAGATTTACAACAATATTTTCTAGAGGTAAAATAGGATTAGCAATAAAGTATTTTGAACCAAGTAACCCTTGTTCTTCTGCAGTAAAATTCACAAACATGATAGACCTCTTTGGGCCATGCCCATCTTTCTTTGCTTTTGCAAACGCTTTTGCAATTAGTAAAACTCCTGTTGTTCCAGAAGCGTTATCATCGGCTCCATTATAAATTAGCCCATTTTTTATGCCTTCATGATCATAATGTGAAGAAATTACGACTACTTCTTCAGGCCTCTCAATTCCTTCAATAAATGCAACTACATTTTCAGATGGATTATTTGAAGTGGATTTTCTCCTTTTATTTATAAGTTCAGAAACTGGGATAATTTGAAAATAATTTTTTTTAAGATATTTTGGGATTCCATTTATATTATAATGGGATGCTAAATATTCAGCGGCCTTTTTTTGACCGCTTTCACCAGTTTTTCTTCCTTCAAACTCATCTGATGCTAGATTAAAAACATGCTCTTTCGCAGTATCTATATTAATTAGATTAGCATATTTAACGGCAGTTGCATCTATTTGAAGTTTTTTAGTAACTTCTTTTTTCGATTTACAACTAATTGATATGAAAGCAAGTAGAATAAGTAGGGTGATTTTTTTCATAGAGAATTATAATTTATGCTAAAATAAGAAAAGTAATACAAAAATATTTTAATGTTTTACTAATTTTTAAGAACAAACCGTTTTTTAGAATTGTTGAATTCAATAGTGTTAGATGTGAATAACTTTTTTATGTCTCCATTTTCAATTAAATCTAGTGGTTTTCCTGTAAATAAACCTTTTTCAGTCATTAGTAATAACTTATCTGAAGTTTCTATGGCTAGATTTATTTCATGTGTAGATATTAAAATTGTTTTATGGTGTATTTCTGCCAAATTTTTTAATAGCTGAAATGTTTCCATTGTATGCTGTATATCTAGATGTGCTGTTGGCTCG
>CAWVTS010000120.1:0-7462 GCA_963933045.1 uncultured Lutibacter sp. | reverse complement strand
TGCATGATGATCAATAGATTTTTCTAAAACTACTTTAGAAGACAGCCCTTTTGCTACAGAATCTATATATGTTTTTTTAACATCAAAATAAACTTCATCAGAATTTGAAAATTCACTTCTCAATTCTGGAGGCATTTTATATCTAAAATTACTTTCTAAATCTTCATCATTTAATAACTTATCAAGATAATGATCAGGAGATCTAAATATTTTTTGCCAATCTAAATCAGCTCCCCAAGGACCAAATCGATGAAAATTATTTCCTAAATCTATTATTGAAAATTTTGATTTATTATTTAATATTCTTGAACCACGACCAACCATTTGATAGTATAATCCCAATGATTTTGTGGCTCTGTTTAATATAATTGTATCGATTGTTGGCTCATCAAATCCTGTTGTTAAGATACTAACTGATGTGAGTATCGCATGTGGTGTTTCTTTAAACCATTCCAATAATTTTGCTCTATCTTTTTTACTAACAGTATTGTCTAGGTGTGCAATTGGATATCCTGCTGCTTTAAATGTTTCGTAAACATGAATTGATGTATTGATACCGTTATTGAAAATTAATGTTTTTTTCCCTTTAGAATGTGTTTCATAAGACATTAACAACTTTGATAACATATCGTTATTGGTATATAAATCTTCTGAAGATTTAACTGTATAATCACCATTTGTACCAATTTCTAAAGAAGTTAAGCCTACATTGTATGAATATGTTTCTGCACGTGCAAGGAACTCATTTTCTATTAATGCTTCAATCGTTTCTCCAACAATAAGTTCGTTGTAATTATCCTTCATAGGAAGTTTAACATTTGAACTCAAAGGTGTTGCAGTAACTCCTAAAATAAATGACTTCTCAAAAAACTTAAATAATTTAGTAAACGAATTATAGTGAGCTTCATCAATAATAACTAAACCAATGTCAGAAATATCTAATTTATCATCATTCAGCCTATTATTAAGAGTCTCTACCATTGCAACAAAACAATCATATTCTCCTTGATCTTCTAAATTTGCTTTACTATCAACTACTTTATTAATTACACCAAATTCTGTAAGCATGTTAGATGTTTGCTTGCACAATTCAACTCTGTGAGTCATCACCAAAACTCTTTTTTTATGATGCTTCAAATATTGCCTAACAATTTCAGAAAAAATTACTGTCTTACCTCCTCCTGTTGGTAACTGATATAACAAGTGATAATCATCTGGTGCATCTTCAAAACTTTTGAAAATTTTATTTATTGCGCCTTTCTGATAGTTATATAAATCTTTACCTGATTTCCTTTCTTGTAGTTCGGCAGTAGTTACTTCTAGCATTATCTAATTTTTGATGACGCACAAAAATACGTCCTTTATGAGGATATTTTAGCTATTTTTATGAAAAAATATAAATAGTAATAAACACCTTATAAAGAAAATGCCCCAAAAAGTAAATCAGCACTTTATCATATATAAACCGTATGGTTATTTAAGTCAGTTTATAAATAATCAAACTAAAAGAAGTAATAAAAAATTATTGGGTGATTTATTTGACGTTCCTGCTGATACTATGGCTATTGGTAGATTGGATGAGAAATCTGAGGGACTATTATTACTCACTACTGATGGAAAGACAAGTGAGTTTATACGAAGTAGTAAGGTTGAAAAAGAATATTACGCTCAGGTTGATGGACTTATAACTGTTGATAGTATTGAAAAACTTAAAAAGGGTGTTGAAATTGGAATTGAAGGCATTACATATTTGACCAAGCCTTGTAAAGCTAAAATATTGAGTAAAATTCCAATTTTTGAAGAGCGGAGTAAAAAAGTAAGAGATGATAGACATGGCCCAACAAGTTGGTTGTCAATTACTTTAAGAGAAGGTAAGTTTCGCCAAGTTCGTAAAATGACTGCTATAGTTGGACTTCCAACACTACGACTTATAAGAGTTCGAATAGGAAGCATAAAAATTAACACTATGAAACCTGCTGAAATTATTAAACTAAAAGAAAATTTTGAAGTTTAACGCTACTTTTTATTCTTCTCAGAACTATCTTCCTTCTTAGGCATTGGACCTCTCAAATGAATAATCAAACCATTTAAAAAATTACGCAAGATTTGATCCCCAACTTCCATAAATTTATCGTGATTTTCATTTCTGAAAAATGAATTCAATTCACTTTTTGAAATTTTAAAATCTACTAAAGCCAAAATCTTGACCATATCTTCATCACGTAACTTATGCGCAACTCGCAATTTCTTAAAAATATCATTGTTTGTAAGTCCCATAATTTAAATTTTAGTTTCTACAAATTTAATTCCTAGTCCACTTTCTAATTCTTTAATTCGATGTAAATCACTTGGAATTAATAAAGAAATTGAATATCCTGTTTTTCCTGCTCTTGCTGTTCTTCCACTTCTATGCGTGTAATACTCTAATTTTTCTGGTAATTGATGATGAATCACAAAACCTAAATCATTTACATCAATACCTCTTGCTGAAACATCAGTAGAAACCAAAATATCAATCGTTTCTTTTTTAAACTTACGCATTACTTTTTCACGATCTCTTTGTTGCATATCTCCTTCTAAAGCATCAACAGAAAAACCTTCTTCCTTTAAAAATTCTGACAAGTTTTGAGTTCCTGCTTTCGTTCTACAAAAAACAATTCCTCTATCTGTTCCTCTACTTTCAAGTAATCTTATTAAAGTATTATTCTTTTCTTTTAAACTCGTTTTGACATATAAATGTGTGATGTTTTCATTTACTAATGAATCTTTGTTTACTTCTACTTTCTCTGCACTACTAGACATGTAAGTCTTCACTATTCTATCAATTTCTTGAGGGAAGGTTGCAGAGAATAACCAAGTGTTTGCTTTACCATTGGTATATTTCAAGATTCTATTAATGTCTTGCTTGAAACCCATACTCAACATCTCATCGGCTTCATCTAACACTAAAGTTTGTACTTGACTAATATTTATTGCCCCTCTTTCAATTAAATCAATTAACCGTCCAGGAGTTGCTACAACTAAATGTGTAGTTCGTTGTAATGCCTTAATTTGTTTGTCAATTTTTTCACCTCCATAAACACCTTCAAGAAATATCTTATGATCTACATATTTTGTAAACTTAAATAATTGCTTTTTTATTTGTTGAGCCAACTCACGAGTTGGAGATAATATAAGAGACTGTATTACAGGCTTATTTGGGTCAATTTGATGCAAAAGAGGTAATCCATACGCAGCAGTTTTTCCAGTTCCAGTTTGAGCTAATCCAATAAAATCTATTTTAGAATTAATTAGTTTTGGAATTGCTTTTTCTTGAATTTCTGTGGGAGTGTTGATCCCTAATTCATTTAATCCTTTAATATAATCTATATGGATTCCTAATCCCTTAAATGCAGACATGCGATGGTTTTTATGAACTGCAAAAGTACGTCATATTTTAATGATTATAGCCATGAAATTTGGTGATAATTTGAGCATAAAAATATTTTTCGCTATATTTAAAAACTATTAACTTACTAAAACTAATAATATTATGTCATCACTTAACAAACCAAGTATGGGGTTTTGGGTAATAAGCATTGCTGCTTTTATCTGGAATGCTATGGGAGTTAGCGCTTATCTTCGGCAAGCGTATCAAACAGATTCATTTAAAGCAATGAATACACCTGAACAATTAGAAATAATTAATAGACTGCCTTCTTGGTATATTGCTGTATTTGCTGCTGCTGTTTTCGCCTCTTTACTAGGCTGTATCTTTCTCTTATTGAGAAAAGAATTCGCAGTAACTTTATTTAAATTAGGATTATTGGCTGTAATTATTCAAACAGTTTATAATTTATTTATGAATGAAGGAAAAGAGAATTACGGGACTTTTGAATATAGTATGCTTTTAATGATTCCTATAGCATCAATATTCTTGGTGTGGTTTTCTAAAAATGTTTCGTCTAAAGGATGGTTATCCTAATTACTGAAACCTAAAAGAATTTAAAGTCCTAAATCAAAATTTGGGACTTTTTTATTGCCCTATTTCTGTGGCTACAAAACTTTGTATTTCACTATTTTCAAACTTTGCACTTATCTCTATTGGATTACAACATACTTCGCAATCCTCAATATAATTTAGCGAACGCTCAGAGGAATCTAACAAAAAAGATATTTCTTCCCAACAATGTGGACATTGAAAAAAGTGCTCAAACATATTTAATAAGCCAATAGTTCTTTTAAATCTTCAACAAATCTAATCTTTGGCAAATACTTATTTTCCAATTGTTTTGCAAATGGAATTGGCGTTTCTATACTCGCACAACGCTTAACGGGAGCATCTAAATCCTCAAAACAATTTTCAGTTATCAGTGCTGACAAATCCGATGCAATACCCCCAAACATACTATCCTCTTGCAGTATAATCACTCTTCCTGTCTTTTTTACTGAAGCGAATACAGTATCAGTATCTAAAGGCTGTAACGAACGCAAATCAATTAGATCCGCAGAAATAGTTCTATTCTCTTCTAAAGTCGCCAAAGCCCAATGAACTCCAGCGCCATACGTTACAATTGTTACATCTTTACCTTCTTTTAAAATACTTGCCTTTCCAAACGGAATTGTAAAATAGTCATCTGAAACTTCTTGATAAACAGAACGATATATCGCCTTGTGCTCAAAAAACAACACTGGATTTGGATCTTCAATTGCAGTTGCCAATAATCCTTTTGCATCTTGTGGAAATGCAGGATATACAACTTTTAATCCTGGAGTATGCGTAAACCACGCTTCATTTGTTTGGCTATGAAATGGACCTGCACCAACATCTGCACCACAAGGCATTCGTAAAACGATATCTGCTTTTTGCTGCCAACGATAGTAGGATTTTGCTAATAAATTTATCACAGGATTAAATCCAGAAGTAACAAAATCAGAAAATTGTAATTCTACTACGCTTTTAAAACCATTAATTGACAGTCCGTATGCCGCTTCTATAATTCCAGATTCACAAATAGGTGTATTTCTAATTCTATCTTCTCCAAACTGCTCTAAAAAGCCTTCAGTAACCTTAAAAACTCCACCGTATTCCGCTATATCTTGACCCATGATAATCATATTATCATGCTTCTCCATAGATTGCCTTAAGCCATTAGAAATAGCGTCTACTAATCTTATTTTACTTTTCTTTTCTGATGGTTTAACTTCCTGATACTCGAAATTTTGGAAAACATCACTTAATTCATTTTCTATTGATGATTCATGAATTTCTTCTTGAACTGCTTTTTTCCAATTTTCATCAATTTCTTTACTGATAGCTTTCTTAAAAACTAAAATTTCATCTACCGTAATTAGTTTTTCGTCTAATAGATATTTTTGGTAATTCTTAATAGGATCTTTTTCTGCCCATTCTTGAGTCAATTCCTTAGGTACATATTTAATACCACTTGCCTCTTCATGACCTCGCATTCTGAACGTTTTGAATTCCAACAATAAAGGTCTTGGATTCTTTCGTACATCTTCTACCAGTTGATTTACTTTTGTATAAACCTCTAAAATATTATTTCCGTCAATTATATGACTTTCCATTCCGTAGCCTATTCCTTTATCAGCTACATCTGGATTTAAAAACTGTTGCTCACTTGGTGTTGACAGCCCGTATCCATTATTTTCTATACAAAATAATACAGGCAATCCCCAAACCGAAGCAATATTCAATGCTTCATGAAAATCTCCTTCACTTGTTCCACCTTCACCAGAAAAAACAACTGTAACCTTCTTTTCGCTTCTTAACTTGTCTGCTAAAGCAATTCCATCTGCTACTCCTAATTGCGGACCTAAATGCGATATCATTCCAATAATATTATACTCTTGTGTACCAAAATGAAAAGAACGATCTCTACCTTTAGTAAAACCGTTCATTTTTCCTTGCCACTGACTGAATAACCTACTTAAAGGGACTTCACGCGTAGTAAAAACACCTAAATTACGATGCATTGGTAAAATGTACTCATCTTCTTGTAATGATGAAGTAACTCCAACAGAAATTGCTTCTTGACCTATTCCAGAAAACCATTTAGAAATTTTACCTTGTCGCAAAAGCACCAGCATTTTCTTCTCGATCATGCGCGGTTTTAACAATGACTTATACAATTTAATTAACTGATTATCAGTTAATTTATTTCGATTATATGTTATGATAGCAATGAATTTAAAATTTGTTAAATATACTGTAAAAAATTTCAGGATATAAAAAAATCTCCATCAAAATGATGAAGATTTTTTAAAAATTAGATACTCAATTATTCTTTAAAGTTCTCTAAAAACTGAATGCATCAATCGCTTCTTATCATTGATGCTTTCTTCTAATGAAATCATCGTTTCTGTTCTAGCAACTCCATCAATTTCATCAATTTTAAAAATAATCTCTTTTGCATGACTTGTATCTTTCGCTCTAATTTTACAAAAAATATTATATTTTCCCGCAGTAATATATGCAACAGTTATGTTTGCTATCTTACGCAAATTTTCAATCACTTCTTTTGTTCTAGATGTTTTTTCTAAAAAAACTCCAATGTGAGCTATGAATGCATAATTCATTTTTTCATAATCTAAGGTTAAAGTTGAACCTTTGATAATACCCTCATCTTCCATTTTCTTAACTCTTACATGTATTGTCCCTGCAGATACAATTAATTTTTTAGCAATATCTGTAAATGGAGTACGTGCATTATCTATGAGCATATCAAGAATTTGATGATCAATTTCATCAAGAGCAAACTTTTTCATTAAATTATGTTTTTAATAGTTATATAGCAAAATTACTGTTTTTTTCGCAAAAAAAACAACAGATGAGCTATTAAACCTTTAATAAATCACAAAAAATATTGTTTTTTATTTAAGTTAATTGTAGAGTGAGCTAAATAGTTTTCTAATTTTCCTATTTTTTGAACGTCCTCATAAACATCTAATGTATTGTTTTTCAGTATTTTATACTTAAACAAAACACCTATAGAAGTAATTTCTTCTAAACCTTCATAATTTACTAATACGTTTTCGTAAATAATGTCCAAAAACCGAGAATCGTTATTAGGAATTTCAAAATACGGAGTGTAATCCGAAAAATCATCTTCAATAGAAATATAGTTTATACCTTCTAACAATGCAAGAAAATTATATTTCCGAGTTTTTTCTCTATTATAATCATCTGGAAAATGGCCTGCTTCAATTAAAATAGTATTATGTCCTAATTTTTGAAAATTATCTCCTGTAGCAGTCGGATAAAATTTATCCGTATAACGACCAACATGATTAGGGATTACCTGTTGTAGCATTGAATTCATTGCAGCAATAACAGACATCGTTTCTTTTCGCCCTTTTGTTAATGTACGTTCAGGATCAATTGAAGGAGCTAAAAAAGATATGGTTGCTGGATTTTCTGTACCTTCAACATTAAATATTGTACGCTGATCATGTAAATTAA
>CAWVTS010000119.1:0-7463 GCA_963933045.1 uncultured Lutibacter sp. | reverse complement strand
TTTTACAGTATTACCGTCACCTAATACAACATCTCCAACAATAGTTGTACCACCACCAAAGTTGTCAAAATTTACAACGGTCTCATTAACGTATTCATCACCTGAAGGCGAAGCAATACCATTATAAAAAGACATGTAGTCTTCAGTAAGTCTTGCAATAGGGTTAGCAGCTCCAGTTGCTGGGTCTGATGCAGGCTGAGGAGTTGCAGTACCATTAGCAGCACCTGCAATATCATCTACATAATAAGTTGATGTACCAGTATCTGCAAAATTTGTAAAGACGGACACTTGTGCGTATTGCCCAAACTCTACAGGGTTACCTGCATTTGGATAACCGTTAGTTGCAGTAGCCATATCAAGTGTTATTGTTTGCCAACCAATTGTTCCGTTAGTAAAGAATGTTTTTTCTATTGGCCATACTTCAGCACCACCAGCCTCTTTATTTCCAAGCTGAAATAATCCATTCATTACAACTGCTTCTGTAGTATAAAATTCAAATGTAAAAGTTTTGCTGGCTGTGGTCATATCTACATATGTGTCCAAAGCAAGATCAATTCTGCTATTGTATTGATCTATTCCTCCAACAATTTTACCAACATTATCTGAATTATCAATAGGATTTACATCAGAAGTAAAAACAGCACCTCCTTGACCAACAAAATTATTGTCTAGTGGATCAGTAAAGTCAATGGGAAGACTTTGCGAATATCCTAATGACATTGTCAAAAGGAATAAAAGTAATAAGGTAATTTTTTTCATGATTTAATAAGATTTTAATTAATATTGATTATAATAAGTTCTATATCTGTAAATATAATGGCTAACTATTGAGATATCCCTAAATAGTAACCCTACATAAAACATACAAATAAAATTTTCCCCATATTATTTAAAAAATATCAATTAAAATAAGGGGCATAAGCTGCATAAAACAACTAAAGAAAACTAAAATAATTTTTGAAAAAAATCATAGTTGTGGTAATGTTGTGGTAAGTAAATGCTTGTAGCACTTGTGATTAAGTTAATGAATTATTGTAGAGTCTTAACAAAACTAAATATAGGCAGAATAATAGAACTATACCTCGATTTCTACACCCAAGAAAAGTTCTTGCATCACTAATTTTGGTGTTCTATCAACATAAAACAATCCCCAATGTTTTTCAGGTTCAAGTATTTCAGATGAGCCTTTCCAAGGCTCGTCAAATGCTTCAAAAACAAATGTAAGAATGTTGTCTTCTTTACACCAATTCACAAGGTCATTATAATAAATACTCTGAAGTTCTTCACTTACATTATGCGCATCGATACCTCTTCCATTAGAATTTGTAGCCCAACCTGCTTCTGTTATTACAACAATTTTATCTGGATACATATCAGCAACTGCGTAATAATTTTGTTTGGTGTATTCTAGAGCTTCATGTATATTTTTATACTCCCATACAGGATATGTATGGATTGAGATAAAATCTACTTCTGCGACTAAATCTTTCATTTTGTCTAGCCATGGCAAATAATTTTCACAAAAAGTAACTGGTTGCTTCGCTCTTTTTTTAATCATTCTAACATAATTAATCACGCTTTTCACCGGCACATAATGATCTGTCCAATCAACACAGGCCTCATTTCCTGCTGATAATGAACAGATAATTTCAGGGTATTGATTTGCTATGTCAATCAATTGATTAATTTGAAAAAGGTTTTTGGCTTTATTTTCAATTAGCACCTCTTCTGAATACATTCCTCCCCATGGACAACCGTGATTATTCATTTCAGCAACTATATATGCACCTAGCATTACTTTAAAATCTAACTTTTCATTTTTAATAACTTCTAAGATAGTATCAGTATGTTGATCACAATCATATAAGCGTAAATATTTCCAGTTTTGAGATAAAATTAAAAGGTCTTCTTTTACTTCTTCGTAACTTGGACAGATACCTCCAGGTTGCTGCCCTTCTCTATAACCTGAATAACAAATTGCATTTCCTAAACTTATATTTAATACTGTAGAATAATTCATATAAAAATTTTGGTTTGATGGAGGCTAATCTACTGTTAAAAAACAGTAAATCTATAGTGGTAACAAACTTTAAAAGGATTTGAATACTATTTTATTAATATATCACCTAAACACTTTTAAAGTTGAATTTACTTTAATATCAACAATAAATATGTCTGCTTTTTTGATAATAAAACAATAAATTTTTGGATTTGACTATTTTCTAAAACTTACGTTTTTCATGTTTATCCCAAAGTCCCCAATATGCTCCAACAACTCCTTCATCTCCGACTTTCCAAGACTCATCAAATGATGAAAAATAAAAAATCTCAATATTTTGTTTTGCAGACCATACTTGTGTATTAATAAAATACTTCATCGCATTTTCTGCAGATGGTGTTGCACCTTTATAACCTTCGCCTTGACTTGGCCATCCGGTTTCAGTAATAATTACTGGCTTACCTTGTCCTGCATCTGTTGCTTGACCAAACATTTGCTGCATGTGATTCAATGAATGTTCTATACTACATCCTTCCCAATATGGATAACAATTCGCTAAAATAACATCAGAAACTTCTACAAGTTCAGGATGTCTTGAAAATTCATAATACGCATCTACATAACCTACAGGAATATTTGGTAAGGCCTCTTTTACTCGTTTTATATAACCAAGTAATTGTTCTAATGTTAAATCATTTCTGTATAAAACTTCATTACCAACAGCAGCAATATCTACACATCCTTCATTGGCCAATGTAATTAAGGCTTCTATCTCCTCTTCATTTTTTTCTAAATCATCTCCAAGCCATGCACCAACTAACGTTTTCATGCCGTGTTTATGAGCAATACGTGGAATATTTTCGTTTCCTTCTATACAAGAAAAAGAACGCACCCATTTTGAGTATGGCTTTAGTATTTTTATACGTCGCTCTACTTGCTCCTTTGTAATAGTATCGCCTGGTTCTTGTCCGTCTTCGTACATACTAAAACAAATTCCACGCATACCACTTTCAAGTGTATTGCGCCAAAGTTTTTTTAAGTCTTCTTCTGAAGAATATTCATTAAAATCAATTCCTTCATGAGATTTAAAATCACTTTGTAATTTTATAAAACTTTCTTTACTACTTGCATAGTGTTGTTCTTCTCTATATGACATTTTTTTTTGTTTTAATCCGTGTTATTATAATTATAACCTAACTATACTTAAGGCTTTCATTTTTGTCCCATATTCCCCAACGAGCACCCAGTTCTCCTTCAACTCTTACTTTCCAAGTTTCATCAAATGATGAGAAATAGAACATCTCTATATCTTCATTTTTTGTCCATTCTTGGGTTTGAATAAAATACTTCATCGCATTTAATTGATTTGGATATGCATTTTCAACTGTTTGACCTTGACTTGGCCAACCTGTTTCTGTAATAATTACTTTTTTACCATTTGCAACTTTTTTGGTAATGGCATGCATTTGTCTTAAATGCATTAAAGAATCTTCTAAACTTGAGCCTTCCCAGAAAGGGTAACAATTTGTTAAGATAACATCTGAAACTTCTACTAATTTAGGGCGTTGATAAAATTCATAATAAGTATCAACATAACCTACTGGTATATTTAAACCAACTAAAGCCTCTTTAACTCTATTAATATAGTTTATTAATTCTTCTTCTGTTATATCATTACGCAGTAATACTTCATTACCAACTGCTGCAATATCAACATATCCGGATTTTGCTAAATGTATTAATGTCTCAATTTCTTTTTCATTGCGCTGCCTATCATCACTAATCCAAGCTCCAACCATCGTTTTTAATCCTTTTTCATGAGCAACTTTGGGTATTAGTTCGTTACCTTCTGTACATGAAAAAGAACGAACAGATTTTATATACGGAGCAATAACTTCCATTCGCTTAAGAATTTGAGCTTCTGTTAAAATATCACCAGCTACTTGTCCTTCAATATAAGGACTAAAACAGATACCATGCAATCTGCTTTCTAATTTTTCAGAAAATAAATTTTTAATTTCTCTTTCATTCTTTTTACTGAAATCAATTTTAGAAATTGCTCCTAAAGTTAAACCTCCATTAACTAAAGAAGCCAATTTACCAGCACCATAAGCTGAAGAGGTTTCTTTTACTGCTTTTCTTTTTTGTAATTCTGCACTAATTTCTAAAGCTTTTTCTTCTGTAAGGTCATAATTCCGCATTATCCACATAGCTCCAAGTGTACCAACTATTGGTAAACCTGAGTAAAATAATCTTATTCCTGTAATTGACGCTTCAGAGTTTACAGCATCTGGTACAAAACCTACTAATGACATAATAGCACCTGTCAATAATCCTGCAATTGCAAAACCAAACTTTACCATCCACCAATAAATAGCTCCAAAAACACCCTCTCTTCTTTTCCCAGTATTTAACTCATCTATATCTATGACATCTGAAGTCATGGACATCATTAAAGTAAATAAACTACCAATCCCAAAAGAGAAAAAAGGCAATGCAAATAAAAACATATAGGGTTTTCCTGGTATAAATAAAAACCAAAGCATAATATATCCTATAACAGAAATTCCTTGTGAAACTAAAAAGGCTTTCTTTTTACCCATTACTTTTGACATCTTTGCGACGATAGGTATCACCACAAAAGTAGTTGCTAATGCGCCTATACTACCTAATAATGTTGGCCAAATACCTGCTGCTGCTGCATCTCCATTAAATAAATAATAAACGACAATAAAAAATGAAAAACCAGCAACTGTATTAAAGGCATTGAAAATTAAAAAGGTTGAAAAACACAATTTTCTAAAAACTGGAATTTTAAAAGCTTCTTTAAAATTTTCTAAAATCTCTTTTAGACTACCTCCAATAGTTTTTAAAGTTAATGGAGTCAAACTTTCGTCATCTTTAGTTGATTCACTTTTTATAAAAAACGCAGGAACCATTGCTAAAATAGCACAAATAACACCGACCCAAATAGCCAAAGTTCTAGTTGCTACTGCAGCACCTCCTTCAAACCAAGAAGGGTCATACATTACCACCCAAAACCAAGGTGCAATTACCCAAGCCCATTGCCCTATCCACTGAGCCACTGCCATAATGTTTGTACGCTCATGAAAATCATCACTCATCTCATAACCCATAGCTACGTATGGCACAGAAAAAATAGTCAATCCTAAATAAAATACTAGTGACCAAAGTAAGAAATATGTGAAATTATAACTTAAACCATCTACTTCATATAATTGCCACATGAGTGAAAAAGCCACTCCCATAATCACAGCACCTAAAAACACATAATGTCTTCGCCTTCCCCAAATAGACCTAGTATTATCTGAAATAAATCCCATTACTGGGTCTGTTATTGAATCGAAAACACGAGGAAGAAAAAATAAAATTCCCCACATCCAAGTAGGAAACCCTAAATCTTGAATTAAGACAACCATAAAAATACCTAAGGCGGCTGGAAACATTTGGTTTGCAAGCATGCCCAGTCCAAAAGCTATTTTTTGACCCATAGGGACTTTAGCTTTACTTTCGGTTTTTATATTTTCCATATTGTCTTTAGTTAGATAGATTAGTTAGTTATAGTATTTTCGTTTGGAATAACAATAGTTTGAATTGCTTGTCCGCTTATTTGAATAGTTATAGATTTTCCGCTTAATTTTAAATTTATATTTTTTGTTTCTTTTCCTTCATTAAATAAAACAACAGCAATAGAACCATCAGGGTTTTTAGCCGCAGTTGCCATTAAATTTTTATCTGAAATATCTAAACCAATTACAACTGCTTCCGGTCTTATATACTTACTAAAATGACTTAGAGTGTAGTATAGAGGTGTAAAATAAACTTCATCTTTTTCAGGATCTACAATTACAGGTGCAACACACCAGTTTTTAAACCAATTTGGTCCACCTTGTGTATCTAAAACCATATTCCAATCAACCCATCCATCTACCCAATTATTAAGGCATCCTATAATATCTCTTGCATATCTATTTACTGGAGCATATTTAGGATGTAAATGCTTATCCTTTTCAGGAGCCCAATCCCAGCCCCAATCTGTCGCTTCTTTTTTCCAATACCAAGCATCATCTTTCCATTTTGGAATTTCAGAATCTACACATGCTTCAGATTGGATTAAGTATTTGTTTGGCGCTTTTGTGTGTGCGTATTGAAGTTCGTCAGGGAAATAGTCATAGGTGCTAGCATACCAATGAATAGCGGTTCCATCAAAATATTTTGAAGTCTCTTCATCTTTATACATAGAATCTACCCATTCATTTAAATGTTCTCTATTCTGATCATAGCCAAGAATTTTCACATCATGCCCATCTGCTTCTAATTTTGGGCCTAAATGATTTTGAACAAAATTGGTCATTTCATCTGGTGAAAAATGCATGCTTTCCCAATTATTTCCATTCCCTAAAGGTTCATTTTCTACTGTAAAGCCCCAAATATCAATTCCTTCAGTTTTATAAGCAGTTACATATTTTGAGAAAAATAATGCCCAAGTATCGTAATATTTTGGGAGTAACTTTCCACCAACCCAATCGTTATTATCTTTCATCCAAGGAGAAGCAGTCCATGGGGAAGACAAAATTTTAAATCCATCTTTAGATACAGCCATAGCATCTTTAATCATTGGAATGATATCATCTTTATCTTCTTCAATAGAGAAGTGTTTTAATTCTAAATCATCTGCAACTGGTGAATATGAATATTGACTTAATGAAAAATCACAAGAATTCATATGCGTTCGCGTCAAAGAATATTTCGCCCCGCTTTCACCGAAATAAGCCTCTATAATTTTATCGCGATTCTCTTTACTCAGTTTATTTAATAATGATGCTGATGATTCTGTAAAAGAACCCCCAAAACCGGTAATTATTTGCCGTTTTTGTGCTGGTAATAGTTTTATTTGAACTATATCTTCTTGCGTTTCATTAGGCGAAAAATCATCCAATTTGGTTAAATTGTTTCCGCTAGCGGAAGTTTCATAAACTTCTACTTCTAATTTTTCTTGCTTTTTTGAACAACTCATTATCATAAAAACTAAAAAAATGATAAAAAAATAATTAATTGCTTTCATCGGTTAATTTCTTACTAGTTAATGTTTGGGTGGAACTAATACGTCTTTCATTAGTGCTTCTTTATCACCATTATAAGTTTTTGTAATTGGGTTTCCATTTCTAGTCAATCCTTTAAAAACTCCTTTATCTACTTTGTCCCAAAGCGCGAATTTGGCTTTGCCATCTACAGTCATTAAACCAAAGTGTTTTTCTGAATTTCCTGCATTATCGCCACCTTTCCAAGGCTCATCAAAACCTTCAAAATAAAAACATGACAATCCTGCTTCATTGGTCCATTCTCGCATATGCTGGTAATAGAGAGCTTCTTTATATTCATCACATGCTTTAGATCCATCTGGGCCATAATGACCTGTTGACAAACTTGCCCATCCTGTTTC
>CAWVTS010000118.1:0-7567 GCA_963933045.1 uncultured Lutibacter sp. | reverse complement strand
GAAATAAACACAAAAAAGAAAGTTCCTCCAGCAGTTAAGTTTATAATTGTCTTAAAAAAAACAGTTATAAATTCAAAATCTGCAAGCCAAAAACTATGACCAAAAACAATAAAAATAATTGCAATTGCTCTAAAGTAATTTAGTGAGTTTAAAAACATAAAATATTTTTTTGATTCGCAAATCTGATAAAAAAAATTCATAATTATTGTAATTTGTCAAACTATTATCAAACCTATGCAAGAACTCATACAATTTCAAAGAGATTTTTTTAATACCAACGCTACTAAAAGCATTCAATTTAGAAAGCAACAACTTCAAAAATTAGAAGATGCCATAAAAGCGAACGAACAATTGATGTATGATGCTATATACAAAGACTTTAAAAAGTCTGAATTTGATACTTTTACAACAGAGATAGCACTTATTTTTAGCGACATTAAAGAAGCAAAAAAGAAAGTCGCTAGATGGGCAAAAACTAAAAGAAAACGGACAAACATTATAAATCTACCTGGTAAAAGTTATGTGATTCCAGAACCTTTAGGTGTTTCATTAATTATTGGCGCTTGGAATTACCCTTATTATTTATCCTTTGCTCCTGTTATTTCTGCTATGGTTGCAGGATGCACCATTATTTTAAAACCTAGTGAAGTCCCTTCTAATACTAGTGCTGTAATTGCAAAGATTGTCAATGATAATTTTGATCCAAGTTATTTTAAAGTAGTTGAAGGAGGCGTTCAAGAAACTTCAGCATTATTAAATGAGAAATTTGATAAAATATTTTTTACAGGAAGCACAACAGTAGGAAGAATTGTTTATAAAGCCGCAGCAAAACACTTAACACCAGTAACACTAGAATTGGGCGGTAAAAGTCCTGCTTTTATTACTGAAGGATCTAATCTTAAAATGGCTGCAAAAAGATTGATTTGGGCAAAATTTTTAAATGCAGGACAAACTTGTATTGCTCCTGATTATTTATTGGTTGATAAAAACATAAAAAATGAGTTTTTAGAGCTTCTTAAATACGAAATTAAAAACTCTCACTTTACTATTGATAATGATAACTATGTACAAATAGTAAATACAAAAAATACAGAACGTTTAATCAAACTGATTGATACAGATAAAGTATGCTTTGGCGGGAAATACAATTTGGAAAATCGTACAATAGAGCCTACAATCCTTGACAATATTACTTTTGAAGATACGATAATGCAAGAGGAGGTTTTTGGCCCGATTTTACCTATCCTTACTTATGATAATCTTGATGAAATGATTGCTCAAGTAAAATCAGGACAAAAACCATTATCTTGTTATGTGTTTACAAAAAACAAAACAATCAAAAATAAAATTTTATCTGAAATTTCTTTTGGCGGCGGCTGTGTGAATGATGCAATGATTCATATTTCTAATAGTAATTTGGGATTTGGTGGTGTTGGAGAAAGTGGAATGGGTTCTTATCATGGAGAAGAAGGGTTTAGGGCATTTTCACACTATAAAAGTATGCTCCACAAATCTACTATATTCGAACCTAACATCAAGTATTTTCCTCATACAAAGGGCAAACTAAATATTCTTAAAAAATTATTTAGACTATAGTGAAACAAAAAAAGTCTTTCATTTCTGAAAGACTTTTACTTTTTGGGTGGAAGACCGGGTTCGAACCGGCGACCCTCGGTACCACAAACCGATACTCTAACCAGCTGAGCTACAACCACCATCTGCGACTTGCGAGCGCAAAGATAACTTATTTCTTACTTTTTGCAAGTGTTTTTTAAAAAAAAATTAGATTAAATCATCTAACTTTTTGACAGCCAAAGACCTCTCAACAGTATATCCTTCTGCAAAGTCTGTCCCAACGAGTCTCCCCAAATCTTGAGCACGATATTTTATACTATCAATAAAATTTTTACTTGTTATTGGCGATATTGGTTCTTTACTATTTGGATCATAAAATTGTGAGGTGTAAGCTCTAACAGCATCCATTTTTATATCAATAAACCCTGTAACATCAACTACAAAATCTGGCTTTAAGTTTTTCCATTGTATATAATGATACACAAGCTTTGGCCTCCACTCTTTTTGACTACTTCCATTCAAACAAGTTTCAATCTTTCTTAATCCTGATAAAAAACAAGCATCAGAAACCAATTTACTCCCTTTTCTATGATCTATATGACGATCATCAATAGCATTGCATAAAACAATGTCTGGTTGATATTTACGTAACATCTCAATAATTTTAAGTTGATGCTCTTTATTATTTATAAAAAAGCCATCTGAAAAATTTAAGTTTTCCCTAACAGCAACTTTTAATATTTCTGCAGCCTTTTTCGCTTCTTTATCTCTTATTTCTGCAGACCCTCTTGTTCCAAGTTCTCCTCTAGTCAAATCAACAATTCCAACTTTCTTTCCTAAAGATATTTCTTTTGCTATTGTAGCTCCACAACCTAATTCAACATCATCTGGATGTGCACCAAAAGCAAGTATGTCTAACTTCATATAATTCTAAATTTAAGACAAAGATACAAAAATTGCAATCAACTCTAGATAGTGTTAAAACCTAATGAAATACGCGAAAATATAAACAAATGGTAATTTTATTTAAAATATATTTGGTCAAACCATTTTTTATTCTATCTTTGAAGCGTAGTAAATAATCATAAACCCCCACAACAATGAGAATTTCAAATTTCTTCCTTACGCTATTTTTAGCCTTTTCAACTTTTTGTTTTTCGTCTGTTTCTAAATTAGAAAAAGAAGTACTAATTAGTTTTTATAATTCAACTAATGGTACTGAATGGAATCAAACATGGGATCTTTCAGAACCTGTTGAAAACTGGTATGGAGTCACAGTAATTGATAATTCGGTTGTAGAATTAGATTTAAGCTTCAATAATCTTTCAGGAACTCTTCCTGAAAATTTAGGTCAACTAAATAACTTACAAGTACTAAACATTCATATGAATGCTGTTAAAGGTAATATACCAAACAGTATAGGGGAAATTGCTAATTTAAAAGAATTGAATTTATCATTTAATCAATTGGGTGGTCAAATTCCTGTTGAACTTTGCAATATAAATACATTAGAAAATCTCATTCTATTTATGAATAGAATTGAAGGGACTATTCCTTCAGAAATTGGTCAATTAGTAAACTTAAAAGAATTAACTCTTTTTAATAATAATATTTCAGGTGAACTACCAACTAGTTTAGGAAACTTAACAAACTTAAAAACTTTACATATCAGTAGTAACTTACTTGAAGGGAATATACCTGTAGAAATCCAAAACTTAACAAAATTAGAAACTTTAAGTGTATTTGATAATAAGATGGTAGGAGAAGTTCCATCAGAGATTGGAAGCTTAAGTCAACTATCAGAATTATCATTAGCAAACAATTCTTTTGAAGGAATAGTTCCTTCTGAGATTGCTAACTTAAATAACCTTGTAACATTAATGTTGAACAATAATAAGTTTGAAACCAACATTGATGAGAGAATTGCCAATATTCCTACATTAGTAGATTTTAAATTTATTTCGTCCCCAAGAATAAAAGCGTCAATGAATATCAATAGCGCTATAGTATTTGATTAACAAAACGGTAGTATCTAGTTTAATAAAACTATTTTTAATCGAAAAAAGAACCCGTAAAAGTAAAAACTTTTGCGGGTTTTTTTTTTGATTTATTTTTTTGAGATCCAATTGACAATTGACTCGTCATTTGGCAATGTTCGTGGAGAAATAACTTCAACCAACTCACCATTTTCATTTAACAAGTACTTTTGAAAATTCCATGAAACTTTTGAATCCTCTACCCCATTTTTATTTTTATCTGTTAAGAATTGATACACTTCATGCATATCACTACCTTTGACAGATATTTTACTCATCATAGGAAAAGTAACTCCATAGTTTTGCTCACAAAAAGTAGCAATTTCGGTATTTGTTCCAGGTTCTTGTCTTAAAAAATTATTAGCAGGAAAGCCAACAATTACAAAATTTTGATCCTTATAAGTTTCATAAATAGATTGTAATTGCTTGTATTGAGGTGTTAACCCACATTTTGAAGCTGTATTTACAATCATTATCTTTTTCCCTTTTAAATCTTTAAAATCAAATGTATTCCCTTCTAAATCGTCAACTTTAAAATCATGTATTGATCCTTTCATTATATTTTTATTTTCAATATTATCATTGGTTACAGATAACTCCTTTTTAATATTTTTACAATTTACAAGTAACACCATTACACAACACATTAATACAATTCTCTGCATTTCTATTGAATTTAAAATTGAGTATAAAATTACAAAAAAGAAACCTTAATATTAATTAGTTAAAATTATTAATTATCTTCGCTTATATGAATTCAGTAATTATACTTGGAAGCGGAAATCTAGCTACACATTTAACAAAAGTATTTATAAAGTGTAAGACTGTAGATTTAATTCAAGTTTATAGTCGCAACCTTGAAAATATCACCTATTTGAATGGAAAGGTAAATATTACCGATGACTTACAATCGTTAAAAGAAGCAGATATTTATATCATTTCTATTTCTGATAATGCCATTTCAAATTTCTCTAAAACTCTTTTATTAAAAGGGAAGTTAGTCGTTCACACATCTGGAAGCGTTCATATGAATGAATTGAAAGGAGAATTTGACAAAGGAGTCTTCTACCCTCTTCAAACTTTCACAAAAGAGAAGAAAATAAAATTTAAAAACATTACTATTTGTATAGAAACTGAATCTAAAGATCAATTATTAAAATTAGAAAAGTTAGCTTCAGCAATATCAAAAAACGTATATATTATAGATTCTAAACAAAGAGAAAAGTTACATTTAAGTGCCGTGTTTGTTAACAATTTTACAAATCACTTATACAGTATAGCAAAAGATATCTGTGAAGAAAATAAAGTCCCTTTTGAAATTTTATTACCGCTAATAAGAGAAACAGCAAAAAAAGCAAGTATAATGTCTCCAAGTGAATCACAAACAGGTCCTGCAAAGAGAAATGACACAAAAACTATTGAACACCAAATAAAACAACTATCTGATAATCAAAAAGGAATATATACTATTCTAACAGAATCAATTATAAAAAAATATAATTAATGGAAAAGAGTTACAAAGAAATAATGCCACAGATTACAACGTTTATTTTTGATGTTGATGGAGTTTTAACAAACGGAATAGTTACTATTTTTCCGAACGGAGAATTGGTCCGTCAAATGAATATTAAAGATGGTTACGCTCTTAAAACTGCCGTTGATGCAGGTTATAAAGTCTGTATCATTTCTGGCGGCAGCAATGAAGGAGTTCGTTCTAGATTACAAAATCTTGGTCTTACCGATATTTACTTAGGTGCCCATAATAAGATAGAACAATATGAAGAAATCCTCAATAAGTATAATTTAGACGCTAAAGATGTGCTTTATATGGGCGATGATATTCCAGATTATCCTGTGATGGAAAAGGTAGGTTTACCATGTTGCCCAAAAGATGCTGCACAAGAAATACAAAACATTTCAAAATATGTATCGCAAAAAAATGGTGGAAAAGGTTGTGCAAGAGATGTCATTGAACAAGTGCTAAAAGTACAAGGGAAATGGAATGGGAAATTTGATGCTAAATATGATTAGATATGAACAAGCAAAAGTTAAAATATAAAATCATACAATTTCTTTTTCCAAAATATGCTGGATTTGTTACTAAGTTGGTTAAAACAAGATACACAATCTAACAAATAAAAGAAAAGACCATAAATTTTTATTCATTTTATGTGCAAATTACTGTGGCTCTACACTTCTTAATCAAATCATTTGCACATCAAAGTCTGTATCTGTAAATAACTCGATGATTACGCGTGAAGGTCAACGAATTCTTGATTTAAAAGAAATTATGTTTACAGACAAAAGATGGGATGAAACTAATACATATGATTGGCATTTCATTAAAAAATATTTATGCGTTATTGGGATTTAAGGTTTCCAATATTACTTGAAAAAAGCCCCCAAATTTATTAAGAGCGAACGAAATAAAAAAGGTTTTTAAACCATCTTTTTTTGTAATTCAATATAGAAATCCTTATGCTCATTGTGAAAGTTTAATGAGAAGAGATGAAGAGTATGATGCCGAAACTGCTGCCATTTTCACTTTAAAATGTTTACGATTTCAAAAAAAAAATATCGAAACTTTAGAAAGTTCAATAGCGATATCTTACGAAGAGTTAGCAAGTAACCCATCAAGATTCGTTGATAAAATTTCAACTATTTTACCTGAGCTCAATGATATAAACACCTCAAAAGAGTTTTCTGCCCATAATCCTGTAATGCTTGGCAATTTAGAAACAAAGTGTTTTTGTCGGGAAGATTCCTAAAAGCAAATGGGCAAATTAATTTTCTTATTTAGCCATTATTACTTTATTTAAAAAAACACTTATAAAAAAAAATAGCTAATTAAGCGCTAGTTATAAATAAATTAGCGCTTTTTTAATACATTTATACTGTCTGAAAGCGCATGTTCATCAATAAGATACATTTTATACATGATCCGTTAGACATTTCAATAATTATGTGTGTAAAAAGATAGAATATGACAGGTATAGATTTTAATTTTGGAAAAGGTTTTACAATAAGTAAACATATCTCAAAAGAAGTGTCTCATTTTGATCGAGTATTCGACATTTTTAAAGATTTGATTACGCATACATCAGGAGATATCGATGAAGCTTTTAATTGGCTAGAAACACTTGATAAAAAATACAACATTTTTAGTGAAGCATATTCGCTCCAAGATTTTGAAGAAGATCTTAAAAAGCGTGGATATATTAAAGAAGAAATTGATCCAGAAGATGGCAACTCAGGCAAAGGAAAAGGCAAAAACATATTAACCGCCAAGTTGGAGTCTGCATTGCGAGAATATGCCTTAGATCAGATTTTTGGCAAGCTAAAAAAGAGTGGTATAGGAAATCACCGCACGACAAAGATTGGCGTAGGAGATGAACGCGATGGTGAGAACCGTTCTTTCCAATATGGAGATGACTTGGCAATGGTTAATATGACTGAGAGTTTGAAAAATGCACAAATAAATAACGGGATATCAGACTTAAGATTAACGGAAAACGACTTAATTGTAGAAGAAACGAAACACAAGGCGCAAATGAGTACCGTACTTATGATTGACATTAGTCACTCAATGATATTGTATGGTGAAGACCGAATTACACCTGCTAAAAAAGTTGCAATGGCCTTGGTTGAATTGATTAACCGAAAGTATCCTAAGGACTCGATAGATATTATTGTATTTGGAAATGATGCGTGGCCGATTAAAATAAAAGACCTCCCTTATTTAAAAGTTGGACCATACCATACAAATACTGTTGCTGGACTAGAATTAGCAATGGACATTCTACGTAGAAAACGAAATACGAACAAGCAGATTTTTATGATCACCGATGGAAAACCGAGTTGTATTCAATTACCATCAGGAGAGTATTATAAAAATAGTAACGGCTTAGACGAAATGATCGTTTCAAAATGTCTCAATAAAGCTGCACAAGCGAGAA
>CAWVTS010000117.1:0-7783 GCA_963933045.1 uncultured Lutibacter sp. | reverse complement strand
AGCATCACAAGATAATAAGTTTAATTTCATAATAATAATAATAATAATAATAATTTATTAATGTAGTGTGCTAGAACTATATCTGGTTTATACTTAGTCAACTATTCATTTTCTTCAATCCTTTTTCCTTTAAATTACTTATTTAAATCCAATTTATTATTTATTATAATCTATAAAATTAATTTTTAAGGTCTTCAATATTTAAATTGTGATCAATAGCTGAAAATAAATGACCATTTGGGCCATCATTTTCCATTAAAACTGGAGCGAGTGCTCCAGGTAAAACTTCTTCTACAGCATGATCAGCATTTGAGCCACCTAAATCAGTACGCAACCAGCCAGGATCCAGTATATTTATTCGAACATTAGTGTTGTCTAGTTTTATTGCAATATCATCAGTAAGCTTATTAACAGCCCATTTTGAGGCACCATAAGGAGCGAGTTCAGGCTCCTCTTTTATTCCGGAAGTAAGATTAACGACACGACCAAAACCATTTTCTATCATTGGCGGAATAAACGTAGCACTTAATTTATACATTGCATAAACATTTACTTTAAAACTGCTCATCCAATCATCAAAAGTATGGTCCCAAAAGTCATGGCGATAGGGAGACATAATAGCTGCATTATTATATAAAATATCAACATTTATTTTAATATTTTTCACTTGTTCTATCAGGTCCTCTACTTGTGACTCATCAGATAGCTCTCCAAATATACAATATGTATTAACTTTAAATTTTTCTAATCCCTTGAGAGTTTTAGAGCAGCTTTCATGGGTTCGTCCATGTACAATAATATTGCATCCTAAACTTGCCAAACCTAGAGCGACTTGTTGACCTATTCCACGGCTTGACCCTGTTATGAGTGCATTTTTTCCTTTTACCTTTATCATGATGTTCTTGTAAATGAAATTTAATTAATTAGAATTTAAGGAAGCACAAAAAAAAGCGCTTATTTCAGTAAATAAAACCCGAATAGAAAATCCGTGAAGGTTTTCTTAAGTAGGCCTGAACTATCATTTAATTTTATATATTGTTAGATAAAGTGTCTTTTTCGTATTTATTATGGATTGTTATTATCGCTAATCCAAAAAGGATAGCTACAATAATTAAAATAGTGCTTATTAAGCCGCTTACTCCAAAAGACATTCTTATTAGAATTGTTGAAATGACAAATCCAGAGTTTCTTATAATTTTATGAAACTGATCTGTATAAAAGAAAGAAATTAAAAGAAGGACCACGTCTACTAAAATTAATACCGTAAAAAATTGATCAAAAAACAGATTATTAATACTTTCAAATGTTGGCAATTTGCTTGGTGAGATTGAAATTCCTGTAGACCAATCGATAAGTGTATATAATGCCATAGTAAAAAACAACGGAACCAAAATAACGGCTATCAACTTTTTCTTTTTAACAAATTTTCCAATAATAGGTTTAATACTCGCTTGCAGTGCTGCCTTTTGCTTTCCTTGTTTTTGAAATAGGAATATTAAATAAAAAAGTAGAAGAGAAGCAATTAAATCATAAGTAAATTGTAAATCTCCTTTAATTTCAAACCAATTTTCAGAAAGTTCCAAAGCGGATAAATCTTTAAATAATTTACGAATTATAATAAGTGTTATAATTTCATACTGTTTCGTTATATAGTTTGTAAACGACTTGGGTAAGTAGTAAATCAAGAGATAAACCTCGTAAATAAGAATAAAAGAAAAGGGAGTGTAGATGGCTGATATAGGGTTTTTTAGCAATTCTGAATTTGATGAAAAAGCTATAAAATCGAATTTTATAAAATAGATTATAGCCAAATGGATGAAAAAACTAAATATTGCTATTTTGAGAATAATTTTTTCAGTTTTTACTCGAGTATTCTCCGAAAGAAGTCTCTCGAATAGGAATGGTACTATTTTATTCATCGTAGTTATATCAAAAAGTTTCACCAAATTTATTTACGGACGAACTTTTATCTTACACTACCTGTCATTTTTGATGACTATATAGAAGTTTGTGTCCACTTATTATTTTTTATTATTCCCTTAAGAGGATAATAAATTACAATTTAAGGAACATTTATAAATTATCAAAAAAAAATAGTTTTCAGTTTCAAAAATACTTTAGAAATTCACAAAAGTGATGATGTTAAATTGGTCACGACCACTCATTTCAAAAAATTGATTCATATAGCCAGTTTCAATCCTGATATTTTTATTGATTTTGTAACCCACACCTCCATAAACTCTATTTCTGTCAAATACTGAAGACTTAGTATTTAAAAACAGTTCGTTATAGGCAGAAAGATAAAAATTATTTTCGCCATTTTCGTTATTGGTTAAAGGGATATTTAGTCCTAGGAAATATCGAAAACGCATTTTAAAATCATTTTCTACAAATCGTTGTTCAAATCGATATCGATGACTTAATTTCACTTTCCCAACACTTTGCTTTGATGTAAATTGCTGATAAATTCTATGTTCATTTACTGAAACTTTTTCATCAGTATTACCAGCATAATTTTCTGATAATATATAGCCATAACCAAAGAGAACATTATTCTTGCTTTTGTTAAATGTATAGCCTAAACCTGTTCGTAATAATAGTTGTTCTAAATCACCAATAGCATTGTAATTTCTATATTGAACTTCATGGTGAACATTCCACCTATCGTCCAATTTTTTATTACCAATATATATCACCCAATTTCCAAAATCACTTTCTTGACTTTGGGCAAAATTAGGTAGCATTAACGCAACCATCAATGCTATCAAACTTATTGTTATACTCTTCTTTTTCATTAAATTAGTATTAAATATTATTCATAAAAAGTTACAGAACCTGAATGAATATCATACATTCCTCCAATAATCTTAATTTCTCCATTGTTTTGCATTTCTGCAAGAACTTCACTTTCATTTAGAATTCTTTCAATAGTTAATTGTACATTTTTAGCAGCAACATTATTGACAAATTCTATATTTGAAGAATTTCTTAAGTTAGAGTCTTCAGGATAGGTAACTTCCTTTACTGCTGGTTTTATTTTGGCTAACATGTTTGTTAAATTCCCTAATTTAGCATCATCACAAGCACCTTTTACAGCGCCACATGCAGTATGTCCTAAAACAACTATTAGTTTTGTTCCTGCTAGTTTACATGCAAACTCCATGCTTCCTAAAATGTCTTCATTCACAAAGTTTCCAGCAATACGTGCGCTAAAAACATCTCCAATTCCTAGGTCAAAAATTAATTCTGAGGACACTCTAGAATCAATACAACTAAGTATCGTAGCGAATGGATATTGCCCTTCGCTTGTATCACTTACTTGATCTATTAAGTCTCTATTTACTTTTAAATTAAGTTGAAATCTTTGATTTCCTTCTTTTAAATGTTGTAATGACTTTTCTGGTGTCATTGTAGTTTGAGTTTCTTGAGTGTGTGCTTTCATTGTTTTTTTTATAGTTAATAATTTTACTTATGCTGATTTTGGTCTGAGTTTAAAAAACTCAATATAACTTGGAGGGTTCTCTACTATTCCTCTTTCTGATATTATTTTTATATCAATATTTCTTTCGTTTGCTTTGAAAGCAAAATCTTCTAATATTTCAATAATATCATTATCAAGATATCTTGTTTTTCTTACGTCTAATTCTAAATAAGAGTTTTCTGGAATTGCATCTAACTCTTTTAAAATAGCGCCTTTGTTAAAAAATGTCACTTCTTCTGCTAATGTCATTTTCATTTTTTGTGTACCATTACTTTTATCTTCTTTATGTAAAAAATGTGAGTTTTGGAAACTCTTTATCAATATTACAATGACACCAATTCCTAGTCCTAAACCAATACCATATAATAAATCGATAAATACAATTCCAAGGACAGTCACAGTAAATGGAATGAATTGCTTCCAGCCCAAATCATACATCTTCTTGAATAATGCAGGTTTTGCTAATTTGTAACCTACTATTAAAAGAATTGCAGCTAAAACGGATAGCGGAATCTTATTTAATAAAGATGGAATTAAAATAACAGAAATTAATAAAAAGAAGCCATGGATTATTGTTGATAATTTACTTCTTCCTCCAGACTGTATATTCGCTGAACTTCTAACAATTACTTGTGTAATGGGAAGTCCACCAATCATACCTGAAATGATGTTACCTGTTCCTTGTGCTAATAATTCTCTATTCGTTGGTGTTACATTTTTATGAGGGTCTAATTTGTCAGTAGCCTCTACACACAATAAAGTTTCTAAACTGGCAACTAATGCAATTGTAAAAGCTACAACCCAAATATCAGGATTTGTAATTGCTCCAAAATTCGGAAAACTAAACTGACCTAAAAAAGAATCAAAACTATCTGGTACTGGAACACTTACTAAATGTGAGACGTTTACCCCAAATTTAGAATTTGATTCTGTGGCCAGAAAGTATAGTATTCCTGCAACAACAGCAACTAAAGGTCCTTGAACTAATTGAAAAATTTTTCCTTTTTTTGATAATACATTACTCCAAAGTAATAAAATTAATAAAGCGATTACACCAATAATAGTTGCTCCTAAACTTATATTATTAATTGCTTTAAAAATTTCTGAAAATGTATTCTCACCGTCTACTTGAAAAAATGCAAAATTCCCTTCAGGAGTTGCATCATATCCAAAAAAGTGAGGAATTTGTTTCAAAATAATTATAATACCAATTCCAGTTAGCATTCCTTTAATTACAGAAGAAGGAAAGTAATAACCAATGATCCCTGCCTTTAAAAACCCAAAAATTATTTGAATTATACCACCTAAAACAACTGCTACTAAAAAGTTTTCATAACCTCCTAAAGTTCCAATTGCAGTTAAAACAATTGCTGCTAAACCTGCTGCCGGACCACTTACTCCAATTTTTGATCCACTTAAAGATCCTACAATTACACCTCCTATAATCCCTGCAATTAATCCAGAAAACAAGGGTGCTCCACTTGCCAATGCTATACCTAAACATAATGGTAGTGCTACAAAAAATACAACAATACTTGCTGGTAGATCGTTTTTTATATTTGAAAAAATAGTGCCTTTCATTTTACTTATTATTTTTAATTTATGTGTTTATTTTTCACAAAGATAATAATACTTTTTAAAATGATAGTATTACTATCATAAAATATTGTAAAACTTTTTTATATTTGCACTAAGCCTTTTGAAAATAAGAGTTTATAAGAATTATTTTTTAATTAAAAATAAAAAAGTGAGTGTTGAAATAAAAATATCGTTGAATAATGGTTTATATTTAAAGGAGCCTCAAGATTCAAAGCTTGGTAGAAATATTATAAAATATAGTATCATATTGATTGATGAATTTGGTTTTGAGACTTTTACTTTTAAAAAGTTGGCGCAAAAAATCAATTCAACTGAAGCGTCTATTTATAGGTATTTTGAGAATAAGCACATGTTATTGCTTTTTTTGGTAAATTGGTATTGGGAATGGGTCAGTTATTTAATATCTATTAATACAATGAATGTTTCTGATCCTAAAATAAAACTTAAGATTATTATTCATTCATTCGTTTCTGCACCTAAATATAATCCTGGAGTAGGCTATGTAAATGAAAGTAAACTTCACAATATTGTAATTTCTGAAGGTGTAAAAGCATATCATACGAAAGAGGTTGATGAGGAAAACTCTAAAGGCCTTTTTGCAAGTTATAAGAGTTTGGCTAATGCTGTATCAAAAGTTATTTCTGAAGTCAATCCAGATTTTAAATATCCATTTGCTTTAGCTACTAATTTATTTGAAATGTCTAATAATCATATATATTTTGCCAAACATCTTCCTAGACTTACGGATATTTCTATAAAAGAAGATAATTTTGATGAAGTTGAAAATATGCTCCATTATTTTACTAAAAAGTTATTACTCTAACTGTTTCTTTTTAAATTAAATACTATCTTGCAGTGAAATTTTCTCAATGGGATATTTACACTCTTTACGTCATTTTTTTGAGCGTCACGGTTTTTATGTTTCTTCTCGTTTAGCGGATCGTTTAGGCATGCGCGCCGTAAATGTTCGGTTGTTTTTTATTTATATTTCTTTTGTAACTGTTGGTCTATCTTTTGGTCTATATCTAACCATCGCTTTTGTATTGAAATTGAAAGATAAAATTTATACAAAACGAAGTTCAGTATTTGATTTATGAGTATTAGGATAAAATTATTTAGAGTTTTAATATTCTTTTATTCTAAATAATATTGGGAGTATTCGGTTATGTATTAATATCTGGCGATACTTTTATATACGTCAGTTATCACTTTATCTAAACTTTACTTTGGGCTAAACCATCTTTTGACTCCAGAAGGTAAGTTGTTTAATTTTTTTAATTTTATTGAGCGCATCGTTATATGGATATAAAAAGAAAAAGGATTTCAGAGAATATTGCTAACGGAACTTTTTTTGAAGAATTAAAACAGAGAAAAATGTAAAAAAATCGATTTATTAAATAGCCATGCAGTTGTTTGTGTTTATGTTAGAAATGGGAAGGAAGCTTTGATGAAATTACGAAAATTTAATAAGCAAATTGTTCTTGTAGAAATGGATAGTGAGAATGTGTCTCTTCTTGAAAAAGAAAAAAACGCAACTTTTTTAGGAGATGCTACTGATGATGATGATGTTCTTAAAAACATGTAGCCCAAAACGTAAAAAATCAATAGTTGCTTTGCCTTCTGATGTCGATAATCTATTTATAGTTTTATCTGCAAGACAGGTGAATAAAAATCAGACTATTATTAACTGTGCTTCAGAAGAACCATCGTATAAAAAAATAAAAATAGTAGGTACAGACAATGTGATAACATAAGACAAAATTAGTTGAGGTAATCTGGATTAACTAGTTGTTAATATATTATAGAGTTTGTTGATAGGTTATCACTAGAAGGTGAGCATGCTGTAAATCTTGAAGAAATTATTGTAGATGATTTACCACAAGGCTATATTTCTAAATCTATTTTAGATCTTGATTAAAGAGATAAAAGGGTGTTTAGTTATAGGGTTTAAAACTGTTAATAATGATTGTATTATGAACCCAGAAGCAAGTATTACATTGGTAGTTGGTTCAAAATTAATTATTTTAGGATAGTCAGGGCAAATTGAAAAGCTACTAACACTTTTTTAAGAATTGTGTTAAAAATTTGATGATGCATCATTTTTTTATGATATTGCGAATTAATAATTTAAAATTAACTTAACCACAATTATGAATAAAAAACTTCTCTCATTACTATTCTTAGTAATTCCGTTTTTAACTTTTGCTCAAGAAAAAGGAATAGATCAACAAATAGATGAAGCATTTAAACCATTCTCAGATACTATTTCTGGAATTGTGTTTTTTCCTGTTTTTGGAATACCATTTGTATTAATTCTATTAGTATTAAGTGCATTGTTTTTTACATTGTATTTTGGATTCCCAAATTTTAGATATTTTCCAACAGCAATTAATGTAGTAAGAGGTAAATATGACCATATTGATCAAGGTTATGGTGTTGAAAAAACTGATTTACCCATTGATGGTGATATACCAGATACAATTAAAGATGAAAGTCAAGAAGGAGAAGTAACGCATTTTCAAGCATTAGCAACTGCCGTTTCAGGAACTGTTGGTAATGGTAATATTGCAGGAGTTGCATTGGCAATTGCCCTTGGAGGTCCAGGAGCTACTTTTTGGATGATTATTTGTGGGTTTTTAGGAATGTCAACAAAATTTGTTGAATGTACACTAGGTGTTCAGTATAGAGATGTAGGCGAAGATG
>CAWVTS010000116.1:0-7827 GCA_963933045.1 uncultured Lutibacter sp. | reverse complement strand
ATTTGTAAACGGAGAAAAAGAAATTGAGAAAAATTTTAGTTTTGTATTAGAAGATATCAAAGGGAAGTCTAACCAAAAAGGTTTTATTGGCCAAAGTGTTGGTGCCGTTGTTGAATTAAAATCTAAAGGTTTATTTGTCGATGAACATAAATTAATGGGAGCAACTGGTTTGACTCATGAGGACGTTCAGGGATTAAATATTCCATTAACTTTTACAGTAGAAGATATTACGTTTACTGAATTGGCGGAATTAGATCAAGATTTCTTTGACAAGGTGTTAGGTAAAGATGCGATTTCAACAGTATCTGAATTGAAAGATAAGATCAAAGCAGATGCAGAAGGTCAATTTCAATCTCAGGCAGATCAACAATTATTAAATGCTATAACAGAATATTTTATTGACAATACGAAGTTTGATTTACCTTCAGGTTTTTTAAAAAAATGGTTAGCAGTTTCTGGAGAAAATCCTTTAACTGAAGAGCAAGCTATTGAGGAGTTCAACCGTTCTGAAAAAGGATTGCGTTACCAATTAATTGAAGGTAAAATTGTGAAAGGAAATAATTTACAAGTTACTTTTGAGGAATTAAAAGAGTATGCTAAAGGATTTATTAAAAGTCAAATGGCACAATACGGAAACATGAATCCTGAAGAAAAAGAACTAGAAGATATTTCTACAAGAGTTCTTGAAAATAAAGAAGAAGCAAAAAGATTGCAAGAGCAATTGATGAGTTCTAAATTGTTAGGTTTCTACAAAGAAAAAATGACATTTAAAACAAAGGAAGTTACCTATGAAAACTTTGTAAAAGAAGTTTATAAATAAAACTTGTAAAACTTGTGAAAGCAAGAATCTAAGAATAAAAAAAGCCTTGAGAAATCAAGGCTTTTTTTAGTTAGTGTTTTTTAATATAAACAGAGTTATATGATGTTTTTCAATTTCAGGTATTGTTGGTTAATATCTAAGTTAGTAAGTATAAAGTGTATTAATGAAAAAGCCTATGATTTTAAGATTATGTGTGAACCTGGCAATCGGCTATACTCGGTTTTATCCTTTCGTTATTCATAGTCAGTTGGATTTGTCTTTTATTTTCTTGAAATGGAGGCTAAGCTATTTAACTTAATAGAATAGATCAACTTTTTAAGAATAAACTAATGTTAATGTTTTAATAATTAATGTTTAGGTGTTTAATATTTTATTTACATTTGTTAGACAAAATAATTAAATTTAGATATCAAATATGAAATCAATTCTTTTTAAACTTAGTTTTCTCTCTCTTATTTTAGTCCTTATTTCCTTTAAGCCAAAGGTACAGCAATTTCAAGGTCAGGCATTTTATTTTTCTAAATCTAAGATGGAACTTGGTAGTTGGGGAGCAAGAATGAGTGAAGCGCAAAAAAAACAAATACAAGAGCGCCTAAAGAACAGGCTGGAGAAGACTTATGTATTGGATTTTAATGCGGGAGAATCTGTATTTAATGAGGAAGATAAACTAGATGCCATTTCAGGAGCAACAGATACTTGGGGGAAGAATTTCTCACAAGGTGAACAATATAAAAATGTTAAAGAAAATACTTTGGTTCAGAGTCAAGAGTTCTACGGTAAGAAGTTTTTAGTGAAAGATAAGTTACTGGCTATTGAATGGAAAATAGGTAAAGAAACAAAGCAAATTGGGCAATATATTTGTTTTAAAGCAACAGCTTCAATACCAAACAGCGAATTGACTTGGTATAACTTTTCTTGGAGTGATTTAAGACCCGCTTCTTCTAAGCAATCAGATTCTACAGATGTTCAGAATAAAGAGCCTGAAATTAAAATGACTGAGGTTGAAGCGTGGTATACGCCTCAAATACCGGTAAGTCATGGGCCAAGTGAATATTGGGGGCTTCCAGGCCTTATTTTAGAAGTAAGCGCTGGTGATACTACAATGTTGTGTTCTAAAGTTGTAATGAATCCTCAGGAAAAAATCAAGATTGAAGCTCCGGAAAAAGGGAAAGAAATTACAAAAAGTGAATATCAATCTACAATTCAAGGTAAAATGATTGAAATGAGAGATAACCGAGGAAGAAGAAGAAATTAATATTGACTGAATTGAAAACTACAACGAAACGATTTAGTAACAGATCATCATGAAAAAAACATTTTGCATTATGCTACTTTTTCTAGTCAGCATATCATATAGTCAAATTAAACTTGAAGGAGCCGTAAGAGATAGTTTGAACACTCCTTTTGAATTAGCGAATGTTATCGCAATAAATCAAGAAACAAGTCTTTTGGAATCTTATAGTATTACGGACGAGCAAGGTAGGTATAAGTTAAAGTTGAGTAAGAACGGTACCTATAAAATGCAGATTAGCTATTTAGGTATGAAGACTTTTAAAGAGGTTATTTCAACAAAAGAAAGTGATATTGTAAAAAACTATATACTTGTAGGTGACAACGTCTTGGATGCCGTAGAACTTACTTATAAAATGCCCGTAACTGTAAAAGGAGATACATTGATTTACAATGCTGACTCCTTTAAGAACGGGACCGAACGAAAGTTAGAAGATGTTCTTGAAAAGTTGCCAGGTGTTGAGATTAATGAAGATGGTCAGATAGAAGTGGAAGGTAAAGTAGTTAATAAGTTAATGGTTAATGGTAAGGATTTTTTTGATGGAGACACCAAATTAGCGACCAAGAATATTCCATCTAACGCAGTCGATAAGATACAGGTATTACGTAATTATTCTGAAGTTGGTCAGCTTAGAGGTGTAGGGAATAATCAAGATAATGTGGCCTTGAATATCATGCTTAAGAAAGGGAAAGAAAACTTTTGGTTTGGTAATGTGACTGCTGGAGTTGGAACTTCACCAGATAATGAACTTTATTTAGTGCAGCCTAAGTTGTTTTATTACAGCCCAAAGTATAGTCTTAATTTTATAGGTGATTTAAATAATACAGGTGAAGTAGCATTGACACGGCGAGATATCAGAGGTTTCGGCGGCGGTTTTAGAGCGCCAAGTAGAAGCAGTGGAACAAGTATAAATCTTGGAGATAATAGTCTTAATTTCTTAACGAGTCAAGCGAATGCTTTGGAAATTGAGAGTAAATTAGCAACAGGTAATTTTAGTTATTCTCCAAATAAAGCACTTGATTTGAGTGGATTCCTAATTTACAATAGTAGCCGTACTGTTTCTAAAGAAATGAGTTTTGTGCAATATACTAATCCAGATTTAGGAATTCCTGATGAAGCAACAGAGCAGTCTAGTAAAGAACGTTCTAATCAAGGATTGCTAAAACTTAGTGCGTCTTACAAGCCAAACTTTAATAATCAAGTGGATTATGACATATTGGGTCGTGTATCAAACGATATACAAAACCAAACTATTTTTTCTTCTGTGATTGGAAATACGATTCAGCTTGACGAGTTAACACCATTTAGTATCAATCAAAATATAAAATATTATTATACGCTTAATGAAACAAATATTTTTGCATTTGAAGCACAGCATTTAATAAAAAATGAAGATCCATTTTATAATGCATATTTAGTTAATGATCCTAATGGTGAAGATGCGTTTGACAGCACTGCAGAGGCTTTGGGTTTGGATACTTCGTTGGCTAATTATGATATTGGTCAAAATAGAAGAATAAAGTCCAATCAATTGGATGCTAAATTAGATTATTACAACATTCTTAATGCCAAGAGTAATATTAATTTCACACTTGGAACAATTTTGAGTCGTCAAGAATTCAATTCTAACATTTTTCAATTTATTTGGGATAATTCTCTGTTCGAACCAACACCAACTTTCAATGAGGGGAGAGCGACTAACGACACAGAATATGATTTTAGCGATGTGTATTTAGGAGTACATTATCGATTAAAAACTGGAAAATTTACCATAACTCCTGGATTTTCGGTACATGCATACGGAAATAAGAATAGCCAATTCGGGGAAACCTATAAAGATAACTTCTTCCGCCTTTTACCAGATTTTGAAACTCGAATCCAATTAAAAAAGAGTGAGTCCTTGACCTTGAGATACGATATGCGTAATCAGTTTACAGATGTTACGCGATTGGCTGAAGGATTGGTTTTAAATAATTACAATAACATACAATTTGGAGAGCCTGACTTGCAGAATGCCTTATCGCATAATTTGAGTTTGGTTTATAGTAGTTTCAATCTTTTTAATTATACCAATGTTTTTGCTAGAGGTTCATATTCTAGCAATATTGATCAAGTACGAAACTTGACGAATTTTGAGAATGTAATAAGGACAAGTGCTTTTTTCAACTCTAGTTTTGCAGATGAAAATGTAAATGTATTTGGGCGTGTGCAAAGAACATTTGGTAAGATAAGAGCGAGTTTAAACGCTAGTTTTAATTATAGTAAAATTAATCAGTTTATTCAAGATCAACAATCACTTAATGAAGGGTTTACACAAACATATACTCCAAGTATTCGTACTAATTTTAAAGTGGCTCCGAACATCAATTTGAAGTATCGTTATAGTTTGACCAATAACAATCAAGGTAGTCGTGAGACCAAGTTCGTGACAAATGCACCATCGATAGAGTTTGATGCTTATATATGGAAAGCGGTGACGTTCCGTACTGATTATACCTATACCAATCAAGATCTTGGTAATAGAGAATCTCAGACCTTTCAGAACTGGGACGCTACTGTTTCCTATAGAAAAAACAAGGATGCCAAATGGGAATACGAAATCAAGGCAACGAATATATTGGACATAGATACTCAGGTGAGAAACAACGCAAATGACTTTTCTGTATTCACTTCAGAAACGTTTATTCAACCACGTTTTGTGACCTTCAGATTTGTATATAGCCTATAAGCGGTAGTGAACTAGTTTTAGTGAATTACGTTTTTTAATAAAACATAAAATACTATTCTTTAGCGCCATGGCTCTTTGCAGTTTCTATCCAATGTTCAGAAATTTCTTTTGTGTCCGCTCCTAAGCCTTTAGCCAAATGTAATGCTACACCCATAATTAAAACAGAAGCTTCATGAAGTTCTTGTGGTGTTTTTAAGTTTCCAAATTTTTCTTGCGCTTTTAATAGTAGTAAATCATTGTGTTTTTGAGCAAAGGTAATTGGGTTCTCAGCGTCATTGTTTATTGGAGGTAGCATCAAGCAGTCTATCCATTCTTCACCTATTCTTGCTGCTAATATCTCGGGAAGTTCGTTTCCTATTTCCCTCCATACGGCTAGTGTTTTCGTATCTCCAGATGCAGCCAATCCTGAATCTAGAAGTAATTCAAAGGCTATATCAGCAATGTTTTGCATTACGATTAAATATTCATCTTGAGCCTTTTCGAATGGATCAGCTTCTTGCCCTTTAAGATATTCGCCTAAACTAAGTTTCGGTAGATCCAAAACTTCAGAGCAGTCAGTCAAACAAGGGAATGTATCACCTTGGTGAATATAGTGTGCTTTATTAGATTGTATTTGACGGCCTAACGGATATAGTCGGCACGCTAATGGACGGCCCAAGTGTACGCTACAACCAATATTATCTAAATATTGGCTACATGCTTGTTGCCCTTTTTTATCGGGTTTTCCGTTAAAGCGTAATCGAATACCACCAAACTCACAATATAAATCACGAAATTCTCTCGAAGTAATTTTTTTTTCTTTACTGAAACTTAGTAACTCCCATGGATTAAGCATTACAGTTTTACCAAAACAGCATGTTCCAGATCGGGAGCATGTAAGTGGCAATATACTTTGAGTATTGAGTTTGGTTACTTGCATTTTTTATACGCTGTGTTGTGTGAAGTTTTTTACTGATTAATTTCTCGCTATTTAGAATGATTTTTATAATATGATAAGTGAGGTTAGTGACAAAAATTAATAAAGTCAAGTCCTGTAATTCTCATTAGATACAATTTTGAATATAGTAGAAGGTCTTCTTTACATAATATTCTCGACACCTTGAGGTGTAACATAAAACCCTTGACCTTCTTTTTGACAAAACCCTTGACTTATATTTTGGTTCAATTGGTGGCTTGGATTTGTAATTTTCACTTGTCGTGCAGCACGTAAAGCATCTGTAATCTCTTTGGTCTTCATCATTTGCTGTCCACGCCGTTGTAGCCAAACTGCCGTACCTAAAAAGCGTCTACGTTGCTTGTCTATAGCATCGCGCTTGCGTAAAAAAGTAGAAAGGTTTTCTGTTGTAGTTTGTTCTGTAACTTGTGTAGTTTTTGGAGAAGAAACTTGTTGTGGGATGGCTTTAGGAGTGCTTTTCTTGCTCTCACTTGCCAGTTCTGGAATACGCGTCAACACTTTATCCAATTGTTCGGTTACCCAATCTTGTTCGCCTTCGCCAACAAATTCGATATTCCCAATTTTAAATTCTATACGAGCGTTTGCCATTATTTTTTATAAGATTTCTTCTCTCGTTCAAAAGTAACAAAAGTTAATTAAACATCAAACTTTATAATCAAACTAATATTTAACGAATAGTTCTTATCTTTACACTTTATTATTTTAAATAGATCTAGATGAATTACGGAAAAGAATTTAAAGAATTTGCTACAAAGCATCACGGTATTAATAGTATGTACTATGATAAAATCGTGAGTAATGTAACGCCATATATTATGGAAGAGCGCCAAATGAACATTACTCAAATGGATGTTTTTTCTCGTTTAATGATGGATAGAATTATCTTTCTAGGAACAGGAATTGATGATTATGTTGCCAATATCATTCAAGCGCAATTATTATTTTTAGAAAGTGTTGATAGTTCTAAAGATATTTCAATCTATATAAATTCTCCAGGAGGAGGTGTTTATGCAGGATTAGGAATTTATGATACGATGCAATTTATTAAGCCAGATGTAGCAACAATTTGTACAGGAATGGCAGCTTCTATGGGAGCAGTATTGATGTGTGCTGGAACAAAAGGAAAACGTTCAGCTTTACCTCATTCTCGTGTGATGATTCATCAACCTTTAGGTGGTGCTTCTGGTCAAGCAAGTGATATTGAAATTACTGCAAGAGAAATAATGAAGTTGAAAGGTGAGTTATATGATATTATTGCAAAGCATTCTGGTCAAACGGTTGATAAAGTTCACAACGATTCAGATCGTGATTATTGGATGAAAGCAAAAGAAGCGAAGGCTTACGGAATGATTGATGAAATATTAGAAAGAAAATAGTTTTTTTATTGATGCCCATTTGAGTATCAGGTTAAAAAATAAATTATGGCGAAAGAAGAAACATTAGAATGTTCATTTTGTGGACGTAAGAAGGCAGAGACAGATTTGTTAATTGCAGGTTTAGATGCGCATATATGTGATAAATGTATTGAGCAGGCTCACGGTATTGTAGTAGAAGAAGTTACAGATGGGAAGTCAAACTCTTTGTCTTCTGAAATTATATTAAAAAAGCCTATTGAAATTAAAGCTTTTATCGATCAATATATGATTGGGCAAACAGATGCAAAACGTGTAATGGCAGTTGCAGTCTATAATCATTATAAAAGGTTGTTGCAAAAAGACACGAAGGAAGAAGAGGATGAAGTTGAAATAGAAAAAAGTAATATTATTATTGTTGGTGAAACCGGAACAGGAAAAACGTTGATTGCAAAGACTATTGCAAGAATGCTAAATGTTCCTTTTGCTATTGTAGATGCTACTGTATTGACTGAGGCTGGATATGTAGGTGAAGATGTGGAGACGTTATTGACACGCTTGTTACAAGCAGCAGATTATAATGTTGAGAAAGCAGAAAGGGGAATTGTTTTTATTGACGAAGTTGATAAAATTGCTCGTAAAGGAGATAATCCATCTATTACAAGAGATGTTTCTGGAGAA
>CAWVTS010000115.1:0-7876 GCA_963933045.1 uncultured Lutibacter sp. | reverse complement strand
AAGGAATCCCTAATGGATTAGCAGAAGCTCTTATTATTGGAGAAAGTTTTATTGGAAAAGATAAAGTAGTTTTAATCACAGGAGATACTATTTTTAATTATAAATGTGATAATTATTATAACAAAGAAGAAGCATCTAAAATTGTATAAAATGATAATGACTTAAATATTAATTAGAAATTAAACTAGCAAGAAGTCGTTTTAGTTGAAAAAGATTCTAAGCTAAAATCATTTAAAGAATGTTCTAAGAAAAAAATAAACAAAATTGATATGTGTGGAATAACTGGAATATACTCTAAAGACAACATTCCAAATATTGAGGAAAGAATTCAAAAAATGAATTTTTCAATCAAGCATAGAGGGCCAGATGCTGGAGGAAATTATATAGAAAACAATATTGGGCTCGGCCATAGACGCCTAAGTATTATTGATACTAGAGAAGTGTCTAACCAGCCTATGCATTCAAACAGCAATATTTGGCATCTTGTTTTTAATGGTGAAATTTATAATTTTGAAGAAATTAAATTGCAACTTAATTATAACTTTAATACAAATTCTGATACAGAAGTTATTATTGCTGCTGTGGAAGAAAAAGGTTTAGATTGGTTTATTAAGCAAGCCAACGGAATGTTTGCAATTGCATTGTATAACTCGGAAACAAAAGAACTGTTTTTAGTTAGAGATAGATTAGGTATAAAACCACTTTATTTTTATAACGATGGAGATAACTTTATTTTTTCATCAGAAATTAAGGCAATACTATCTAGTGGTTTAGTGGATGCTAAATTTAATGAGGAAGCAGTAGATGAATATTTAGCAAATAGATATATTAGGGCACCATATACATTTTTCAAAAACATCTTTCAAGTAAATTCTGGAACCTATTTATCCGTAAGTAAAGACTTATCTTCTATCGAAAATAAATATTGGGATATTCCAGATGCGTTTAATGCATCAACTGAATATAATGAAGAAGAAATTCTTAAAGGATTAGATGATGAGTTAAATAAAGCCATAAAATATAGACTTATTGCAGATGTCCCTTTAGGAACTTATTTAAGTGGTGGCGTAGATTCTAGCCTTATTACGGCGATTACAGCTTTAAATAAGAAGGAAAAAGTAAACACATATACAATTGGTTTTGAGGAAATTAATGAGTTTGAGTATTCAGAGGTTATTGCCGAAAAATATAAAACAGAGCATCATGAAATTTTAATGAAAAAAGAGGATTATATGTCTAATTGGGAACGTCTTATTAATTTTAAAGATGCACCATTAGGAGTACCTAATGAAATTCCATTAGCTGTAATGTCTAGTAAATTAAAAGAAAAAATTACGGTAGTGTTATCTGGAGAAGGTGCCGATGAGTTAATGGGTGGATATGGTAGAATTTACAGAGCTCCTTTTGATTATGTAAATGAAGATACAAGCGAATCGTTTTACGATTATTTTATATCGAAGTATGACTATGTGCCGAGATCTATGAGAGATCAATTAATTAGCACACCTAAAAGCTATAGAAACGAATTTGATACAGAGATTAAGGCTGACTTTAGTAAAAGCTCTAATGAAGAAAGTGTATTTAAGTTCTTTCACAAATACCATGTAAAAGGTTTACTTCAGCGTGTTGATATGACAACTATGCAAACTTCAGTAGAAGCTAGAGTGCCATTCTTAGACCATAACTTAATCGAATTCTCATATCGAAATATACCATACAATCTTAAATTACGTTGGGTAAATGAAGAAGCTAAGAATAAAGCAAGTTCTATGAATTCTAATCAGTATAGTGAAAAATTAGATACACCAAAATACTTACTTAGGAAATTATCTTACAAATACCTACCTAAAGGAATTGTTGAACGTAAAAAAATAGGGTTTCCTGTACCTTTAACAGAATGGTTTGACAATCTAGAATCTTTGGCAAAAGAATTCTTACCTAATGCGAACTGGTTAAAAGAAGGAGTGGTTAATGATTTAATTAAGAAAAGCAAAACAGAATCTAGAGCAGGGCAAATTCTCTGGATGTTTATTAATATTGAATTATTTAGGAAAAACTATTTTAATAAAGATTGGAGATGGTAATTAAAACAAAGAAAAATGTATAAGAGAGGAGACGAGAAGACAACTATTGGTTACACTTCTGGTGTATATGATTTGTTTCATGTAGGGCATTTAAATTTAATAAAAAACGCTAAAGGATTATGCGATAAACTTATTGTTGGAGTAACTTCGGATGAACTGGTATCATATAAAAACAAAAAAGCTGTTATTGGTCATGCGGAACGTATGGATATTGTTAGAAGTATAAAATATGTTGATGCCGTTGTTCCTCAAAACGATATGGATAAATTTAAAATGTGGGAACGCCTTAAATTTGATGTGATGTTTGTTGGTGATGATTGGTTTGAGAGTGATAAATGGAAAGATTTAGATGAGAGATTTAAATCTGTTGGAGTTAAAATTATATATTTTCCATACACAAAAGGAACCTCATCTACTTTAATAAATAAAACATTAAAAGACTTAAGAGATAACAAATAATAATTCTGATTATGGCATAACTTTTATTAAGAGTTCTTAAAAAAACTTTCAAAAAAATAGATTTTTAATTTAATACAAGTATACTTAAACCTTTTAAAGTAATAAAGAACAATGCATTTTGATAAAAAATACTTTTTTTTAAGTACCTCACTTTTTTTTAAGCTACTTATAAATGTATTTGTAATATTTTATATTGCTAAAATGGTAAGTATATCAGATTTTGGAAGCTTTTCATTAGCTTTTATAATAGCTTCAATTACTACATTATGTTTAGATTATGGTTTTAATTTAAAAGGCCTTGTATTGACAAGTAAAAAGAAAGAAGAGATTAATGAAGAATTATCTTCAATGATTTTTTCAAAAATAATTATTACAGTAATTATTGTTTTTTTTTATTTTTTATTTTTTATGTTAAGTAATTATGATGCTACAACAAATAAAGTAATTGCTATTTTAGCCCTTTCTGCTATTCCAGCTTCATTTGGAAATTTTTATTTAAACAGTTTTAAAATTATAAATAGATTTGAAAAAGAAGCTATTGGTTATATCATTCAAGGGGTATTTTTATTAATTCTTTTAGGAATTAATCATTTTTACGGTAGTGAAAATATTATTTATTACTCGATAACTCTTCTTACAGCAAGAGTTATTTATATGTTATATGGTTTTTTTGTTTTCAGAAAAGGTTTTTTAAAACGAGTAACTTTTGATTTTAGAAAATCTATAATTGCAATAAAAACAGCTACACCTTTCGGAGTTCATCTAATTTTAGGCGCTTCGATAATCTATATTGATACGTTTATATTATCTATTCTCTCCATTCTTGAAAATGTAGGCTTATACCAGGCTGGAATGAGAATAATAATGGCCTCTATGATAATTGCTGTTATTATTAGCGATGCATTTATTCCAGAAATAGCTAAAATATTGGAAAACAAATCTATTGCATCTAAAAAATTATCAAAATTATTTGAGTTTATTTTATTATTTGCAGGTCTTACATTAAGTTCGATTTTCTTTTATAAGAAAACCATTATTCTCTTATTGTTTTCTCAAGATTACCTTATTTTAGAATCATATATAGTGTTAATTCTTTTTATTATTTTATTACGATATATAGGCATTGTTCCAGGGATTATTCTAACAAGTTTCGGAAAGCAAATCATTAGAGCAAGAGCGGTGGTTATCTCAGCCATTTCTAGTATTATATTAAACGTTATTTTAATTCCAATTTATGGTATTAAAGGAGCTTTTTTAGCCAGCCTTATAGCGCATATTATTTTAAATATAATTTATGTTTATTATGCTCATAAAACAATTACTTTTACCAGTAAAATTTCTTTCTTACTGATAGTTAGTATCTTTTTATTAAATTTAATTTTACAAATTTTACTATTTTCAGAATCAAAGCTATTTTTAGCAATAACAATTATTTTAAACATGCTATTGATAGGTAGCTATTTTTTTATTACAAACAGCAAAAAATTAAATTTAAAAAATGAAGTATAGCTATAATACAATTCAGAAAAGTTTACATTCACAAGAACCTTGGATAAATGTTTTTTTATTGAAGTATATAACCTTTCCTTTGGTCTATATAATGGTTAATTATACTAAAATAACACCTAATATTATTAGCTTATTATCCATAACATTTGGAGTGTATTCTGCATATAATTATATGCTAGGAAATGTTCTTCTAGGGGGTTTAATGTATTTTGTCTCCTATATTTTTGATGCTTTAGATGGTAAAGTTGCAAGAATAACAAAAACTGGAAAACCATATGGTGCTTGGTTAGATATTTGTATAGATCGGTTAAACCTAATTATTATTACAACATCTATAGCATATAATGTTTATATTAATACAGGCGATGTGAAAATTGTATTTTTAAACTGTTTATTTTTAGGTTTCGCTTTTACTGGTTGGGAAAGTAGATATAACATAGATTATTATAAATTAAAAAATAACATAATAGAATCAGTTGATATAAATGATTCTAAGTATCATAAATGGTGTAAAAAGAAAGGTGTGATAAAAGCTCCCATTTCTTTACCAGAATTATTTTTGTTTTATTTAATTCTTGCACCAATTTTTCAAATTGAACTCTATTCGCTTACCATACTTATTCTTTTTTTAGTTTTAAGAATACTAGTTCAACAAAAATTTTGGATAGATGTCGTTAAAGTTAAATAAACTATTATTATTCTTTATTATCATTTGTTTGGTCTCAATGATAATTCCACGGTTGTTAAACCTTGGAGATGGAAGCTTATTTCTTGAAGATTATTATGCTAAAAGAATTATGACAATTACATCTCTACCCTTTTTTTTTCTAATCATTCTTTTATGTGTAAAAAATAAGGTTACTAAAATTAATAGAAATATTATCGCTTACGGGTCTTTTTTTATAGTAGTAATGATTAATTCTTGTGTTTTTAGAAATAGTTTAAAGTTAATTTTATTAGATGCATTTATTGCTTTGCTTCCAATTATTTTTTACTTGTTAGTAAATAAATCTGGTTTTAAAACTGACGATTATTTTAAATATTTTGGTTTGTTTTTAATAATTACTGGTATAATGGTAATTTTAGGCTTTAAGCTACAGTTCTCATATTTCACTCTTTTAGGTATTGCTTATGTAATTTTTCTTACAAAAGTTAGTTTTAAAAGTGTGATTTTTATTTTAGCTACTCCTGCCCTTATAATGAATACTTTAATAGGTAAAAGCTCATTAATAATGATGGGTATTCTAGTTTTATATTTTTTTGTTTTTGAAAAAAAATTAATTAGTAAACAAAAGAAGATATACTTAGCTTTATTTCCAAGTTTATTAATAGTTATAGGTTCTGTCATTTTTTGGGATTTAATTAAAACTACAGGTGCCTATGCAAATACAGTATATTTTTTTAGACACGCAGACTTTAATAATTTTAATTTTACAGACGTATCTACTGGGCAAAGAATTTATGAAGCTTCTTCTGTTTTAAAAGAATTTACTGATTCAAACTTTTACACTAATTTATTTGGAAATGGTTTTGGCGCAACATTGGACTTGTCAGGGACTAATGATGTAGCTGTAAAAGGCTCTAATACAGATTTATCAGAGATAAGGCATATACATATTGGTTTTTTTGCAGTATTGCATAGATTTGGAGTTTTAGGGTTACTAATATATTTAATATTTATTTTTAAATTAATTAGAAGCTGTAGAAATGTTTTAAATAACTCTAATAATTACGCACTTACTTTAAGTGCTTTATACGCTATAATAATTATTTTCGATTCTTTTATATCATTTCCACATATGATGTCTAATTTTATGTTTTGGATAATTACTTTTATAATATTTTCAGAAAGTGATAAGATGAACTATGTATATAAAATAGACACACTTTCTTAAATAAGTTATTAAAGACTATCAATTAAATGGGAAAAAAAAAAATAATTATTGAAGATAAACTGCTAGCATACTCTATTTGTTTGTTTGGTTTTTTCCCTCTTTTACCAATTCGTTTAAAAGGATTTCCAGTAATATTATTATTAATTGTAGCGCTTTATTTTTTTTTCAAAAAAAAGAAAAGAAAATTTGCTATGAAAGGTTTTCTCAAGCTTTCTTCATTATTTTCTATAAGTTTTTTAAGCATATTTTATACAGGTAGTTTTTATTTTCCTAAAAATAAAATTGAAACATCTTTATCATTAATTATTATACCTCTTGCTTTTTATTTGTTGCATTCAAAAAAAATAAAAAGAGGCTTATTACTCTTATTTTTTAAATGCTTCCTCTTAAGTACAACAATTCTATCTATTTTTAGTTTTTATTTTTATTATTTTAATAATCTTTTTAGAAAGGATTACTTTAAAGTAAATTCTTTTAGAAAACTCATTTTAGAAATACCAATTGTTAATGACCATCCAATATATATAAGTTTATATTTAGCTTTAGCTATGCTATTTTCAATAGCCATTTTTAACAGTTTAAATAAAAGTAAAAAAGTAATACTAATTGTAATAAATTTAATTAATATTTTTCATTTATTATTATTGTCTAGCAAAGGAGTTATAATTGGATTTTTCATAGCTGCTATTTTATTCTTATTTTTAAAATTAAGAAATACAAGAAATAAGTTAATTTTAGTCTTTTTATTATTAAGTATGTTTATATTATGTCTTACTTATTTTCCTAATATGAGTAGAAGATTTAAAGAACTTGGCATAAGGTCTACTTATACAGAACTTCAGACTACTAATTCAACCAGTGTTAGAGTTGCTGTCTATAAATGTGTATTAGAGACAATTAAAAACAGACCTTTTCTTGGTTATGGATGGGGTAAAGGAGATTTGGCATTAATAGAATGCTACAAAAATAAATCAGACTATTTGTTTAAAGAAAAATTAAATTCACATAATCAGTTTTTAGACTATTACTTAAACGGGGGTGTATTAGCTTTATTTATTTTAATATACTTTATATATCATCAATTTATTATATCGATTAGAGAAAGAAAATATTTACTTACATCAATTATAGTTTTCTTTTCAATCCAAATGCTTTCAGAAAATATATTAAATAGACAAACAGGAATCATTATGTTTATTTTTATAATATGTTTGTTTAAATTTGAAAATAAGTTTTTGATTAGGTAATTTGTTTTTATTGGGTATGTTTAGGAAATGTTTTAAAAAAAAATGTTTTTTTAGAAATTAAGTACTTTTAAATTGCTAGAAAACTTTAGAGGTAAAAATGCCTTTATAGTTCCGTTAAGGTCTTTTTTAAAATTTTGTTTTATTTTTACCTTTATTATTAAGATTATTTGAAGCTAGGTTCATGTGAAATATTATAATTACATCTGATCATGCAGGAGTAAAAGATATAATAAAATTAAATATTCATCGTTATATTGTTAATTCTAAAAGTACAGCAAGTGTATTAGAGTCTCTATTTTTATTAAGAAAAAGGTTAAAGGCAAATAAATTACTGAATTTAATGGCGTGTATTTTAAAAATAATTTTATAGTCCAATAGTTTAAGAATGAAATTTTAAAAAATAAATAAATGCCAGTACAAGAGTTAAATAAATTTAAACTTCCAGGAAATTTCAGAGGTAGAAATGCTTTTGTTGTTCAGCTATGGTGGCTTACACAGGCGATTTTTTTCAGAAATTCACCTCAGTTTTTATATGGCTTTAGGCGTTTTTTGTTAAGATTGTTTGGTGCAAATGTTGGTAAAAAAGTAATTATTAGACCAACGGTAAAAATAACATATCCATGGAAAGTTTCTATTGGAGATTATTCTTGGATTGGAGATGATGTAGTTTTATATTCTTTAG
>CAWVTS010000114.1:0-7909 GCA_963933045.1 uncultured Lutibacter sp. | reverse complement strand
TGGCATTACGTATTGGACTTTAGAAAAAGGACTAAAAGCCAAATGGTTATTGAATTATGATGGAGGCGCTTTTTTAATAGAGCATACTCCAGAAATTGAAAATGAATGTAAAATTCGAGGAGTTTCATATCAAGTAATTTCAGATTTACAAGCAGAGAATATACTAATAGAAATAAGCAGTCCGTCAAAAAATATGGAAGCGGTACTATTGGAAAAAGCACCCAAAATTGCGGTGTATTCTCCAAAAAGTAAATTACCTTGGGATGACGCTGTGACAATGGTACTTAGCTATGCAGAAATTCCTTTTGATGTTATCTATGATGAAGAAGTATTAGACGAAAAGTTATTGTTATACGAGTGGTTACATCTACATCATGAAGATTTCACAGGTCAGTTTGGTAAATTTTATGGCAGTTATAGAACCGCACCTTGGTATATTGAAGAAAAAAAATATCAAGAAGAAACAGCAACAAAATTAGGATTCTCAAAAGTATCTGAAGAGAAATTGGCGGTGACTAAAAAGATTCGAGATTATGTGATTGGTGGCGGATTTATGTTTGCCATGTGTTCTGCAACTGATAGTTTTGATATTGCCCTTTCTGCAGAAGGAGTGGATATTTGTGAATCTATGTTTGATGGAGATCCTTCTGAAGTAAGTTATCAATCTAAAATAGACTTCTCCAGAACCTTTGCTTTTAAAGACTATAAATTAGAACGAAATCCAGTGATGTATGAGTTTTCTTCTATAGATATGACCATGAAGCGTAAAATACAACGGACAACTGATTATTTTTCATTGATGAATTTCTCTGCAAAATGGGATCCTGTGCCAACAATGTTGTGTCAAAATCACACACAATTAGTCAAAGGTTTTATGGGACAAACAACTTCGTTTGATAGAAATACAGTGAAACCTACTGTTTTAATTATGGGAGAAAATAAAACAAATGGTGAAGCACGTTATATACACGGAACAAAAGGAAAAGGAATGTTTACGTTTTATGGCGGCCATGATCCTGAGGATTATAGCCATAGAGTAGGTGACCCAAAAACGGAATTGGATTTACATCCAAATTCTCCAGGATATCGGTTGATTTTAAACAACGTTTTGTTTCCTGCTGCAAAGAAAAAGAAGCAAAAGACTTAAGCATCGTCTTTTTATCTCGAGCTGAATAAGGTATAATGATTATCATTGTTGTGATATAATAACGAGTTGGCAATAATTATGAAAAAGATATTGATATCAATCATAATTTTATCTATTTTCATCTCCTGTAAAAAAGAAAATATAAAGTCTGATTTTCCTGCAGAAAATTCTTGCACGTAATTCCGAAACTATTCTTATACAAATATGTTACCATACATTGTGGAAAGCAGCCAGTAATTAAAGTACGAAATTAAAAGTTTATACTATGATATCAAAAAGAGAAAAGCAAATACTCTTATTTTTTTTAAAAGATAAAAACAAAAAAAACTGGTTTAAAATTATTAAAGAATGTACAAATCTTTTTATTTCAAAAAAAGAGCTGCCCTTACATTACATTTCTAATCTACTTTACCGAGAAAACGTCTCGAATTATAAAGATTATATTAGCATAAAAGAAAACAATAGATTGCTAGCATGGTCTCAGTCACATGCGAAAGAACAAATTATATTAGCAGAAAATAAATTATTATTTGAAGAATTACTAGTCAAAAATAATATTCCTACTCCACAAATTTTTTTTCATAATTCAAAAAACAGATTTACTTATAAAAGTGATATTTTTAAAATAGAAACTAAAAATGACTTTTTCTCTTTTTTAGAAAAAGTTTTTTATGAAGAAAAAATTGTACAGCTATTTTGCAAACCTATAGATGGAGGTATGGGACAAAATATTTTTGTTATAGACAGAAATACATATCGAAAAATAACGGATAATTTAATTAACCTGCTATTTTCCAATGCATTTATATTTCAAGAATTAATACTTCAACATGAAGTTTTAAAAAAGATTAATTATTCTAGTATTAATACGTTAAGGATTTTTACTTACAAAAATGAAAAAAATGAGTTGGAAATCTTATCTGGATTTATTAGAATTGGAAGAAAAGGAGCAATTATAGATAATGCACATGCTGGAGGAATTTTAGTGCCATTTAATATAAAATCAGGTAAAATGTGTGCTGAAGGTTTACAACTCATTGATAATGGTGGAGGGATTTTTTATAAACACCCTGATACAGGAATAATTTTTGATAAGCTACAAATACCTCATTACATTGAAGTTAAAAAAATAGTTAACGAAGTTTCTTCTTTATTTAAATTTCCTTTTTTGGGTTGGGACGTTGCTATAACTCCAAATGGTCCTGTTATTGTAGAAGTCAATCATGATTTTCATTTGATATTATCAGATAGAATGGCAGGAGGATTAAAAAGAATTCCTTCCTTCAAGAAATTACTTGAGCAACTATAAAAAATCATTTATAAACTATGTTTAGTAAAAAATAAATTTATACAACCTATTAAAAGTTTTAACATCACTTCAAAGAAATTGATACATCCTGTCTGAAATTATCTTGGCTACTTCTATCCCTTTCACTGAATCTATTGCAATACTGGTGACACAGCATTAACGCTAATTTATAATGGCTCGAAATGGTATGTATTATCTTATCTGTTTAATAGAAAATTAATTTATTAGGTAGGGTTTTTTAAGATGTTAATTGTTTTATAATAAATAAAAGAAAATAATTATGAAAAAATTATTATTATTAGCAGGTTTAGCATTATTGATAATGAGTTGTGAAAAAGATGACGTAAATGATACTCCGGCAGTTTATGACATTGAAGGCAAATGGTTGTTTCCTTCAGATACACCTGGAATAAGTGCACAAGGTATCTCAAATACAATGTACCTTTTTGAAAATGGAATAAGATATACTTTTTACTGTGTTGGAGATGATTGCGAATCCCAATATGAAACATTTGAAGCTGAAGATTCTAATGCCATACCAGGAACTAACGAATATACATTTGAAGATGGTATTTTAACCGTTGATTTAAATTTTGGTAATTTTTTAGACAGTCCAGTTATATTTGAGTGCGATGGAGTTAGAATTAACTTTCAAGACCCTGAATTTCCTGACAGAAGTGATTTAGTTAGATTAGGAGCTGATATAACCAATTGTAATTAACAAAAGTGTTAATAAAAATAGCCAGTAGCTAATCATATAAAAAAAACAGCTAAAATAGTTGCTGAAACATTCAACGAAATCATACACAATACCTTTAGTAGTCATTTAAACACAAACCGTTCACGAAATTAAAATTAGAGAATGTAAATATAAATTTAGAATAAAAAATTAATAAATAGATTGCAAGTAAGGGGATTACCTCAATTTATTCAAATGAAAAAAGGGGAGGAAGTAAAAAAGTGTGCAGTTGCAATGATAATGTTTGATTTAAAAAAAATTTCTGGCGAAAATGGATAAACAACTTCTTTTTAACTTTAAAACGGAACTATCTAAGATTACTATTATTTCAAAACTCAATAATCCTTTTGAGATAGTTGCTCCAGAAATTGCAAAAATAGCTGCAAAAGAATTTCAAGAATTTATTACCGAAGAATCCAAAAAGTGGAAGTATGACTTTGCTGCAAATAAAGGAAAGATGTTTGGAATTCTTGTAGTTCAACAAGAAGATGGAGCCTACAGTTATATAGGTACAGTTTCTGGAAAATTACCTAACAATGCAACATGTAATAAATTTATCCCTTCAGTTTTTGATGCTTCTGTAGGTGATTTTTTTATTAATAAAGGTTTGACAGCGTTGAGTGAAATTGGAAATAAAATTAAAAGCACCCATAATCCTTCAGAAGTTACTTTATTAAAAGAACAAAGAACACAAAAATCGATAGCCTTACAGCAACGTCTTTTTGAGAATTATAATTTTTTAAATCTTTCAGGGAAGAAGAAAAATTTATTGGAAATCTTTAAGCATTCATCTCATGGGAATCCACCTGTTGCAGCAGGCGAATGCGTTGCTCCTAAACTATTCCAATATGCAATTAAACATCAATTAAAACCAATAGCTTTAGCCGAATTTTGGTGGGGAAACCCTATTAAGAATAAAGAGAAGGAACACGCCGTTTTTTATCCATCTTGTAAAAACAGATGTAGGCCTATTTTAGAATACATGCTAGAAGATTCAGAGCTGTTTGCCAGAAGTAAACAAGATATAAAAAGCGAAAACGAAACGTATTGATTTTTATCTTTAGATAAATCAAAAATCTACACAGCATTAATATTATTATTTACTAAATTAGTTGCTTAATTAATAGACCATGAAACACACTTTAAAGTTTATACTATTTACCTTACTTATAGTAAGTTGTAAAACCGATAAAAACGATACTCCAATTGCAGAAGTAAATCAAGAAACCCTTGGTAAACATATTGAAGTATTGGCTTCTGACGATTTTCAAGGTCGTATGCCTTTTACTGAAGGTGGAGCGAAAACAACAAAATATTTAAAACAAGAGTTTGAAAAACTCGGTTTAAAACCTGGAAATGGAGATAGTTATTTTCAAGATGTTCCTATGATAAAAATTTCTGGAACTCCGTCTGATATAATGAAGATTTCTGGAAATAATCAAAAATTCAATTTAGATTATTTTGAAGATTTTGTGGTAACCACTTCAAAGGCCAGTGAAAAAGTTTCTTTAGACAATTCTGAATTGGTCTTTGCTGGTTTTGGAATTGTAGCTCCTGAATATGGTTGGGATGATTATGCAGGTATAGATTGGAAAGGGAAAACTGCAGTTGTACTGGTGAATGATCCTGGATTTAAATCTGGTGATAAGACTTTATTTAAAGGAAATGAAATGACCTATTATGGTCGTTGGACCTATAAATTTGAAGAGGCTGCAAGACAAGGTGCAGCGGGAATATTAATTATACATGATACAGAACCTGCTTCTTATGGTTGGAATGTTGTACAATCTGGATGGAGTGGAGCACACCTAACTTTAGAAAGCGATTCTCCTAAGACTGATATTGTAGGTTGGATTTCAAATGAAACTGCCAATAAACTTTTTGAATCGTCACCAATTAAAAACAAGAACTTTAATGAGTTCGCAAAAAGCAAAGATTTTTCTGCGGTTTCTTTAGGGTTCAATGCTTCAGTAAAAATTAAAAATAAAATTAAAAGAGATCAATCTAAAAATGTAGTTGCGCTATTACCTGGAACAACTCAAAAAGACGAGTATATTATTTATTCTGCACATTGGGATCATTTGGGAGTTGGAAGATCAATAAATAATGACTCTATTTATAACGGTGCAGTAGATAATGCATCAGGAACTTCAGCCTTGCTTGCAATTGCTGAGGCTTTCAAGAACTCGCCACAACAAAAACGTTCAATTATTTTAATGGCTGTTACTGCCGAAGAACAGGGTTTATTAGGTTCTGCATATTATTCTGAACATCCTATTTATGAGCCAAAGAAAACGGTTGCAAATATAAATATGGATGCTTTTAACAATCCTGGACCAATGAAAGACTTTACAATTACCGGTTTTGGGCATTCTGAAATGGATGAATACGGAAAGACTGCTGCAGAAGATCAAGGACGTTATATTATTCCAGACCCAAGTCCTGAAAAAGGATATTTCTTTAGATCAGATCATTTTAATTTTGCCAAAATTGGAATACCTCCAATTTATGCAAAAGGAGGTCATGAAGGATTTAATATTAGTATTGATAGCATGAAAGTACTCAATGATAATTATAGAAAAAACGTGTATCATCAACCATCTGATGAATATATCCCTGGAGTAACGGACTTAAGTGGTATTCGATTTGATGTGCAATTATTATTCAACATTGGGTATAGATTATCAAACGAAACTTATTTTCCTAAATGGTACGATACAAGTGAATTCAAAGTTGCAAGGAAGTAATAAGGTCACATTTAATAATCAAAAGCCTTAATTTCAACTTGTTATATAATTTTTAGGTATATTTGAAAGACTCAAACTAACCATTTCACTTAAAACAATTTTTATGAATCTCTCAAAAAAATTAATTTCGCTTGTTATTTGTATTCTTTTAATTTCAGTAACATCTTGTAAAAAAGATAAACAAAAATTGTCTTCAGCACTAAATTCTATAGATTTAAAAAGAGGTGATTTACTGCTTTGTAGTTCTGAGGCTTTTGGAGATATCAGTTTTTCTTTAAGTTGTAATTATGAAACTCGAGAGACATTTGAATTAGGTTTAGCATTACTTCACTCATTCGAATATGCTGAAGCGGAAAAAACATTTGTTAAAGTAATTGATCAAGATCCTGAATGTGCTATGGCTTATTGGGGAGTTTCTATGAGTATTTTCCAATCTTTATGGATGCAATCAGATTTATCCTATTTAGAAAAAGGGAAAAAGTTACTTGCTATTGCAAGAACTTTGGATATGGATGATAGAGAACGAGATTATTTGGAAGCGATAAGTGTATTTTATGAAAATTGGGATACTACTGATAAAATGACTAGAAAGAGATTGTATGAAAATAAAATGGAGGAATTATACATTAAACATAAAGATGATACAGAAGCTGCCGTATTTTATGCTTTAGCAATTAGAGCTGCTGCTGATCCTTCTGATAAAGAATATATCAGACAGAGAAAATCTGGTGAAATATTAGAAGGCCTTTTTAAAGAAAATCAAAATCATCCTGGAATTGCACATTATATTATTCACAACTATGATTACCCTGAACTTGCAAGTAAAGCTTTAAACACAGCAAGACGTTATGCTCAAATTGCACCTGCTTCTGCACATGCACAGCATATGCCATCACACATTTTTACTCGTTTAGGTCTATGGAATGAATCTATAGATACCAATATTAATTCTGCTTCATCTGCAGTTTGTTATGCTGAAAGTGTAAACCCTGAAGCAAATTGGACACAAGAAATTCATGCAAACGATTATTTGGTGTACGCATATCTTCAGTTGGGTGATAATAAAAGTGCTCAAGAGGAGATTGATAACATGAAAGAAGTAAAAGAAATTTTTCCAAAAAATCATTTTGCTTCATCTTATGCGTTGATTGCTATGCCTGTAAGAATGGCATTAGAAAATAAAGATTGGGAGCAAGCAACTAACTTAGAATTACCATCAATTGAGTTTCCTTGGGAAAAATTAGCTTGGGAAAAAGCAATGCTGCATTTTGGAAAAGCATTAGGATACACACATTTAAAAAATATTAATGCCGCCGAAGCAGAATTAGAAACATTAAAAAATTTACACAAAAGTTTACTAAATTCTAATGACAGTCATACTAAAACCTATAAAGCAGGTCAAGTAAATATTCAAGTGAAGACTATTGAAGGTTGGATAGCACTAGTAAAAGGAAACAAAGAAGAAGCCTTAAAATCAATGAGAATGGCTGTAGATTTAGAAAGTAAGACCTCAAAGCACCCTGTAACTCCAGGAGAAGTTTTACCAGCAGACGAGTTGTTAGGAGATATGCTATTAGCACTTAACCAACCTCAAGAAGCTTTGGATGCATATGAAATAAATTTATTAGTACATCCTAATAGGTTTAACGGAATTTATGGTGCTGCCATTGCTGCTAAAAAAGCAGGGGATAAAGAAAAAGCAACTCAGTATTTTCAACAATTAATAGACTTAGCTGAAGGAGTTGATAGTAATAGACCTGAATTGGTGGAAGCAAAAAAACATGTAAGTTAAAGAGTGGTGTTGTAAAATAGATTAAAAATATTCATTGTTAAAACCATGTGAATAAGTATCTAAACTTTAGGTTGTGAAAACTAATAATTGGCTTATTTTTGAAGAATCTAAAAACAAAAACAACTAATGCCAACTACACAACAATTACAAGATTTTTCACAGCAAGTTAGAAGAG
>CAWVTS010000113.1:0-7922 GCA_963933045.1 uncultured Lutibacter sp. | reverse complement strand
TTCTGATCTTCAGGTTTTTGGAAAATATGTAGGTACTGCATTTTCAAGATTTGAACAATTAAACATCTCAAATTTCGCATCGGCAGATGCTATAGATGAAGGTCATGTAGAAATAAGAATCTACCCATAAACAAATGGACATAAGAAAAATTTCAATCGGAGCAGATTACAAATCTGGCGCTATGCATTACATAGTTGGTCAGGATGTTTTAGGCGGCAGTTATGGAATACATCTTATTCAGCATGATGTTGCTTCAGAGTCTTACAAAATTTGGATTATGAAAAAGGATGAAGTCTTGCTTTGGAAAGAATTTAAATGTACCTTACCTATATCTTTAGAATATAATATAAATTTTTAATGAAATCTCCTTATTCGTTTATTGTAAAACCTTATAATAATAAGAGATACGATAATACAAAAACTTACGGTGAAACTAATTTTATCATAAGTACTTCAGAAGAAGACCATAGTGCGTCAAATCGTTACGCAATTGTAGTATCAACCCCTATAGATTATTCAGGGCCTGTAAAAGAGGGTGATACTCTTTTAGTTCACCATAATGTATTTAAGTTTTATAATGATATGCAGGGCCGTAGAAAAAGCGGCAAAAGCTATTTTAAAGATAATTTATTTTTTGTAGATCCTGATCAGTTTTTTTTATACAAACAAAATGGAGAATGGAGAGGGTACAATAAATATTGTTTCATCAAGCCATCTCCTGCAAAAGATTCTTTTATTAAAAAATCTATTACAGAAGAACCTTTGTTTGGTACTATTAAGTATATAAACAATCAACTTTTAAGTATGGGTTTAAATGTTGGTGATGAAATTTCTTATCAACCAGAAAGTGAATATGAATTTAATGTAGATGGAGAGCGGTTGTATAGAATGTTTACTAACAATATAACCTTTTCATTATGATATATATTGTAGATGATTTTGTACAAAAAAATCTTTTTGAAATAGCGAATAAACATTTAGACGAAAATGAGTTTAAAAAAATAAAAGCTGGAGATAAAGATTTTCATATTCAACAATCAAATGAAGAATTTGATAAATATATAACTCAAAAAATTTCTATTATTGAAGGAAAAGAAATTAAAAATATTTTAAGTTTTTTTAGAATTGCTACAGATAAATTAGACGTTTCTTGGCGCATTCATTCTGACTTAAATATTAATGGAGAAAAACCTGATAGAGCGTTGGTTCTTTATTTATCTCCAAGAGAAAAAGAAGATCTTCATGGTACTGCATTATGGGAGCATGATATATATGGAAGAGAAATACCTGAAGATATTACAGATGAAGAGTATGATAAAATGATAAAAATAGATGCAAATACTTTAGAAAAATGGAGGTTAAGCACTGTAGTTGGTTATGAAGAAAATAGATTAGTTTCTTATCCCTCAAGTTATTTTCATAGTAAATATCCTAACGTATCCTGGAAAGAGGGAAGAAAAGCTTTTGTAATGTTTTATAAAGTTTCTGATTATGAATAAGAAAGAAATTAATAAAAAAAACTCTGATTGGGAAGATAAAGTAGATAAATTAAAACTTAAATATAATCGAAATCAAGATGGATATAAAAAACATAAAAAAAGAGATTATAAAAGCTGGTGAATTAGCTGTTCATCAATTAATTAAAGTTGCAAAAGCAGATATTATTAAATACGATAGCGAAGATGATCTGGCTGCGGATAAATTAAAAAATGCTGCTGCTACAAAAAAGTTAGCAATATTTGACGCATTTGAAATACTAAAAAGAATACAAGAAGAAAAAGACTTGTTGGAAGGAGTTGACACTAAAGTAAGTAATACACCAAAAGGATTTGCAGAAAGAAATTCAAAATAAAATACATAATGAGCTTGTTAACATAGTTCCAAAAAATGTTTTGTCTATAAAAAACAAAGCTAAATCATGGACTTATGGATATAATGAGAAATATAATTTTGTTGTAATTTCAAAAACAGGTCAAATTGAAAATATAATAAACATAAGTGGATTAAATATAGCATTACCTAAATCTCCTAAAAGCTTTATTAAAAGATCAGAAAAAAAAGAAGAGCAATATTGGGAAGCAACAGAAATTCCTAAACAATTAAAAAAAATTAAATCTATATTTCAATGGCATGATACCCCTGCAAGTTTTAAAAACGAATGGGTTGACTACATAGAAACTCAGTTTAACTATAGAGAACAAGGGTGTTGGTTTTTAAACAAAGGTATTCCAACTTATATTACAGGTACACATTATATGTATTTGCAATGGACTAAAATAGATGTTGGATTACCAGATTTTAGAGAAGCAAATAGAATTTTTTATATTTTTTGGGAAGCTTGTAAAGCGGATAAACGAAGTTTTGGAATGGACTATTTAAAAATTAGACGTTCTGGTTTTTCATTTATGGCATCGTGTGAAGGGGTTAACACTGGTACTATTACTAAAGATGCTCGTATAGGTGTTTTATCTAAATCTGGTTCGGATGCTAAAAAAATGTTTACAGATAAAATAGTTCCCATATCTAATAACTATCCTTTCTTTTTTAAACCCATACAAGATGGTATGGATAAACCAAAAACAGAATTAGCTTATAGAGTCCCTGCTTCTAAGATTACTAAAAAAAATATGTATTTAACTGAAGATCAAGAGCTTGAAGGTTTAGATACAACTATTGACTGGAAAAATACTGGAGACAACAGTTATGATGGAGAAAAACTACAATTACTTCTGCATGATGAGAGTGGTAAATGGGAGCGTCCTGATAATATTTTAAATAACTGGAGGGTTACAAAAACTTGTTTGCGTTTAGGTAGCAGGGTTATAGGTAAATGCATGATGGGTTCAACTTCAAACGCCTTAGATAAAGGTGGATCTAATTTTAAAAAATTATACAATGATTCTGATTGTACTAAAAGAAATTCAAATGGTCAAACTAAAAGTGGGTTATATTCACTTTTCATCCCTATGGAATGGAATATGGAAGGTTTTATTGATAGATATGGGATGCCAGTTTTTAGGACTCCTAAAAAACCCATTTTAGGAATAGATAATGAATTTATATCTCAAGGTGCTGTTGATTATTGGGAAAATGAAGTAGATTCTTTAAAACAAGATCCTGATGCTTTAAATGAATTTTATAGACAATTTCCTCGATCAGAGTCTCATGCTTTTAGAGATGAAAGTAAGCAGTCTATATTTAATCTTACTAAGATATATCAACAAATTGATTACAATGATTCTTTAATTACTGACAGATATGTAACGCAAGGATCTTTTTCTTGGGAAAACGGAATTAAAGATAGTAGGGTAATTTGGACGCCTAATAAAAGAGGAAGATTTTTTGTAACTTGGTTACCAGAAAAAGCGTTGCAAAACAATGTTATAAATAAGAATGGTAAAAAATATCCAGGGAATGAACACGTAGGTACATTTGGATGTGATTCTTATGATATATCAGGGGTAGTTGTCGGTAAGGGATCTAACGGTTCTTTACATGGATTAACAAAGTTTAATATGGATAATGCTCCAAGTAATGAATTTTTCTTAGAATACATAGCTCGTCCTCAAACTGCTGAACTGTTTTTTGAAGATGTTTTAATGGCGATAGTATTTTATGGTATGCCAATATTGTGTGAGAATAACAAACCTCGTTTGTTGTATCATTTAAAAAATAGAGGTTATCGTGGGTTTAGTGTTAATAGGCCTGATAAAGTTTTTAATAAATTATCAAAAACTGAAAAAGAATTAGGCGGTATTCCTAACTCAAGTGAAGATGTAAAACAATCACACGCTTCTGCTATAGAATCGTATATAGAGAAGTACGTGGGATTAGATATGGAAGGATCGTATAGAGATAAAGATGATATGGGTGTAATGAATTTTCATAGAACTTTAGAGGATTGGGCAAAATTTGATATAAGCAATAGAACTAAGTTTGATGCTTCTATTAGTTCTGGTTTAGCAATAATGGCTAATCAAAAACACCTGTACACTCCCACTAAAGAAAAATCGAAAATAAGCATTAACTTTGCAAGATATAATAATACAGCCTCGGTTAGTCAATTACTTAATAAATGAAAGATGTAAACATACAAGTTAACTCTGCTGCTTTTCCTGATCAATTTGCTTCAGACTCCGTTAAAAAAACAATGGAATTTGGACTTCAAGTAGGTCAAGCAATTCAGTACGAGTGGTTTAGGAGAGATAGTGGTTCATGTAGGTTTTATAATCAATGGGCGGATTTCAATAGGTTAAGATTATACGCAAGAGGTGAGCAGTCTATTGCTAAATATAAAAATGAAATATCAGTAGATGGTGATTTAAGTCACTTGAATTTAGACTGGACTCCAGTTCCAATTATTCCAAAATTTGTGGATATAGTTGTTAACGGTATGTCTGATCGATTATTTAAAGTGAAAACGTATGCGCAAGATGTTATGTCAGCAGAAAAAAGGAATATTTTTCAAGACATGGTTCAAGCTGATATGGTGGCCGCACCTGTTTTAAGAGAGTTAGAGAAACAATTTGGAATCCCTGTTTTTTCGGTAGCAGAAGAAGATTTACCAGGGAGCGATGAGGAGTTAGAGTTGTATATGCAAATGAAGTTTAAACCAGCTGTTGAAATTGCTCAAGAGGTTGGTATTAATACTTTGTTAGATGAAAATCATTATCAAGATATTAGAAAGAGAGTTGATTATGATCAAACTGTTTTAGGTATTGGTATATGTAAACATATGTTTTTACCAGGTTCTGGTGTTCAAATTGATTATGTTGATCCAGCTAATGTGGTTTATAGTTATACTGAAGATCCTTATTTTAAAGATAATTTTTATTGGGGAGAAATTAAAACTGTTCCAATTGGAGAGTTAATTAAAATAGATCCAGACTTATCGCTTGGAGATTTAGATGAAATATCTAAATATAGTCAATCATGGTATCAGTATTATAATGACGCACAAGCTTATAACAATAGTATGTTTCATAGAGACACAGCTACTTTGTTGTATTTTAATTATAAATCTACACATTCTTTTGTTTACAAGAAGAAAAGAATGGCTGATGGAACATTTAAAACTGTAGAAAAAACAGATGAATTTAATCCTCCTCAAGAAATGATGGATGAAGGTGGCTTTGAAAAAGTTACTAAAAGAATTGATGTTTGGTATGATGGTGTAATGGTTATGGGAACTAATATTATGCTTCAATGGAAATTGAGTGAAAATATGGTTAGACCAAAATCAGCAAATCAATATGCAAGACCTAATTATATAGCTTGCGCTCCAAGAATGTATAAAGGAGCTGTTGAATCTTTAGTTCGTAGAATGATTCCGTTTGCGGATTTAATTCAAATGACGCATTTAAAAATTCAACAAGTTGTTTCTCGTGTAGTCCCTGATGGTGTTTTTATTGATGCTGATGGATTAAATGAGGTAGATTTAGGTACTGGAGCTGCATACAATCCAGAGGATGCTTTACGATTATACTTTCAAACAGGTAGTGTTATTGGTAGAAGTTATACTCAGGATGGTGAATATAATAATGCAAAAGTTCCAATTACTCAATTAACAGCTTCAAGTGGAGCAGGTAAAATGCAAATGCTTATAGGTAATTATAATCATTATTTAGATATGATTAGATCGGTAACAGGACTAAACGAAGCTCGTGATGGATCAAGTCCTGATCCTAACTCTTTAGTTGGTGTTAATAAATTAGCTGCATTAAATTCAAATACAGCTACAAGACATATATTACAAGCAAGTTTATATATGACAAGAAGTTTAGCTGAATGCTTATCTATTAGAATGGCTGATATATTAGAGTATGCTGATTTTAAAGATGAGTTTGCAATGCAAATTGGTAAATATAATCTTCAAATTATTGAAGATATAAAAAACTTGTATTTATATGATTTTGGAATATTTATTGAAATGTCTCCAGATGAAGAGGAAAAAGCTATGTTAGAGCAAAACATTCAAATGGCTTTATCTCAACAAAATATAAGTTTAGAAGATGCTATTGATATTAGAGAGATTCATAATCTAAAAATGGCTAATCAGTTATTAAAATTAAAACGTAAACAAAAAGAAGAAAGAGAGCAGCAAATGCAAATGCAACAACAAGAGATGCAGGCGCAACAACAAATGCAAGCTCAAGAAGCAGCGGCTCAACAGCAAATGCAAATAGCTCAAGCTCAGTCAGCTGCAAAAATGGAAACAATGACTGCTGAAGGTCAGATGGCGATTCAAAAAATGCAAATGGAAGTTCAATTAAAAAGCAAATTAATGGAAGTTGAGTTTAATTACCAAATGCAATTAAAAGGAGTTGAGCAGTCTCAAATTGACTCAAGAGAAGAAAATAGAGAGAAAGAAAAAAACAATAGATTAAATAAGCAATCTTCTAATCAATCGAAAATGATTGAACAAAGAAAGCGTAATCTACCTTCTATTAATTTTGAATCTAATGAAGATAGTTTAGATGGGTTTGATTTTTCTGAATTTAATCCAAGATAAATAGTCTAAAATTATAATTAAATTAGTATTAACTTTGTTAAAAATAAAATCAAATGGAATTTAAAGTAAGAGAAGTAACAAAAGAAGAAAAGTCTCGCGTTGAAGTAGAAAACGATTTACTAAAAGCGCATGAAGAAAAATATCAAGACTCAGATGCAAATGAACCTTCAATAGATAAAGTTAATTTATCTGAAGATAATAAAACAGAAGAGCCTAAAGAAAATAATAATCCTGTTGAAGAACAGGGAGTTGAAACACCCTTGGTTGAATTAAATGATCAAGACGTTCTTTCATATATAAAAAATAGATACGACAAGGATATTAATTCTGTTGATGAATTATTTGCGGAAAAAGAGGCAAATGTTGATTTACCAGAAGATGTGTCAGCGTATTTTAAGTACAAACAGGAAACTGGACGTGGAATTGAAGATTTTTATAATTTACAAAAAAACTTTGAGGAAATGGAAGACGATGTTGTACTGGCTAATTATTATTCGTCAACTGAAGAAGGTTTAGACGAAATAGACATTCAAGATATTATTGAGGACAAGTTTAGTTTCGATGAGGATTTAGACGAACCAAGAGAAATCAAGAAAGTAAAATTAGCTAAAAAACGTGAACTTGCGAAAGCAAAGAAATTTTTGAATGAACAAAAAGATAAATACAACATTCCTCTTGAGTCAAGTGGGGGTGGATTATCTGAAGAACAGGAAAAAAATCTTAATGCTTACAGAAGTTCAATAGAGGAATCTAAAAGTTTAGAGGAAGTAAACAGGAAGAAAGCTGATTTTTTTACAGACAAAACAAATGATGTGTTTAACAATGATTTCAAAGGTTTTGATTTTAATGTGTCTGATAATAATTTAACTTATAAACCTGGTACTGCGGAAGAATTAAAAAATGTTCAATCTAATGTTGGTAATTTTATTGGCAAATATTTAGACGAAAGTGGATTAATTAAAGATGCAGTAGGTTATCATAAAGCTTTGTCGGTAGCGATGAATCCTGATAAGTTTGCTCAATATTTTTATGATCAAGGCGTAGCTAATGCTGTGGATAATGTTTCAAGAAAATCTAAAAACATAAACATGGATATGAGGCAACAATCTCAAACTGTTTCAAAAGATGGAATGAAAATACGTCCTGTGAGTAGCGATAATAGAAATGAACATGGAAGAGGACTCAAAATTAGAAGTGTTAAAAAAAGTTAAACAATTAAAAACAATTAAAAAATGGCAGTAAATGTAACACCAGGATTTGACTTGCAGCCAAGTGCGCAACAAACTCCGTTATCAACAAACTACATAAACAACTTTGATTTCTTAAATCAGTATCTTCCAGATACTTACGAAAAGGAATTTGAGCGTTATGGAAACAGATCAGTAGCATCATTTTTAAGAATGGTTGGCG
>CAWVTS010000112.1:0-7980 GCA_963933045.1 uncultured Lutibacter sp. | reverse complement strand
TACGACGCTATTGTAAAAACTGGTAATGAAGATTATTATTGGGGAATGGGAAATACTGCTGAAGCGGTTGCCAACCAATTTAAAGTCTCTCGTGAAGATCAAGATGAATTTGCATTCAATTCACATATGAAAGCTTTAAAAGCTCTGGCTGAAAACCGTTTTCAAGACCAAATTGTTCCAATAAATGTTGAACAAACTTATATAGATGCTAATGGTAAAAAAGCAATAAAATCATATACTGTCAATAAAGATGAAGGTCCACGTGCAGGAACAAGTAAAGAGGCGCTTGCTAAGTTAAGAGCGGTATTTGCTGCTGGTGGAAGTGTAACTGCAGGAAACTCTTCTCAAATGAGTGATGGAGCAGCATTTGTATTGATTATGAGTGAAGAAATGGTCAAAGAATTAAATATAGAACCAATTGCTAGAATGGTAAACTATGCAGCAGCTGGTGTTGAACCAAGAATTATGGGAATAGGACCTGTAAAAGCAATTCCAAAAGCCTTAAAACAGGCTGGATTAAAACTAGAAGATTTAGAGTTAATTGAATTAAATGAAGCTTTTGCTTCACAATCATTAGCAGTAATGAGAGAATTAAATATAAATCAAGAATTAGTAAATGTTAATGGTGGTGCAATTGCATTAGGTCATCCCTTAGGATGTACTGGAGCAAAACTTTCTGTACAACTATTTGATGAAATGCGTAAAAGAAATATGCAAGGAAAATATGGTGCAGTGACTATGTGTGTCGGAACAGGACAAGGTGCTTGTGGCATTTATGAGTTTTTAAATTAAGATAAAAAAAGAAAATTATAATATAATGGCAGATTTATTAAGAGGAGGTCAATTCCTAGTTAAAGAAACAAAGTGTGAAGATGTTTTTACTCCTGAAGATTTTTCAGAAGAGCAACAAATGATGAAAGAGGCAGTAATGGAATTTAATGACCGAGAAATCATCCCTCACAAAGCGAGATTTGAAGCAAAAGATTATGCTCTGACTGAAGAGTGTATGGAAAAAGCTGGAGAACTTGGATTTTTAGGTGTTGCAGTTCCTGAAGCTTATGGTGGACTAGGAATGGGATTTGTCTCAACTGTATTAACTTGTGATTATATTTCAAGTGGAACAGGATCTTTCAGTACCGCTTTTGGAGCACATACAGGAATTGGAACAATGCCAATTACACTATATGGTACAGAAGAGCAAAAATTAAAATATGTTCCTAAACTAGCAACAGGAGAATGGTTTGGTGCATATTGCCTAACTGAACCTGGAGCAGGATCAGATGCGAATTCAGGAAAAACTACTGCTGTTCTTTCTGAAGATGGTAAATCATATAAGATAAACGGACAAAAAATGTGGATTTCAAACGCAGGGTTTTGTAGTTTAATGATTGTTTTTGCTCGTATCGAAAATGATAAAAACATTACAGGGTTTATTGTAGAAAACAATCCTGAAAATGGTATTACGATGGGTGAAGAAGAGCACAAATTAGGTATTCGTGCATCATCTACTCGTCAAGTATTCTTTAATGACACACTTGTTCCTATTGAAAACATGCTATCTGAAAGAGGTAATGGGTTTAAAATTGCAATGAACTCACTAAATGTTGGTCGTATCAAACTAGCTGCTGCTTGTTTAGATTCTCAACGTAGAATTACAAGTATTGGTGTAAATTATGCTAATGAACGTAAACAATTTAAAACTCCTATTTCAGATTTCGGTGCTATTAAAATTAAAATAGCTGAGATGACTACAAATACATATGCAGGTGAATCCGCAACCTATAGAGCAGCAAAAAATATAGAAGATAGAATTAAGTTAAGAAAAGAAGCAGGAAGTTCACATCATGAAGCAGAATTAAAAGGTGTAGAAGAGTATGCTATAGAATGCTCTATTCTTAAAGTTGCAGTATCTGAAGATGTACAAAATTGTGCAGATGAAGGTATTCAAATTTTTGGTGGAATGGGATTCTCTGAAGAAACTCCAATGGAATCTGCATGGAGAGATGCTCGTATCGCTCGTATATATGAAGGGACTAATGAAATTAACAGAATGCTATCTGTTGGGATGCTTGTAAAAAAGGCAATGAAGGGTCACGTAGATTTATTAGGTCCTGCAAATGCAGTTCAACAAGAATTATTAGGGATTCCTTCTTTTGACACACCAGATTATTCAGAATTATTTACTGAAGAAAAAGAAATGATTGCAAAACTTAAGAAAACTTTCTTAATGGTTGCAGGTGGTGCAGTTCAGAAATACGGACCGGATTTAGAAGATCACCAACAATTATTAATTGCTGCTGCAGATATATTAATTGAAATATATATGGCAGAATCTACTATTTTAAGAACTGAGAAAAATGTAAAGCGTACTAGTAAAAAAGAGCAAACTGTTCAAATAGCAATGTCAAAATTATATTTATATAATGCTGTAGGTATTGTTGAAAGCAAAGGGAAAGAAAGTATTATTTCTTTTGCTGAAGGTGATGAACAACGTATGATGTTAATGGGACTTAAGCGTTTCACAAAGTACACTAACTATCCAGACATTGTTGATTTAAGAAATGAAATTGCAGAAAAAGTTAAAGCAGAAAACAAATACTGTTTTTAGTTTTAGATTTTGATTTTAATTCAGAATCCCAAAGCGTTGCTTTGGGATTTTTTTGTTACTTTTGGATACTTCTAAAAAAATTTCTGATGAAAAAATCACTTAGTTACATATTACTTCTCCTATCTATTATTAGTTACGCACAACAAAACACTGATGTTTTTTTGTTTGATTTATCATTAAAAGATGGGGAACTTTTACTCTCAAATTTTAAAAATATTTCTAACAATGAGGGCTATGATAATCAACCATCATTCATGAGTCAAGATATTTTATTTTATTCTGGTACAAGAAATGGACAAACAGATATTGTAAAGTATGATATTGAAACTGGAAGAATGAAATGGATTTCAGCAACTGAAGGAAGCGAATATTCTCCATTAAAAATTCCTAAAAGAAATAGAGCATCGGCAATACGATTAGAGAAAGATGGCACACAAAAATTGTATAGTTATAATTTAAAAAAAAACGTATCAAAACCTTTAGTTGACGATATTATTATAGGCTATCACAATTGGTATGACGATAAAACAATTATTTCATCTGTATTAGAAGATGGCGGGTTGTCGCTTTTTATAACTAATACTGACGAACCAAAAAACTATAAAGTTGATACAAATATTGGCCGTTCTTTACACAATATCCCTAAAAGTAATTTAGTAAGTTATATTAGTAAGAAGAATAAAAAATGGGAAATTAAATCTCTAGACCCTGAAACTGTTGAGACTAAATTTATAGCGAATACACTACCTAATTCTGAAGATATTTGTTGGACAATAAATGGAACTATTTTAATGGGAAGAGGTGACGTTTTATATAAACTAAATCCTGAAACAGATAAAAGTTGGAAAAAAGTAGCATCACTTAAAAAGTATGGAATAAAAAACATTACTAGACTGGCTACAAGTCCAAATGGAAATAGGATTGCGATTGTTGGTGAGGTTACTGTGATAAACAAAAATAATGACACTACTGAAATCATTGAGGAAATAGAAATTTTGGAACCAGTTCTAGAAAACATCGCATGGATTTCTGGAAATTGGAAAGGTGAAGCATTTGGAGGAATAGTTGAAGAAAACTGGAGTGAACCTTCGGGAGATTCAATGATGGCTGTCTTCAAATTAATAAACGATGGTATCGTATCATTTTATGAAATTGAAATTATTAGAGAGATTGAAAATTCTCTTGTCTTACAATTAAAACACTTTCATGGGAATTTGAAAGGCTGGGAAACCAAAGATGAAACCGTTGATTTTCCTTTAAAAGAAATTACAGCCGATACCGTTGTCTTTGAAGGCATGACATTCGAAAGAATTTCTGAAAACGAAATGACTATTTATGTCGATATTCATCAAGAAGATGGCTCTTTAGAAACAGTAAAATTTAATTACACAAAAGAATAATGAGAAAAATTATTTTCCTACTGGGATTATTATTAATTACTTCTTGCAGCCCAAAAATTTTCAAGGAAAAATGGACACAAGAAAAAGCCCCTGAATATTTTAAAGCACGTTTTGAAACTACTCAAGGAAATTTTGATATTGAAGCAAAAAGAGAATGGTCGCCAAATGGAGTTGATCGCTTATATCAACTTATAAAACATGATTTTTATACTGATATTGCTTTGTATAGAGTTTTACCAAAGTTTGTAGTGCAATTTGGAATTCACAATGATTCGTTACTAAATAATCGTTGGAGTGATGTTAAATTAAAAGATGAGTCTGTTATAAAAAGTAATGACTCAATGACTATTTCTTTTGCACGTGGAGGAAAAGAATCACGTACAACACAAATATTTATCAATATGAAAAATAATCCTCGACTGGACAAACTTGATTATGGTGGAGTAAAAGGATTTCCCGTTATAGCAACAATAATTAATGGGATGGAGACTGTTCAGAAGTTTTATGCAAATTATGGTCCAAAACCTGCAAAGGAACAAGGTCAAATATATACTAAGGGGAATACCTATTTAAAAGAAAAATATCCTAAATTGGATTATATAACCAAGGCATATATCATTAAATAACTATGTACAAAATCTTAGATGTAGATTCATGGAATCGTAAAGATCATTTTAATTTTTTTAAGCAATTCGAAGAACCTTTTTTCGGTCTAACTGTAAAAATTGATTGTAGTATTGCGTATCAATATTCTAAAAAAAACGGAAACTCTTTTTTCTTATACTACCTACATAAAGCACTCGTTGCAGCGAATAACACAACACCCTTCCGATATAGAATTATTGATGATAAAGTTGTTGTATATGAGACTATAAATGCTTCTCCGACAATAGGTCGTGATGATGGCACTTTTGGTTTTTCTTATATGGATTACAATGAAGATTTTGATACATTTAATACTACTGCAAAAAAAGAAATTGAAAGAGTACAAAGTACCCAAGGACTTGATCCAGCAACTTCTGGTGACAATGTAATTCATTTTTCGTCTATGCCTTGGATAGATTTTACATCACTATCTCATGCTCGAAATTATGCTTTCAATGATAGTTGTCCTAAAATTTCTTTTGGCAAAATGATTGATGAAAATGGTAAAAAAATGATGTCAATTTCTATACATGTTCACCACGGCTTACTAGATGGCTATCATGTAAGTTTATTTATCGATGAATTTCAAAAGCAATTAAATAAATAATCTATTTAAACCGGAACTGCATATAAACAGGATAATGATCAGATGCTTGACCAAACTCTTCTAAGACTCTTGAATCAAGCTTCACAATTTGAGTTTTATCATAAAAAATAAAATCCAACCTTCTAAAAGGCATGTCTGTATTGAAAGTCAACGAATAATCTTCTTTATTAAATGCAGCATTTCCTAAAGTTTCATCTTCTAATAAGCGCTCAATAACTGGATCTATATATACTGGATCACTATTAAAATCTCCCATTAAAATTATCGGAAATTCTTTTTTATAACTATTAAACTCAATCATTACACGATCGAATTGCACCTTTCTCAATTTTTTATTATACGCATCTAGATGCAGATTCATAACAATAATTTCTTTTTCGTTATCCAAACGAATTTTAACAACTTGGAGTATTCTATCCAAATAAAATGCATCTCTATAAAACCAATTTGTTTCATCTCGTTCTAAGACAATTCTATTATGTTCTAAAATAGGATATTTACTTAAAATAGATTGTCCAGAATTTATTTTTCCAAAATGTGCAGAAATAGGGTAATAAGGAAAAGGTACATACGCTTCATCCCAATTCACCGCTTGCCCTATATAAGCATATCCTAAACTTGCAATTTCATCCTGCTGATTTACACCAAATGATCTAGAAGAATTATAATCTATCTCTTGAAAGCCTATTATATCTGGATTTAAAGTTCTAAACCCTTTTTTTACTAATTCTAAATTGGTATCAAATAATAATTTTTGTTTTTCAACAACTCGATTGTTGGTCATTCCGCTTAGATAACCAATATTATAAGTTACAATTGAATAAACAGAATCATTAGAAATAGAAATAGGCATGTCTACTTCAATAATTTTAGAATATTCTTCTTTATTTAAAGTTGAAGAAGAAGCCCAAAAGAAAAAAAGAAAGGAAAATATCATAAGTAAACTTATAACTATTAGTGAAAATCGCTTCATTAATTTAATACTATAAAATTGTCCTTAAAATTACTGTTTTAATCATTCATAAAAAAAGGCGCTCAAATTGAGCGCCTTTTTTATTATTATAAGAATTTAAATTCTTATTTCTTCTTTTCTTCCTCTTCTACTTCTTCAAAATCTACATCCTGAACATCATCTTCTGCAGTTGCTCCTCCAGCATTTGCTTCTGGTGCTTCTTGCCCAGTTTGAGCCGCTTGTTGCATCTCTTCAGAAGCCGCTTGCCATGCTCCATTAATCTTTTCCATTGCAGCATCAATTTGTGCAATATCTTTAGACTCATGAGCCGCTTGTAATTCTGTTAATGCTGCTTCAATTGGACCTTTTTTATCATCAGATAATTTTTCTCCAAATTCTTTCAATTGCTTTTCTGTTTGAAAAATCATTGAATCTGCACCATTAATTTTTTCAGCAGTTTCCATTGCCGCTTTATCAGATTCAGCATTTGCCTCTGCTTCTTCTTTCATTTTCTTGATTTCGTCTTCTGTCAATCCAGATGAAGCTTCAATTCTAATGTTATGCTCTTTTCCTGTACCTTTATCTTTAGCCGATACATTAATAATACCATTTGCATCAATATCAAATGTCACCTCAATTTGAGGAACACCTCTTTGTGCTGGAGGAAGTCCATCTAAATGGAAACGACCAATTGTATTATTATCTGCTGCCATTGCACGCTCACCTTGTAATACGTGAATCTCTACACTTGGTTGATTATCTGCTGCTGTTGAAAATACTTGTGATTTCTTTGTAGGAATCGTAGTATTTGCTTCAATCAGTTTTGTAAATACATTACCCATAGTTTCAATACCAAGTGATAATGGCGTTACATCTAAAAGTAAAACATCTGTTACATCACCACTTAAAACTCCTCCTTGAATTGCAGCACCTACAGCAACAACTTCATCAGGATTCACCCCTTTACTTGGCGCTTTTCCGAAGAACTTCTCTACTGCTGCTTGAACTGCAGGAATACGTGTAGATCCTCCAACTAAAATCACCTCATCAATATCTTTGGTAGATAATCCGGCATTTTTTAAAGCCGTTTGACAAGGCTCTATTGTTCTTTTTACTAAATCGTCAATTAATTGCTCAAACTTAGATCTTGTTAATGAACGAACTAAGTGTTTTGGTCCACTTGCAGTAGCAGTAACATATGGCAAGTTAATCTCAGTTTTTGCAGAAGATGATAATTCAATCTTCGCTTTTTCGGCAGCTTCTTTTAAACGTTGTAAAGCCATTGGATCTTTACGTAAATCCATACTCTCTTCAGTCATAAATTCTTCTGCTAACCAGTTGATGATTTTCTCATCTACATCATCCCCTCCAAGGTGTGTATCACCATCTGTAGCTAAAACTTCAAATACTCCATCACCTAATTCTAAGACAGAAACATCATGTGTTCCTCCTCCAAAATCAAATACTGCAATTTTTTTATCTTCGCTTTTCTTATCCATTCCATAAGCCAATGCTGCTGCAGTAGGCTCATTGATAATTCTACTTACTTTTAATCCTGCAATCTCTCCCGCTTCTTTAGTTGCTTGACGTTGTGCATCGTTAAAATATGCTGGAACCGTTACTACAGCTTCTGTAACTTCATGACCTAAGTAATCTTCAGCAGTCTTCTTCATTTTCTGTAATACCATTGCTGATATTTCTTGTGGTGTATATAAACGACCATCAATATCTACTCTTGGCGTATCATTATCTCCTTTTACAACTTTAT
>CAWVTS010000111.1:0-8113 GCA_963933045.1 uncultured Lutibacter sp. | reverse complement strand
GCAAGTTATGGAAGCCGCGGGTTCTGTATTAACTAACAAATATGCTGAAGGCTATCCTGGAAAACGCTATTATGGTGGATGTGAGGTGGTTGATGTTGTTGAGCAAATTGCAATTGATAGAGCAAAAGAATTATTTGGCGCAGAATATGCTAATGTACAACCACATTCTGGAAGTCAGGCAAATGCTGCTGTGTATCATGCTATTTTAAAACCTGGAGATAAAATTTTAGGATTTGATTTATCTCATGGTGGACATTTAACACATGGTTCTCCTGTTAATTTTTCTGGAAAATTATTTAAAACATCTTTTTATGGAGTTGAAGAGGAGACAGGTATATTGAATTATGATAAAATCCAGGAAACAGCTACAAGAGAAAAACCACAATTGATTATCGCTGGTGCATCTTCATACTCTAGAGATATAGATTTTAAACGTTTTAGAACTATTGCTGATTCAGTTGGTGCTCTTTTAATGGGAGACATCTCACACCCTTCAGGATTGATTGCAAAAGGAATATTGAATGATCCAATTCCACATTGTCATATTATTACAACAACAACTCATAAAACATTAAGAGGCCCAAGAGGAGGAATGATACTTCTTGGAAAAGATTTTGAAAACCCTTGGGGATTAAAGTTGAAAAGTGGAAAACCAAAAATGATGTCAACTATTATGAATTCGGCCGTTTTCCCAGGAATGCAAGGAGGACCTTTGGAACATATTATTGCTGCTAAAGCGATTGCATTTGGAGAAGCACTAACAGATAAATTTTTACATTATCAAATTCAACTAAAAAAGAATGCTGCTGAAATGGCAAAAGCATTTGTGGATAGAGGCTATAAATTAATTTCTGGTGGAACAGATAATCACATGATGTTAATTGACTTGAGGAATAAAAATATTTCAGGAAAAGATGCTGAGAATGCTTTAGTCAAAGCAGAAATTACTGTGAATAAAAACATGGTGCCATTTGATGATAAATCACCATTCGTTACAAGTGGAATTCGTTTAGGAACACCAGCTATTACCACTCGTGGTATGGTTGAAAGTGATATGGAAGGAATAGTTGCTTTAATTGATGAAGTAATTATGAATCATGATAATGAAGACATTCTTAAATCAGTAGGTAAAAAAGTTCATAAGATGATGAGTCATAGGCCTCTTTTTGTAAAATAAACTTTTTAGATTTATATTTGACAAATGAAAAATTATATTTTAATAGTATTCTTATTTGTTGTTGGAACTAGTTATTCACAACTTTCATTTATTGATAGTTCCATATCATTAGGTTTAGATGTTTCTTATGGTGAAAGTACATTAGGTGGAGGGCTTTCTTTTTGTGATTTTGATGGAGATGGATGGGATGATATAACTTATTCTTCTACAGATGGAGAAGAAGTGTATTTCTATAAAAATAACGACGGAATATCTTTCTCATTAGTAGACTTAGGTATAAATGATATTTACCGAACAAAACAAGTAATTTGGGTAGATTATGATAGTGATGGAGATAAAGATTTTTTTGCTACAAGTATTACAGGATTAAATAAATTTTATCAGAACGATGGAAGCATGAACTTTACTGACATCACTGAGTCATGCGGTTTATTCACGAACAATTTGTTTACGTACGGAGCCTCGTTTGGAGATATAGATAATGATGGAGATTTAGATGTTTTCATTGCTAACAGAGATGATGTAGGCTATGTTCAATCAAATAAACTATATAGAAATGATAGTGGATTTTTTACAGATATAACCATTGATTGTGGTATATTATTAGATCCAGATTTATCTTTCTGTTCAGCATTTTTTGATTATGATAATGACGGAGATCAGGATATATATGTTGCAGTAGATAAATTAAAAAAGAATAGACTCTATCAAAATAATGGAGACGAAACCTTTACAGATGTTTCAGATATAAGTGGGACAGGAATAATAATTGATGCTATGTCTACAACAATATGTGATTATAATAATGACGGTTGGTTTGACATATACATATCAAATACGCCTGCTGGAAATCAATTTTTAAAAAACAATAGCGATGGTACTTTTTCAAATGTTGCAGATATAACCGGAACTGAATTTAATAGTTTTGCTTGGGGTTCAGTATTTTTAGATGCAGACAATGATGCTGATTTAGATTTGTACGTTAGTGGAATGCTCAGTTCAAATAACCCTTTGCCATCAGCCTTTTATGAAAATCAAGGTGATGAAACATATCAAATACCTTCATCAATTGGTTTTGAAAATGATGCTAGAGAAAGTTATGCCAATGCTATTGGAGATTTTAATAATGATGGACTTCCAGATATTATAGTTTTGAATGATACAGATAATAATTTTTTATGGGAAAACACTACATCTAATTCTAATAATTGGTTGCAATTAAAGTTACAAGGTGTAACAAGTAATAAAGATGGTGTTGGTAGTAAAATAGAAGTCGTTACAGGAAGTTTAACACAATATAGATATACTTTATGTGGTGAAGGGTATTTAGCACAAAATTCTAATTCTGAATTTATAGGTGTTGGTACAGCAACTAATATTGATCAACTTAAAATAACATGGTTAAGCGGAACAGAAGATATATTTGAAAATATTGCTACAAACCAAATATTAACAATAACCGAAGGACAATCTTTATCTGTAGACGAATTTAGTAAAATCCAATTGAATATATATCCAAATCCGGTGAAGGATAAACTTCAAATTAGATTAAATAATAATTTTAATGCTGAAACAAAAAACATTGAGTTGTTTTCATTATTAGGAGATAGAGTCTTACTAAAGACATTTACCAAATCAAATACTGAAATTGATGTGAGTAGTTTGTCTTCAGGAATTTATCTTTTAAAATGCTCGATAGGAAATCTATTAATCACAAAAAAAGTAATTATTAAATAAGGTTATTCATCTTCATTTGCTCTTTCAATAATAGCTTTAGGCAATGCCTTTTTTGCTTTAGCACCTAATTTTTTAATTTTCTCGACACTAGAAATTAAATTTCCACGACCATCTACCAACTTATTCATAGCGCCTTTATATTCTGTTTTCGCTTCATCCATTTTTTTACCAACTTTGGTCAAGTCAGTAACTAGACCTTCAAACTTATCATAAAGCGCTCCAGCTTGTCTTGAAATCTCAATAGCATTTCGTTGTTGCTTTTCATTATTCCACATAGTATCAATAGTACGCAATGTAGCTAGCAATGTAGAAGGAGTGACAATAACAATATTTTTCTCAAAAGCTTTGTTATACAGTTGGTTATCTTGGTTTATTGCAAGTGCAAATGCAGGCTCAATAGGGACGAAAAGAAGTACGAAGTCAGGTGATTCGATCTGATATAAATCTTCATATTTTTTATCGCTCAGTTGGCTCACATGGCGATTTAAAGAAGAAATGTGATCTTTTAAAAACTGTGCTTTTTCATCTTCATTTTCAGAATTCACAAACTGCTCATAGGCAGTTAATGAAACTTTAGAATCAATCACCATTTTCTTATTGTCTGGTAAATGTATAATTACATCAGGACGCAATCGTAGATGATTTTCATCATCTACATTGAAACTCTTTTCCATTTCATATTCTCGCCCTTTTTCTAATCCAGATTTTTCTAAAACACGTTCTAGTATCAATTCCCCCCAATTTCCTTGAGTTTTATTATCACCTTTTAATGCTTTGGTTAAGTTAATTGCTTCTTGGCTAATCTTCAAATTATTTTTACTCAATTCTTCGAGTTGCTGCTTTAATGCTGATGATTGCCTAATATTATCTTTATGTGTGTCTTCAACTCTTTTTTCAAATTTATCAATATTACTTTGCAATGGTTTTAGTATCTCTTGAAGATTTTTACTGTTTTGCTCAGTAAACTTAGTTGACTTTTCTTCCAATATTTTATTGGCAAGATTCTCAAATTCTTTAGTGAATTTTTTTTGTAAATTTTCAACTTCTTCTTTTTGAGTGTCTAATTTTTCTTTAAAATTTTTAATCGCTTCGTCTTGGCGAATATTGACACGAAGAATATCTTCTTTTTCAGTTTGTATATCTTTTGCTTCTTGTTTTAATTGATTGATGGTTCTTGAAGTGTCATTTTTTGTATCTTCTAGTGCCTTTTGATTATCTTTCAATGAGGTTCTTAAACTTTCAAGAGACCCTTTTGCTAATAAATTTCCAATAACAAAACCGATAAGTAATGCTACAATAATATATATAAGAATTTCGTTCATTTATTCATAAAAATTAGATTATAAAATTAAGAGTTTTATATTTGTCAACATAACCTTAAGGCAATTTTTTATGATGAAATTGATTTGTAAATTTATACTGTTCACTATTTTAAGATGGAAAGTTGAAGGTAATTTTCAGAAGGCAGATAAGAAATATGTTTTAATAGTTGCACCGCATACAAGTTGGGTAGATTTTCCAATTGCAGTTTTGGTTAATTATGCAACAGACTTAAGGGCAAATTTTGTTGGTAAAGCGACACTCTTTAAACCTCCATTTGGTTTTCTTTTTAGATCCGTTGGTGGTGCTCCAGTTGATAGAACTAAGAATAATAACGTAGTAGATTCTATTATTGAAATTTTCAACTCTAGAGAGCGTTTTATTTTAGGAATTTCTCCTGAAGGCACACGAAAGAAAGTAGAAGAATGGAAATCAGGTTTTTATTATATTGCAAAAGGTGCTAAAGTTCCTATATATACCGCCTCATTAGATTTTGAGAATAAGAAAATAACAATTTCAGAAAACCCCTTTTTTACTACTGAAGATAAGGAAGCAGATTTTAAATATTTGCATTTGTTTTTTAAAGGTGTCAAAGGGAAAATTCCAGAGTATAGTTAATATCTATATTTAACGCAGCATGTTTTGCCAGTTGATGATAATATATTAGTTGGAATCGTACAACACAGACTTATGAGTCGTTTTTATATTATATCTATTTTATCTATCCCTTATAAAAAGGCAACTTCACAACAGTTGCAGGAATTGCTTTTTTACGCACTTGGATATTTATTTTACTACCAGATTTCGCCATAATTCTCGGTACATATCCCATTCCAATTCCTTTTTTTAATGACGGACTCATTGTTCCAGAAGTAACGTTTCCAATTTTATGCCCATTACCATCAACAATATCATACCCTTGGCGAGGAACTCCGCGCTCATCTAATTCAAAAGCTACTAATCTACGTTCTGGTTTATGCTCTTTTTCTTTGGCCAATGCTTCACAATTGATAAAGTCTTTTGAGAATTTTGTAATCCAACTTAATCCAGCTTCTATAGGAGAAGTAGTATCGTCAATATCATTGCCATACAAGCAATATCCCATTTCAAGTCTTAGTGTATCTCGAGCCGCCAATCCAATTGGTTTTATTCCAAAATATTTTCCAGCTTCCATTACTTTGTTCCATACTTGTTCAACTTCTTCATTTTTACAGTATATCTCAAATCCTCCAGAACCTGTATATCCAGTTGCTGAAATAATAACATTTTCAATTCCTGCAAAATCAGCAATTTTAAAAGTATAAAATTTAATATCAGACAAATCTACCGAAGTCAATGACTGCATTGCTTCAATAGCCTTAGGGCCTTGGATAGCAAGTAAAGAATAACCTTCAGATAAGTTTTTCATTTCAGCATTCATAGAATTATACGATGAAATCCAGTTCCAATCTTTTTCAATATTAGAAGCATTTACAACTAATAAATAAGTCTCTTCTTTTATTCTATAACAAATTAAATCATCAACAATCCCACCTTTGTCATTTGGAAAACAAGAATACTGTGCGTCACCAACCTCTAATTTAGAAGCATCATTTGAAGTGACTCTTTGAACTAATGCCAACGCGTTTTCTCCTTGAATCAAAAACTCTCCCATATGAGAAACATCAAAAACCCCAAGATCATTTCTTACAGTTTCGTGTTCGGCATTAACACCTTCATATGAAACAGGCATATTGTAACCTGCAAATGGTACTAATTTAGCTCCTAGAGCTTCGTGAATATGAGTTAATGCTGTATTCTTCATGTAAAATTGTTTTTTCGCTAATTTATAAAATATAGTAGGATTCCTAAAATTTAGTTAATGTTTTTATTAGCTACTTAATTTCTTTTTATATTTGGGTTCTAAACTTTAAATAAAATGAATATTAAAAATTCACTTACAGTAATTGCATGTCTATTTATAGCGGCAAATTTTGCTCAAACAGATATACCACAGGATTATTTATCTTCAGAATTCCATAAGGATAGAAGGCAACAATTAAGAAGTTCAATGCCTGAGAATAGTGTTGCAATATTTTTTGCAAACCCTATAAGAAATAGATCAAATGATGTAGACTTCATGTACCATCAAGACCCAAATTTCATGTATCTAACTGGTTATAATGAACCACATGCAATGCTTTTAATTTTTTCAGAAGACCAGCAAAATGTTGAGTCAAGTTTTAATGAATTAATGTATGTGCAGAAAAAGAATGCACGAGCAGAAATGTGGACTGGAAGAAGGTTAGGAATTGAGGGAACAGCTGAACAACTTGGTTTTTCTGATGTTTTTAACGGTGAAGATTTTAAAGATGTGCCAGTAGATTTTTCAAAATTTGATACAGTTCTTTTTAAAGATTTTGAAAATGATGTGAGAGATTCTAAACGTGATGATGCAGATTTATATAGTTTAATAGAACAGTTTAAAACAAAAGTTTCTTATGAATCATTACCATCTAAAATTCCAGCAGGAGAAGAAATTGTTGAAGTAAAAACAAATATAGATGTTAAAGGGTTAAGAACATTAATGGCAAGTTTGAGAGAGATTAAAACCAAAGAAGAATTAGTATTACTTAAAAAGGCTTGTGAAATATCTGCAATTGGGCAAATAGAAATTATGAAGGCAATGCATCCAGATATGTCTGAAGCAGAAATTCAAGGAACTCATGAGTTTATTTATAAAAAATACAACGTAGAATATGAAGGATATCCATCAATTGTAGGTGTTGGAAATAATGGATGTGTATTGCATTATATTGAAAATACGAAAATGAGTGCTGGAAAAGAGATGGTATTAATGGATTTAGGTGCAGAGTATCATGGTTATACAGCAGATGTTACTAGAACAATTCCTGCGAATGGAAAATTTAATACAGAACAAAAAGCAATTTATGATTTAGTGTATGCTGCTCAAGAAGCAGGAATTAAAAAAACTGTTATAGGTGCTGATATGCGTAAAGATATTGATAAAGCAGGAAGAGATATTATCAATCAAGGTTTAGTTGATTTAGGAATTATTGATTCAATAAGTCAAAAGCACTTATATTTCCCTCATGGCACATCTCATCATATAGGTTTGGATGTACATGATTTAAGCAACAGAGGAGAGTTAAAAGAGAATATGATTATTACTGTAGAACCTGGAATTTACATTCCAGAAGGAAGTCCTTGTGATGAAAAATGGTGGGGAATAGCAGTAAGAATTGAGGATTGTATTTTAATTACCAAAGACGGTCCAATTAATTTTTCTGGAATGGCACCAAGATCTTCTGATGATATTGAAGAAATGATGAAAGAAGAAAGTATTTTGAATGCCTTTAAATTACCGATTTTAGATTAAAAGACAACTATAATATTAAATAAAAAAGGAGCTAGTTAGCTCCTTTTTTTATTGGTAAATAGGGTTTTAATTTTCCCTAAAGTAAATTATTTTAACAAATAGGATTTCAACTCCTCATAAACACTAATTTTAGTTGCCAATTTTTCTTTTCCTAAAATAGATTTTATTTGTTCTGGCATTTCAATTTTAGAAACAATTTCAGGATCAATAACTGGTAGAAACTTAATTGGATGTGCAGTTTCTAAAAAGATACACTGCGCATTGTTATTTTCTAAATATTTTTTAATTCCAAGGTAACCAATTGCTCCATGTGGATCTGCAATATAATTATGATCATCATAAAGGTTTCGCATTGCTTCACGAGTTTCATCATCAGTAAATGAATAGGAGTGAAGGTTGTTTTTTAATTTTTCGAAGTTATTATCGTGTAATTTTTCTATTCTAATAAAATTACTTGGGTCACCTACATCCATAGCATTAGAAATAGTTTGTACAGAAGA
>CAWVTS010000110.1:0-8275 GCA_963933045.1 uncultured Lutibacter sp. | reverse complement strand
ATTGCAAATCTACAAATTCATTAGATACCAAACACCAAATCCGATTAAGAAAAATATCCCTAAATAGCTTAATATTTTCATCGCAATAGAAGGTTGCCATTTTTTTGGTGTATGTTTTCCAGAGATTAGTATAAAATTAATAATAGCATAAAACGGAGCAGTTAAAAAAGATAAGATTGTAGCGATTTTTATCAAAGAACCCATTTCAGACTTAAACAAAGTTAAAATAAGCATGGTTCCAATAGCTAGGAATAGTATCCAAAACCAATACATATTTTTGGAAACTTTATTAGATAGTAATGTTACCGTTTTTGACATTGCTCTTGGCGAAGCATCTAAAGTTGTCAAAGTGGTACTAAACATAGTTGTAAAAGCAGCAATTGCTACAAATAAATACATAGAATTGCCAATTGTAGTTGTATATAAACTAATAAGTTGTTGTGTGAATTTCCCTGCACTATTACTAAAAATTTCTCCAGAATTATACATTACGAAGGTTCCTAAAGTTAGAAAACAAACACCTAAAAACAGTGTAATGACATAACCTATATTAAAATCGAAAATACTTTTTTCAGTATTAAAATTTGAATTATTTTTTTGCTTTTCTATGGCCCAAAGAGATTGCCAAATAGAAACATCTAATGGTGCAGGCATCCAACCAAGAAACGCAATTAGAAAACCTATTTCTATAGTTCCTTCTGGCAAAATTTGTGTAAAGGCGAATGTTTTTTCTGTAGAAAAATAGGCGATAAAAACTGAAGCTATTGTTGTAATAGTCAAGGTTAAAATTATGATTTTCATCAATTTATCTAAAAAATTATAACGCCCTTTTATTAAGATGATTAATCCGATACATGTAATAATAAGGCTCCAAATTATTGGATTTGTTGTAACACCAAACAAGTTGATTGCTAAACCAGCAGTTACGATGGTTACTGCTGCTTGAATGGTAAACATTGTTGCCAAGTTTAGGATAAAATATGTAATTAAAACACCTTTTCCTAATTTTAAATAACCGTCTAATAAACTTTCTCCAGTTGCAGTTGCGTAGCGTGGACCATATTGAAAAAAGGGATATTTGAATAAGTGTACTAAAAATAAAGCCCATAATAAGCCAAAACCAAAATCGGCTCCTGCACGTGTCGATTGTACTAAATGTGAAACGCCAATTGCTGCTCCAGCAAAGAGTAAACCTGGACCTAAAGACTTTAATTTTTTAATCATTTGTTTTGTGCAATTATTTCGGCAAGTGATTTTTTTGCTCTCAATAAATTGACCTTCACAGAACTCATAGATTCATTTAATGATTCCGAAATCTCTTTATAACTCAATTCCTGAAAATAGCGTAAAGTGATGATTTTCTGCTGCTTATTATTCAATTGCTTAATGTAAGATAGCAATTGCGCTAAGTTTTGCTCGTTGATGATTTGATCTTCTGGAGATGGTGAAGCATCCGTAATTAAATAAGCCTCAGAATCACCTTTGTTTAATGATATTGTTTCTTTCTTTTTTCCTCTAATAGAATCAATAAAAATATTTTTGGAAATAGAGATTAACCACGTTTTGAAGTTGTAGTTATCGTTGTACAAATCAATTTTATCAAAAGCTTTAGCAAAAGTTTTCATGGTGATATCTTCTGCTTCATCTTCATTATTGGTTTTTGCAAACTGAAAACGATACACATCACTCCAGTAGGTGTTCAACAACTTCTTAAAAGCACTTTCAGTACCTTCTCTTGCTTCTTCTATAATTTCTTGGATTTCCTCTTTGTTGGTCATAAAACGGTTACCAGTGTGTGGGTTTTGCAATAATATTTTTTATAAAGATAAACAATTGCATGAAAATCAAAAATATTTCTAAGATTGGGGCCCAAAGGACCAAATCTTTTTCGTTTAGTTTTTTTGCCGATGCACCTATGATTAGATATTGTGAGATACTTCTAAGTAATAAAACTCCTACTACAATTTTCCATTGAAAAGTTGTTGCTAAGAGTAAGATTACAAGTAGCCAAAATAACAATTGGGAGCTATAAAAAACACCTAATAGAATTTTATGAATTGGCTTATAATGTGATGCTGTTGTTGTGTGTCTTCTTTTCTGATGAATCCATTCTTTGAAAGTAGCCTTGGGTTTTGATAACGTAAAGCTATCTGTAAAATAAGACAAGCTAATATTCTGGTTTGTAGCGTTTTTATTTACAAATAAATCATCATCACCAGATCTTATATGCATGTGATTAGCAAAACCACTTGATTCAAAAAATAACGATTTCGTGTATGCTAAATTTCGTCCAACACCCATGTATGGCAAGCCAATTTTGGTGTACGAAAAATATTGAATGGCAGTAAACAGTGTTTCAAAACGGATGAGTTTGTTAAGCCATGAATTGTTTATCTTTTCATATGCACCATATCCTAAAACAATTGACTTTTGCTCGGTAAACTTACTTGTGATTTCAGAAATCCATTGATTTGAAACTGGTTTGCAATCTGCATCAGAGAAGAGTAGGTGTTCGTATTTTGCGGATTTTATTCCAAGCGACAAAGCATATTTTTTATTTCTCCAAAATTGTTCGTTTGGAACAACATCAACAATAGAAATTTTAGTTGGATGCAATTGCTTGAAACTTCCCATAACATCTAAAGTTTCATCATTAGAAGCGTCATTTATTAATAAGAGCTCAAAGTTCTCGTATTCTTGATTGATAAAAAAAGGTAAAAATTCTTTTAGGTTTTCTGCTTCATTGTGAGCGCAAATAATTACAGAAACAGGTATGTTTTGTTGCTCATTATTTTTAGTTGGTTTTTTAGCGAAAGAGAATGCTCTAAAAATACCTAAATAGAAGCAGAATTGAATAAAAGAGAAGCATAGAAATGCATAAAAAATGAATTGCATTTTCTAGTTGTTTTCACAGTTTTCAGGTATTTTACCACAAAAACCACAAACGTCTCCGTCTTTATTTAATACAGGACTTTGACTTGCACAGGTTCCAGAAAACTCTCCATCTTTCTTTGCCCATATTTTAATAGCGATTCCTGCGACTCCTAAAGCCAATAGACCAAATGTTATAAATAAAAGTTTCATAATAAAAATACTTTTTAGAGACTACAAAGATACTTAAAATAAGTAAGAGGTTTTTCATTAAATCACATTCACTTCTATGTCTAAAGAAATATCAAATGTTTTTTTAACCGTTTTTAATATCTCTTGAGCCAAATTGTGAATTTGAATTCCAGTAGCATTGTCGTAATTTACTAGAACTAAAGCTTGTTTTGTATGTACTCCTGCATCTCCAAAGCGTTTCCCTTTAAATCCGCATTGTTCTATTAGCCAACCTGCAGGAACTTTAATTTCAGTTTCAGAAATAGTATATGAAGGAATATTAGGATATTTTTCTTGTAATTTCAGAAAAGTATCAGTAGTAATAACTGGATTTTTAAAGAAACTACCACTATTCCCAATCTCTTTTGGATTCGGTAGTTTGCTATTTCTAATAACTATCACAGCATCAGAAATATTTTTAATTGTAGGTTTTTCAATCTCTCTTTTTTCTAATTCGCTTTGAATTGCTCCATACGAATAATTGAGTTTGTGATTTCTTTTAGTCAGTTTAAAAATAACAGAAGTAATAATAAATTGTCCTTTTAGCTCATTTTTAAAAACTGAATTTCTATATCCGAATTTACATTCCTCATTTGTAAAAGTATGCAGTTTTCCATTCTCAATTTCTATGGCTTCTAATTGGTGAAAATTATCTTTGATTTCTACTCCATAAGCGCCAATATTTTGCATAGGACTTGTGCCAACATTTCCGGGAATTAATGATAAATTTTCTAATCCTCCAAAATCGTTTTCAATACACCATAAAACGAACTCATGCCAGTTTTCACCTGCCTTTACTTCAGTATATACATAGTTTTGAGTTTCTTTTACTACTGCAACTCCTTTTAAAGCTATGTGTAAAGTCAACTTATTTATGTCGCTGGTTAACAGTAAATTACTTCCTCCACTCAAAATAAAAACGTCAGTTTCTTTTACTAATATTTCTCTTAAATCCGCAATAGATTCAATACTTACAAAGCGTTTAGCATTAACATTTATTCCAAATGTATTATAATATTTTAGTGATATGTTTTTTTTAATTTTCACTAATCTTTATAAACTTTAAGGGCCTCTTTTAAAATATTAACAGCAGTTTTCAAACTAGTTTCATTTAATACATACGCAATTCTGATTTGGTTTAATCCAACACCTGGAGTTGAATAAAAACCTGCCGCTGGAGCAACCATAATTGTTTCCCCATTTACATCAAATGATTCTAATAACCATTGAGCAAATTTATCAGAGTTTGTAATGGGTAATTCTACAATACAGTAAAATGCACCTTTAGGAATTGCAACTTTAACACCTTCAATATTTTGCAACCCTTTAATAAGTATATTTCTTCTTTTCACATACTCTTCTTTTACTTCGTCAAAATAACTTTGAGGAGTATCAAGTGCTGCTTCAGAAGCAATTTGCGCTAATGTAGGAGGGCTTAAACGTGCTTGTGCAAATTTCAAAGCAGTTTTTATAACTTCTTTGTTTTTTGTAACTAAACACCCAATTCTTGCGCCACACATACTGTATCTTTTTGAAACAGAATCTATAATAATAGCATTGTCGGTTAAGTCATTTTCTTGTAAAATTGAGTAATGTTCAATACCATCGTAAGCAAACTCCCTATAGACTTCATCTGCTATTAAAAATAAATCATGCTTCTTAACTATTTCAGCAAGTTTTTTTATTTCATCTTTACTATATAAGTACCCTGTAGGGTTTCCAGGATTACAGATCAATATTGCCTTGGTTTTATCTGTAATTAATTTTTCAAATTCTTCAATTGGAGGTAATGCAAAATTATCTTCTATTTTAGAGTTAACTGGTACTATTTTTACTCCTGAAGCAGTTGAGAAGCCATTGTAATTTGCGTAAAAAGGTTCCGGAATAATTACTTCATCATTAACATCCATAACACTACCAAAGGCAAAAAGTAAAGCTTCACTTCCTCCAGTAGTTACAATTATATCATCATGATTCACATGGATGTTGTGTTTACTATAATACTTTGCAATTTTAGTCCTATATTTTTCAGAGCCTTCAGACCTTGTGTAAGCAATGATTTTCAATGAATGTGAAGACACTGCATCCAAAGCAACTTCTGGAGTTTTAATATCTGGTTGTCCAATGTTTAAGTGATATATTGTTTTACCTTTTTTAATAGCTCTTTCAGCATAAGGGACTAGCTTTCTTATTGGTGATTCAGGCATAGATTGCCCTTTTGAAGATATATGTGGCATTATAAATTATTTTAAGACAAATTTGCAAAAATAAATTGAGAGATTTATGTTTTTTTTTAAGTGAATTTCTAAAGGTTAAAATTTTCATAATTATTTTATATTATTAACCAAAAGGACTAAATTGTATATCTAATTATTTTATCTTGAAAGACCTATTTTATTATATAATTTTCGGCTTTGTTCTTTTGTTCAATTCATATGCTACAAAAGCACAGGAATTTAGATTACTAGGGAATACTGATTCTTATACAACAAGTTTTAAATTAATAAACAATTTAATTGTCCTACCATTAGAAATTAATGGTAGTAAACTTACTTTTATTTTAGACTCTGGAGTAAGCAAGCCTATAATTTTCAACTTATCTTCACAAGATTCAGTTGAAATAAATCATGTTGAAAAAATTTTAATTAGAGGCCTTGGAGGTGGTGATCCTCTTGAAGTATTATACTCAAAACAAAATCGTTTTAAACTAGGAAAACTGTATTCGCCAAATGAAGATTTATATATTGTTTATAATGATGAATTAGATTTCTCTTCTAAACTTGGAATTCCTGTGCATGGTTTAATAGGCCATAGTATTTTAAAAGATTTTGTCGTTACTGTTGATTATGTGAATAAGAGACTAACTTTTACTAAGCCAGATAAGTATAAATATAAAAAGTGTAGAAAATGTGAAACGTTTGATTTAGAATTTCATAAAAATAAGCCTTACATACAAGGTTTAGTGAAAGTTATTGACCCATTGAACAAAGAATTAGAAGTTAAGTTATTAATTGATTCTGGTGGTTCTGATTCCATTTGGCTATTCGAGGATAATGAAATAAAGACTCCATCTAAATCATTTCATGATTTTATAGGAGAAGGTTTAAGTGGAAGTATTTATGGTAAACGCAGTAGACTAAAATCATTTACATTGAAAAGTTTTATTTTCAACAATCCAAATGTTGCTTACCTAGATTCGCTTTCAACATTACATGCAAAGAAATTTAAGGAAAGAAATGGAAGTATTGGTGGTAATATTTTAAAGAGGTTTAAAGTTGTTTTTGACTACCCAAAATCTAAAGTGACTTTTAAAAAGAATAGTAAGTTTAGTGAGAAATTTGGATATAATTTAAGTGGAATTGAATTTATGCATTTTGGTAAAGAGTTAGTCAAGCAGCGTGACCAAACTGCTTTTACAGTATCTAAAGATAACGAGACAAAAGAGAGTAATACTGTATCTTTTGATTATTCATACAGTTATGAGTTTAAATCTATTTATAAAATATATCAAGTTAGAAAGGGTTCTTCAGCTGCCGAAGCAGGAATTATGAAAGATGATATTATTGTTAAAATAAACGGAATTTATGTTTATAATTATGATTTACAGCAACTAACAAGAAAGTTTCACGGAAAAGAAGGAAGGTCGGTAAGGTTACAGGTAAATAGAAATGGAGAGATGCTAAATTTTGAATTTAAATTAAAAGATATTCTAAAATAAAAAAGCACTTCATTAGAAGTGCTTTTTTATGTAAATTATAATTAAAAAATTAATTAGAGATTACAGTTTTTTGTTTTTCTACAACACTAGCAGTATCAGGTTTTAAAACAATTCCTTTAATTCTAATAACTTTTCTTGCTTCAGTAGCATTAGAAGTTATTGTAATTGTTTTAGAAAAACCGCCAATTCTATTTGTTGCATATTTTACTTTTATTTCCCCTTTTTCTCCTGGCATAATTGGATCTTCAGGTTTGGTTGGGACTGTACATCCACAACTACCTTTGACTTGACTAATAACCAGTGGTTGAGTTCCAACATTTGTAAATATAAATGCACGAAGACCATCAGAATCTTTTTCTATTTTTCCATAGTCTATAGTTTCAGTTTCAAATTCAAAAACTGGACCTTCAACTTTTACTGTTTCTTCTTGTGCATTCATTAAAAGTGTAAATACACTCAAAAATAATAATAGTGCTATTTTTCTCATAATTGGGTTGTTTAAGGCTGTAAATTTAGTTCTTTTTTTTTGTTTTCAAAATATTTTACAATCAAACCTTATAATTGTACATTTGCATCTTGTTAATAGCAAACATTAGACCGAAATGAATATTCCCGCAAAATATAGCCCTATAGAAGTTGAAAAAAAGTGGTATGACTACTGGATGCAACATGATTATTTTCATTCAAAACCAAATGAAAAAGAGGCGTATACAATTGTAATTCCACCACCAAATGTTACAGGAGTTCTACATATGGGACATATGCTGAATAATACAATTCAAGATGTGTTAATTCGCCGTGCAAGATTGAATGGTTACAACGCTTGTTGGGTTCCAGGTACAGATCATGCATCAATTGCTACAGAAGCAAAGGTTGTTGCTAAATTAAAAGAAGAAGGAATAAATAAAGCAGACTTAACAAGAAAAGAATTTTTAGGTCACGCTTGGGATTGGACGCATAAACATGGCGGAATTATTCTAGAGCAGTTAAAAAAATTAGGTGCTTCATGTGATTGGGAACGTACAAAATTTACAATGGATGATGATTTGTCAGAATCTGTTATAAAAACCTTTTTAGACTTACATGAAAAGGGATTAATTTATCGCGGTTATCGAATGGTAAATTGGGATCCAGAAGCAAAAACAACATTGTCTGATGAAGAAGTTATTCATGTTGAGAGAACAGATAAATTATTTTATGTAAAGTATCAGATAGAAAATTCTGATGAATATATTACAATTGCTACAACACGTCCTGAAACAATTTTAGGAGATACTGCAATTTGTGTAAACCCGAATGATGATCGTTTTAAGCATTTAGTTGGAAAAAATGTAATTGTCCCTATTTGCAATAGATTAGTGCCAATTATTGAAGATGATTATGTAGACATTGAGTTTGGTACAGGTTGTTTGAAAATTACGCCTGCACATGATATGAATGACAAAGAAATTGGTG
>CAWVTS010000109.1:0-8355 GCA_963933045.1 uncultured Lutibacter sp. | reverse complement strand
GAGTGGTGCCACATGGTGCTAAAATATATTTAATATCAAAGTAAGAATAAATAAAAATGAGTAACATAAATTTAAGAGCAGCAGATAATATAAGAGCTTTGGCCATTTCCATGGTTGAACAAGCAAATTCTGGACATCCAGGAGGACCAATGGGAGGAGCCGATTTCATGCATGTTTTATATTCAGAATTTTTAAATTTTGATCCAAGTGATATGTCTTGGCCATTTAGAGATCGTTTCTTTATGGATGCAGGTCATTTATCAACGTTATTATATGCGCAATATTATTTATTGGGCAATTATAAAAAAGAAGATTTAAAAAACTTTAGACAATGGGGTTCTGTAACTCCAGGTCATCCAGAAGTTGATGTAGCAAGAGGGATTGAAAATACTTCTGGACCATTAGGTCAAGGCCATACAATGGGTGTTGGAGCAGCTATTGCAGCTAAATTTTTGGGATCGCGTTTTGGAGATTGGATGAATCATAAAATTTATGGTTTTATTTCAGATGGAGGAGTTCAAGAAGAAATTTCACAAGGAGCAGGAAGAATTGCAGGACATTTAGGATTGAACAATTTTATTATGTTCTATGATTCAAATGATGTGCAATTATCTACAATGACAGATGAAGTAACTTCAGAAGACACCGCTAAGAAATACGAAGCTTGGGGTTGGAAAGTAGTTACTATTGATGGTCACAATCATGATAAAATTAGAAAAGCATTAACTGACGCCAATAACGAGCAAGAAAAACCAACATTAATAATTGGTAAAACAATTATGGGTAAAGGTTGTGTTACTGAATCAGGAGCAAATTGGGAAGGACATTGTGAGTTACACGGCCAGCCTATTGGAGCCACTGGAGCCGATTTTAATGAAACATTAAAACATTTAGGTGCTGATGTAAATGATCCTTTTGCAAAATATGCTGATGTAGAAGCGTTTTACGCAACACTTTTAGAAAATAAAACAGCAGCAGCAGCTGTGAAAAAAGCAGAAATAGCAACTTGGAAAGCTTCAAACCCTGAGTTATCAGAAAAACTAGACGGCTTTTTAGCAGGTAAATTACCAGATTTAGATTTTGAATCAGTAATAAACAAAGCAGGATTGGCAACTAGAGCAGCTTCAGCAAACGTATTGGGTTATTTAGCTCAAAATGTGGAGAATATGATTGTTTCTTCAGCCGATTTATCTAATAGTGATAAAACGGATGGTTTTTTAAAGCAAACACATGCGATAAAAAAGAACGATTTCTCAGGAGCCTTTTTACAAGCAGGAGTAGCTGAATTAACAATGGCTGCAATAGCAAATGGTATTGCATTACACGGAGGTGTAATTCCAGTAGTAGCAACATTCTTTGTGTTTTCAGATTATATGAAACCAGCAATTAGAATGAGTGCTATTCAAGAATTACCTGTGAAATATGTTTGGACACACGATGCTTTTAGAGTAGGTGAAGACGGTCCAACACACCAGCCAATTGAGCAGGAAGCGCAAATTCGTTTGTTAGAAAAATTAAAAAATCACAGTGGAGATCCTTGTTTTACAGCATTACGTCCCGCAGATTCTGCAGAAACAAATGTAGCCTGGAAAATGGCAATGGAGAATACCAAAACACCAACAGGATTAATTTTATCTCGTCAAGGGATTAAAGATTTACCAACTGTTTCATCATCAAGATATGAAGATGCATTAGCAGCAGAAAAAGGAGGTTATACTGTACAAGATATTGAAAACCCAGATGTTGTTTTAATAGCAAACGGTTCAGAGGTTGCAACTTTAATTGAAGGTGCTAAATTATTAGCAGAAAGAGAAAATATAAAAGCAAAAATAGTTTCAGTTCCTTCAGAAGGAATTTTCAGATTGCAATCACAAGCATATCAAGAAAGTAGTATTCCAGCAAACAAGCCTGCTTTTGGTTTAACAGCAGGTTTACCAGTAAACTTAGAGGGTTTAGTAGGTAACAGAGGAAAAGTATTTGGCTTAGATCATTTTGGATATTCAGCACCAGCATCAGTATTAGATGAAAAGTTTGGGTTTAATGGAGAAAATGTATTTGAACAAGTAATGAAATTAATAAAACAAACGGTAGAAAAATGAAGTTTTTTATAGATACAGCAAATTTAGAGCAAATTAAAGAGGCGCAGGCATTAGGCGTTTTAGATGGCGTTACAACAAACCCATCACTTATGGCTAAAGAAGGAATTACAGGAGCAGAAAATATTTTAAAACATTATTTAGATATATGTAATGCTGTAGATGGTGATGTTTCTGCAGAAGTAATTGCGACAGATTTTGACGGAATGGTAAAACAAGGAGAAGAACTTGCTGCTTTACACCCTCAAATTGTAGTGAAATTACCTATGATTGCAGATGGTGTAAAGGCATGTAAGTATTTTACAGATAAAGGAATTAGAACCAATGTAACGTTGGTGTTTTCTGCAGGACAAGCTTTGTTAGCTGCAAAAGCAGGAGCAACTTATGTGTCTCCTTTTTTAGGAAGATTGGATGATATTTCAACTGATGGTTTGCATTTAATTTCAGAAATCAGACAGATTTATGACAACTACGGATTTGAAACACAAATATTAGCAGCCTCTATTCGGAATACAATGCATGTGATTAACTGTGCTAAAATTGGTTCAGATGTTATGACAGGTCCTTTATCATCAATCTTAGGATTGTTAAAACATCCTCTAACAGATAGTGGATTAGCTCAATTTTTGGCTGATTATCAAAAAGGAAATTAATAAAGTATAATTTATACGTTATGAATACTCAGAAATATGCAATAGGTATGGATTTTGGTTCTGATTCGGTTCGAGCCTTAATTGTAAATACAGCAACAGGTGAAGAATTGGCTACGGCTGTTCATTATTATACACGTTGGAAAGAAGGAAAATATTGTGATCCATCAAAAAATCAATTCAGACAACATCCATTAGATTATATTGAAGGCGTTGAAAATACTATTAAGAATGCATTGACACAAGTTGATGATGAAGTAAGAAATAATATTGTAGGAATTGGTATAGACACGACAGGTTCAACACCAGTGGCGGTAGATAGAACAGGAACACCGTTGGCGTTGATTGAAGGCTTTGAAGAAAATCCGAATGCTATGTTTGTTTTATGGAAAGATCATACGGGGATCAAAGAAGCCGATGAAATTAATGAATTGTGTAAAAATTGGGATGTAGATTATTCGCAGTTTGAAGGAGGGATTTATTCTTCAGAGTGGTTTTGGTCTAAAATTTTACATGTTTCAAGAGCTGATAAAGACGTTTTAAAAGAAGCTTATTCTTGGGTTGAACATTGTGATTGGATTCCGTTTTTATTAACTGGAGGAAACAATGTTTCCGATATGAAACGAAGTCGTTGTGCAGCAGGTCATAAAGCTTTATGGCATGAGTCATTTGGAGGTTTGCCACCAAATGATTTCTTCATAGCATTGGATCCGATTTTAGATGGCTTGACATCAAGATTATTTACAGAAACTCAAACTTCAGATGTTTCCGCAGGGAAATTATCTGAAGAATGGGCAGATCGCCTTGGTTTGTCAACTTCGGTGGTAGTAGCAGTAGGAGCCTTTGATTGTCATATGGGCGCTGTTGGTGTAAATATAGAACCTTACTATTTAACCAAAGTAATGGGAACATCAACCTGTGATATTTTGGTAACTCCTAAAAGTGAGGAAGAACATTTGGTGAAAGGTATTTGCGGGCAGGTAGACGGTTCTGTAATTCCTGGTATGTTAGGTTTAGAAGCAGGTCAATCTGCTTTTGGAGATATTTATGCTTGGTACAATAGATTGCTATCGTGGCCTATAAAAGAACTTATCGGAAATTCAACTTTAATAGATGCAGCAACAAAAATAAAATTAATAGATGAAGCTTTAGGAAATTTAATTCCTAAATTAAGTGAAGAAGCTTCAAAAGAACCAATAGGAGCTTCAGGAGAATTAGCTTTGGACTGGATGAATGGTAGAAGAACACCAGATGCCAATCAGAACTTAAAAGGTGTCATTTCAGGATTAAATTTAGGAAGTACTTCTCCTAAAGTATTTAGAGCCTTGGTAGAAGCTACTTGTTTTGGAGCAAAGAAAATTGCTGATAGATTTATTAACGAAGGAATTCCAATTAAAGGAGTTATTGCTATTGGCGGTATTGCACAAAAATCACCTTTTATCATGCAAATGATGTCTGATGTTTTAAATATGCCAATTAAAGTGGTAAAATCTGAACAGGCTTGCGCATTAGGAGCTGCCATTTTTGGAGCTGTTGCGGCCAATTTACACGAAGATACTTTTGCAGCAATGAATGTAATGGCAAGCCCATTTGAAACAATATATCAACCTAATATGGCAAATGCAGCAGCTTATAAACAAGTATATGAACGTTACAACACATTGGGTGTTACCATTGAAAAACATATTATAAAAAACCTATAAAATGAGTGAATATAAATTATTAAAACAGGAATGTTACCAAGCCAATATGGAGTTAAATGAGTTGGGGCTGGTAATCTACACTTTTGGAAATGTAAGTGCTGTTGATCGGAAAAAAGGGGTATTTGCAATAAAGCCTAGTGGTGTTGCATATGAAGTTTTAAAACCGGAAGATATCGTTATTTTAGATTTCGATAATAACATAATAGAGGGTGAAATGCGACCGTCTTCTGATACAAAAACACATGCCTTTTTATATAAAAATTGGGATGATATTGGAGGTATTGCACATACCCATGCCATGTATTCGGTTTCTTGGGCACAATCGCAATTAGATATTCCAATTTTTGGAACTACGCATGCAGACCATTTAACAGCTGATATTCCTTGCGCTCCGCCTATGAGTGATGATCTAATCAAAGGTAATTATGAACACAATACAGGTATTCAAATTTTAGAATGTTTTAAAAATAAAAACATTTCTCATAAAGAGGTAGAAATGGTTTTGATAGGGAATCATGGTCCGTTTACCTGGGGTAAAACGGCTTCTAAAGCAGTATATAACAGTAAAGTGTTAGAAACGGTTGCGCAAATGGCCTATTTAACCTTACAAATTAATCCAAATGCTCCACGATTAAAGGATTCATTAATTAAAAAACATTACGAACGTAAACATGGTAAAGACGCGTATTACGGTCAGGGTTGCTAATAAAATAAAAACTAACTAAAATATATAATATGAGTATTTTATCTTTTGTTGCATTTACATTACTTGTGGCTGTTATAGCGTGGTGGTCCACTCGAAAAACGAATGAGAATTCATCTGATGGCTATTTCCTAGGAGGTAGAAGTCTTACGGGTCCAATTATAGCAGGATCGTTATTATTAACCAACTTATCTACCGAGCAAATTGTCGGAATGAATGGCGTGTCTTTTAGAGATGGGTTACCAATTATGGCTTATGAAGTTGTTGCTGCAATTGCAATGGTTTTTACAGCTTTTATATTGCTTCCTAAATATCTTAAAAGTGGTATTGCTACAATTCCTCAATTTTTAGAAAAACGATACGGAAAAACGACAAAAACTATTGTCTCATTATTATTCTTATTGGGGTATGCGATATCCATGTTGCCGACAGTATTGTATTCTGGAGCATTGGCAATAAATACCATGTTCGATATTCCCGAAACGTTAGGGATGGGTGCTGAAAGTGCACTTTGGGTTACTGTTTGGTCAATTGGAATAATTGGTAGTATTTATGCCATTTTTGGAGGTTTAAAAGCAGTGGCGGTGTCTGATTCTATCAATGCTGTAGGTTTGATAATTGGAGGATCGTTAATTCCAATTTTTGGTTTAATGTTTATTGGAGATGGAAATGTGTTTACAGGTTTAAATATATTAACAACTGCACTTCCCGAAAAATTTGATATTATTGGTGGGCCAGATTCTGATGTTCCTTTTTGGACACTTTTTACAGGTATGATTATAGTAAACTTTTATTATTGGGGTACGAATCAAGCCATTATTCAAAGAGCACTTGGTGCTAGAAATTTAAAGGAAGGTCAAAAAGGTCTTTTATTAGCTGCTTTCATTAAAATACTAGGACCTTTTATAGTGGTATTACCAGGTATTATAGCCTTTTATATTTTTAATGGAGATTTATCAAATGCAGATGAAGCTTATCCAATGCTAGTTAAAAAGGTATTACCTGCAGCATTTATCGGTTTTTTTGCAGCTGTTCTTTTTGGTGCTATTTTAAGTTCTTTTAACAGTGCTTTAAATAGTTCTGTTACTTTATTCGGACTTGATTTCTATAAAGAATATTTTAACAAAAATGCATCAGAAAAGCAAGTTGTAAAGGCGGGAAAAACATTCGGTATTGTTTTAGCTTTGTTCTCTATGGGAATAGCTCCCTTATTGTATGGCGTTCAAGGAGGAATTTTCACCTATTTACAAGAGCTAAACGGTACGCATAGTGTACCCATTTTGGCCATTGTAATTGTAGGGATATTCTCCAAAAGAGTTTCAGGAAAAGCAGCAAATATTGCTCTTTTGTTTAGTGTCGTAAGCTACTTAATTACCTTATATGTAATCAAACCGGATATAAGTTTCTTACATATTATGGGAATACTGTTTATGTTAACCATAATTATCATGTTTGTCGTAAGTTATTTAAAACCACGAGCAACAGACTACACTCAAGAATATACAAAGCAAGTCGATATTACACCTTGGAAATATTTAAAACCAGTAGGATATATTATAGTAGCAGTAGTTATCGGACTTTACATTTATTTATCATAATAATATAATTAATAAAAAAATGATTAATTTAAAACAAAATGACGTTTGGTTAGTGACTGGTAGTCAGCATTTATATGGTCCAGAAACCTTAAGACAAGTAGCTGAACATTCTCAGAAAATAGCAAGAGAGTATAACAACAAGGCAACAATTTCTGTAAATGTTGTTTTTAAACCAGTTGTTAAAACTGCCGATGAGATTCATCAATTATGTAAAGAAGCAAATAACAATGATGCCTGTGTTGGTTTAATTACGTGGATGCATACGTTTTCACCTGCAAAAATGTGGATAGCTGGTTTACAGGCCTTGGCAAAACCATTTTTGCATTTACACACTCAATTTAATCGAGATATTCCTTGGGGAACAATTGATATGGATTTTATGAATTTAAATCAATCTGCTCACGGAGGAAGAGAATTTGGATTTATTGCTTCCAGAATGCGTATGAATAGAAAAGTAGTAGTGGGTCATTGGGAGAATGAAGGTGTTATTAAAAAAGTGGATGACTGGTGTAGGGTAGCTGTTGCTGTTTCAGATTCTAAAACGATGAAAGTAGCACGTTTAGGAGATAATATGCGCCAGGTTGCGGTTACAGAAGGGAATAAAGTTTCTGCTCAAATTAAGTTTGGCTACGAAGTAAATGGGTATGGGTTAGGAGATTTAACACCATTCATAAACCAAGTAACAGATAAGGAAGTTGATGACTTAATTAAGGAATATGCAGATAATTATGCCTTAGCTAAAAATATTGTTTCTGGCGCTGAAAAACACTTTGCTTTAAGAGATTCAGCTCAAATTGAAATTGGTTTAAGAGCATTTTTAACCGATGGAGGGTTTACCGCATTTACAAATACGTTTGAAAACTTGCATGGTATGAAACAATTACCAGGAATTGCTACACAACGACTAATGGCAAGTGGCTTTGGATATGGAGGAGAAGGTGATTGGAAAACAGCTGCTTTGGTTAGAACCATGAAGGTAATGGCAAGTGGTTTAGAAGGAGGAAATAGTTTTATGGAAGATTATACATACCATTTTAATCCTGACAAACCTGCTGTTTTAGGTTCTCATATGTTAGAAATTTGTCCGTCAATTGCCAAAGGAAATATTAACGTTGAAGTGCATCCATTAGGAATTGGAGGTAAAGATGACCCCGCAAGATTGGTGTTTAATGCTGGTGCAGGAAATGCACTAAACGCATCTGTTGTTGATATGGGGAACCGTTTTAGATTATTAGTGAATAAAGTGGAGGCATTAGAAATTGAACATGATATGCCAAATCTTCCTGTTGCTCGTGTACTTTGGGATGCCAAGCCAGATTTACAAACAGCAGCTTCAGCTTGGATTTTAGCAGGAGGAGCGCATCATACAGGATATAGCCAAAATTTATCAGCAGAGCAATTAGAAGATTTTGCGGAGATGATGGATATTGAATTTTTGTTAATTGATGAAAAAACTGATTTGTATAGATTCAAACAAGAATTACGCTGGAATGATGCAGCATATGTTTTAAATAAGGGATTCTAATTAAAGATTTATAGGTGTTTTGAATGAAAATTTACCAAAATGAAGAAAATCCTCAGTTTTACTATTTACACGATTCTTTT
>CAWVTS010000108.1:0-8393 GCA_963933045.1 uncultured Lutibacter sp. | reverse complement strand
TATTACGTTATTCGCATTAGTAGGGTCTCGATCTGCTTCTTTTAAAATATCCCACACATCTTTATCAGAAGACGAATAAGGAAACTCAATGTGATTATTAATAGTTTGGTGCAGTGCACTTTTTAACTCATTGCCTGTAAGTCCTGATGAGGAGTCATAATACCCAACAGGTATTTGCGAGAAACCTTGCAAAGTGCAAAAAAAAATTATGATTGTAACAATTTGTTTTAAGTAATGAGTATTTTTCATACTAGTAAATGGGATTATTTTGTAAAAAATAAGCAAAATAGTGTTTTTATATGATATTCAATAAATAATATGAAGTTTTACCAATAAGAAAAAGAATGCAATCTTAAAATAAATTCTTTAATGACACAAATATGAATAATTCCTAATTACTTTTAAATAATAGCACAGAGAAAAAGGCTAAAATGAACCTTTTAAGCAGACGATTTATTCTTTGATTTCATGACTTCTTCACCTCCTTTCTTTTAACTAATCTCCCTTAATGCGCCTGCATGACTCGCATCACAGAATATTAGGGCAATTCTAAAATAATCATAGTTTTTTTCTTTTATTCTTGTATTAAAAAGGGTGTCTCTAAACGTAGTTCTAAGCAATAGCAAACTGAATGCTCTTCTTTACTCTCTGAAATCTTCTATACACAGTTGCTTGTTTTAACTTTAGTACTGTTGTGAAGAAATACTCTAAATCCTGAATGAATTTTAAATACAAGTCTTTTTAGTCTCACATCTTTTCTTTTGTAGGACTTACTACTTAACAAAACCACTTTTCTTCTAGTCTCTATATGCCTGTTCCAAGACAATTAATTAAAATCTATTACAATTAGTTTTTCAGTCTTACTATTGTTAAATCATATACTCCTAAAATGGTGATTTCTTCTTTAGAATCTTCTCCTTTATATTTTCGATAAATATCATCCACATCAAATTCATCTAGCAGGATTTGAAACATTAAAAAAGCGGTATCTATCTGTTGCTAAATAAGGCTTAATTTGTTATTTAAAAGAGTGCTTTCTATACTTGGAGGAGAAGCTTTTTGTTTACCACTGTCGCAATAACCTGGATTGACAAAGATACCTGTAGAGCATGTTTTCCTTGTCTTAGGACACCTTACTCTGCACCTAGTTAGAGATTTACCCTAATTATTAATTCTTAACTTCTGTAATAAATATAAAATTGATAGCTTATAATTATGAATCTATCTCTGTGGTTTAAATCTTTTTTCTAAGATGGTATTTTCAAATTTGAATTAATTATATTTACTATGAATATTAAATCGTTATTATGAATATAGTAATGTTTGCAGTAGGAACAGTAATATTTAGCACCTATATTATAGGTCTAGTTTGGAATATAGGTTATAATACCAAAGAAAGTAAAGAAGAAAAATATGGTTATTATTCCAGACATAGCCAACCAGAACAAGATGAATTAAAATAAAGCTTAGAACCGCAAAAAAAATCTAACACAAGTGCTTTATTATTCTTTTTGATTCTGTTATATACTAGTACGAATAACACCTGTATTATCTTTATTGATAACTATGTTTCGTTTTTAAATTAATTGATACCTCATCTCAAAAATTGACACCTTTTTGTGTGCCTTTTGTATTGGCTAAAAATGTAAATGAAGAAATCTAGAAAAGAATAAACGACTTGACTCACAACAACTTGAAAACGAGATCTAGATCGCACAGAATCGAAAGTGATTTATAGTAGAAAAGAGTGGGGATTATCAATGTTGTCGGAGTCAAAAGCTTCATTGTGTATAAAAATCTTAATCCTCTCTTTTATTCTTTCTGATGAATTGCTTAAATTTAATCTTTTTATTAAAATGTGAACTTAAGCCGTGTATGATTAATAGCTTTGGCAATTGTATATTTGGAAAGAGAAACGGGTAAGGTTTTGAGTTCTAATATTTTTTTTATCAATATTCAATGTTTGACCCCATTTTTAATAATCAAAAATCATATCACTATTTTTACATTTAAAATATCACCAATATTTACAACAATAATCTTCTTATTTATCGAGTCATTGCAATTCTTTATCTAAGCTTTCATTGTAAGTTAAATAGATAATCGACTTCCCGGGAAACCATCGACTATAGGAGTATTCTTTAATAATATCATCCTCTGGAGTAGCATGAAATACTAATGAATATACTGGCTTTACCTTTTCCCACCATTTTTCGTCTTTTTCTGAAAAAAAGTACCAAGCAGTATACTCTCCACCACCTTGAATATGATTTTTAGGAATCTCTTTAGCGATTAGTTCATTAACTATTTGCCACCGTACGCGATTCCATGATAAATAATCATGAGTGGCTAACACAGAAAAAAGACTTAATAATCCAAGAAAAATTAACGAAATATTTTTGAATACTCTTTTAGGTTCTTGCTTATAATTAGCTCCCAAAAACACAACTACTATCGGAAATATAGGCAATAAGTACCTATCGTATAAGCCAATCACTAAGAAAGGGCTCAAATAGACAATAAAAAACACAAAAGACAATACTACAAGAGGTGAAATATTTTTTTTCAAAAACACAGAAGTTATCATTTTCTTAGCATGAAAAATTAAAGTAACACTAGAAAATACGCCAATGGCAGTTATAACTTCCCAAAATAAGCTAGGAGCTTTTATATAAGGAGTAGATTTAACATTTCCATAATGGTCTAATAGCAATGTAGGTCCAATTCCAAAATCAATCCAAACATTATCTAAACTAGGTAATGCATTTCCTGTAACCAATAGTAAAGAAGTAACAATTAATGTATATATAATTGCTGAAATTTTATATCCTTTAAACGTATACCTATTGAAATAAAAAATATGTATTGGAGCTAATAAAAATCCTACATAAGACAAACTTCTTAACAAATAATTAAAAATAGTTAAAAACACCCCCCTGTCAAAGTTAATAATTGTGTCTAATAATAATTTAAATTTGGAGTTATAGCGGTCTTGTAATAATCCATTTACTTCCATTATATATGAAAAAAGAAAAGAAAAAATTATTAAAACTAATAAAGGTGTTATGGCTCTTATCAAATTTCTCTTATTTTTCTTTTTGACATATAATACCGTAAATAGCCAAACTACTGGGAATACCCATGCTAATTGACGAATAAGAAATGCCCAACAAATGAAAAAAATGGCCCAATACAACGACTTACCTGTATCATCTATTATTGCTTTAGCAAAATAGAAAAAGACCCATATTGTTAAACAACAAAAAGGAATGTCTGTCATAAAGGAAAACGATAACGATAAAAAAATAGGATTCATAAGGCATAACAATGTGCTAAACATTGCCATCCATTTTGGTAAATTAGCGATTTTACAAAGTTCATAAATTCCCAAAATTGTCGCAAAACTCATAATTAAAGTTGAAAAACGCAGTACGGTAAAAGAGAAACCAAATACTTTCGTGAAAAAATATCCCCAATATACATGACCTACTAAAGTCATTTCACCCCAATTATAAATTTTTAAATACCCACTATCATACAATGTCTTCACCGATTTTCCATAACACCAATCGTCATTTAAAGAAAAATCTCCTAAAGGATTTATTATAAATATAATTAAAACCCAAAACGCTAATAACCAAAGTTGATCTTTATACTTTTTTAGAAAAAAAATCATTTTTTATAGTATGTAAAATGAGATTGAATTTTAGATTTTGCAAAAGCATTTCCTTTTTCACTCCAATGGCCATCACATGATAAAAATAATTCTTCACATTCTTGGATTGTTAAACTTTCTGTTTGGGGTAATAAGTCTAAATATTCAACGCCTATAGCAGTACAAATTGTTTTTAAATCAACACCTAAAGGGTTTTTACCGTGTTTTCGGTATGCGTTTACTTCTTTAAGAATAGGAATACTATAGACCATTACAAAACGATTTCCAGCAATTTTTTTTATTTCCTCTATTGCATATCGCATACCATTTAACTGCTTCTGTGAATAGTTAAAATAACTAGGTATTTTAGAAGGAGACAAAAGTTTGCCTTTAGGGATTGTTCCTATTTTTCTTCTAGCTCTTATATAAGAGAGCATGTTATAAGAGTTTGTGAAATTCTTCAATACCTTGACTATAAATTTTCGTTTATACGGTCTAGCTTTTGATTTGTGTATACTGTCTAACAGATATTTTATTGTGTAATTTGGATACTCCCCATGCAAAAAAGGTTGATATCGATTTGGCTTAGTTTTTACATTTATTTCATAGTCGTTATCTATAAAGTCGTTTGAAGGCAGAATACCAACCAGAACTGCCTCATGCGTATATTTAATCGCTAAGGTCTTATATAACAAGTAATATTGAGTTGTCCCAAAATTCCCCGCCATTCCAAAGTTTATATGAGGTATATTATTCTCCTTTTCCAGTAAATTTGTTAACCTACTTTGCTCTTTAACACCAATTCCTTCAGTAAAAGAATCCCCCAAGGCTACCACTCTTTTTTCTTGTTCCTTTACTTTACGCTCTACATCTCGAAAACCACTCGAGTTTGATGTATACAATACATCAAAACAAGTTTTTTTTTGCCGATACGAGTGATTTGGTAAATGAGCAGTCCCATAATTTTTATTTAAATCAAACCAAAAATTTTGAGTATTCTGAAGTGTATATGTTGGTAGTTCTATTTTCAGTTTAGCTCCCCGAATATAAACGGCCAATACAACCTCAAGTAATAAAAATGTTATTACTGATATTAAAATATATGTTTTTATGGTTGACAAATATGTTTTTTTAAACAAAGGTTTGTTTTTATATCGATGCTTCTATTTCCTTAAACATTATTCCTATTTATAATAAATTGTTTATTTTAATAAGACCAAACCAAATATACCCCTTTGGAAGATATTTAAAAGTAGAAAAATAGAATTTTATTTAATAATTAAAAGAATACTACATTAGTTAAAACCTAATAAAGGTATTTTTTAAACTTGACAACATCGTTTTTAACATCAAAAATTTCAATTCAAGCAACATAAAGAATACTTTTTATAATTTACGCTTTACAATGGAAACAATAAAACCCGCTTTATTATAAATAATTAGCACTTATTGCACCTCCGTTTTCAACTTTTTAGTAACTCTTTTTGGTATAAAATTTATGGAAAAGAAAATTTTATCTAAAAAAATGTCTCTTATGGATTCCTAATATTCTAAATTTACAATGAACTAAAAAATTATTTTACAAGATTAAATCTAGATTACCGCAGGATGTATAAGTGTGAAATCCATTATTAAAAAAAAAGAAATAAAAATTAGCATCCTTAATTAAATTACACTTTTATCGTACTCTAGAAAAAGTGTCTTTTTCGAAAAACCCTTTATTTTCAAAACAAATAATAACACAACCTATTATATATTATTCATAAGAGTTCTTTTAAATTATTTGTGGTCATCTTTCATAACATTCTCTTCATTTTTATATTTATTAAAGTTATTTTAGGGGTTTACACATTCGAGAGCGAAGATTGCTTATAAAAAATAACTGAAGCCATTATAAAGTTAAAAGCTTATAGAAACATTCCTAATCATCTAATTTGAGAAATTTATTTGTTATAAAATCTGATTATAGTTCCTTATGTTCATTACAAAGTAGAAACCTTTAATGGTAAACATAACACGATTAATACTAAAGGAACTAGACTTTCAAAAAACTTTAACCAACAAAACAATACAGAAGTTATAAAAGTATTTTGTTTCGGCGGTTCCACAATGTATTATACAGAAGCCAGAGATGAGCATAGTATCCCTTCAGAAATTTCAAATTATCAACAAAAAAATTCCGAATAAAAAACTATCAGTTTCAAATTTTGGGTATATCTAATACTAAAGAAATATTGAAAACATATTACTTCAAAAAGAACTTCTTAAAAGAAGCATGCCTAATCTTGTTATTTTTTATAATGGAGTTAATGAGGTTGAATCTTCCTTTCTAACCAAAAATTCAAGCGAGCCAAAAATTCCAATAATCACACCAACAGAAACAGGAATATAATTTGACCGCGGAAAAAAATAAAAGTATTTTTCAGTTCTAAAAATATTAGTACAATGCTAAAGTCTATAAAAAATGAATTCGCATTTGAAAAAAAAGATTCTACTTAAAAAAGATATCTCCTTTCACGACATTAGTATTGTTTTCAATAATATAGAAAGCACTATTTACAATGATTTTTATTACACAAATGAATACGCAAATAAACTTGTTGCCGAAAAAATTATAGAGCAGTTCGTTCCGAACTTTAAAAAACGACAGAAAATAAATAGTTCTAAAACAACGTATATACAAACGGAGATATTACAGAATTTTCTGTAAGAATAATCAATCCCATCAACAATATCATCACAATAATTATAGGGATAAGCCAATATTTTTTACGCTGCATTAAAAAGCGTATGAGCTCAATAAAGATATCTGTTTTTTTCATTTAATATAACTTTTCGTAGTTAATCGATTCTTCTTTAGTTATCCACCCAGCCTTAGACTTATGTTTTAACCTTCCTAAAAACACTATCGGTGTTAAAAACAAATAATAAATAACACTTAATACTATAAAAGAACTTATTGCTCCTAAAAAAGCACCTAATAACAACCACCCAAAAAGAAATGGGTAAAATAGTTTGGGTACTAAAAAAGTAATTAATGCAATTATACTTATAGCAATACTAATCTTCTTTTGAAGAACATCAAAATATAATCCTTCTTTTTTTAGAGAGAGAAAAAGAATTATGAAACAAATAACCATCAATAGCCAACCAAATTGACGTTGTTTTTTTCGCTGACTTGTATTCTCTATTATGCTTTTTAAAGTATTTTTAATCGAGTTCAAAATCTATCTTTTTTAAAAATTGTTTATGTGGCTGTTTATTGTCTTCTTTGAATACTACATAATTTTGAAGTACTAAAACATCCATGTGAGTGCGAAAAAAACAGTTTAAGGCATCAAAAGGTGAATTAACAATAGGCTCTCCTCTAATATTAAAAGATGTATTTATTAAAATAGGACATCCTGTTTTTTTCTCAAACACTGAAATTAAATTATGTAAAAACTCATTATCTTCTTGCTGTAAACTTTGGACTCTAGCTGTATTATCTTCATGAATACAAGAAGGAATTTCACCTTTATTTTTCCCATTAAAAGTAAAAAGCATATACTTTGATGAGCCCTCCATTTCAAACCAGTTTTCTTTTTTTTCTTCTAATACAACCGGAGCAAAGGGTCTAAAACCTTCGCGCATTTTTATTTTTATATTAATATGTTCTTTCATATCTGCATACAAAGGACTCCCTAAAATACTTCGATTTCCTAGTGCCCTTGGTCCGAATTCAGCCCTTCCTTGAAAACACCCTACTATTTTTTTATTCTTCAACTCTTCAGATACGATCTCTAACAAATCTAAATCATCCTTTTTACCATAAACTATATTATACTTTTTTAGTACTTGCTCAATTTCTAAATCTGAAAAACTACTTCCTAAATAAATTTGTTTTTTTAAACTGTCTTCAATTTGCTTCCTTTCTTTTTTCAAATAGTTATAATATCCAACAAATGCAGATCCCATTGAGCCACCACTATCGCCAGCAGCTGGTTGAACCCATATGTTTTTAAATATGTTTCTTTTCAATAACTCTCCATTTGCTTTACAATTTAAAGCAACCCCTCCAGATAAACAGACATTTTCAGTGTTTGTTATTTCTTTAGCGTATTCAAGTAATGTTGCCATAAAATCTTCCGTTACAGATTGGATTGAACTTGCTATATCACAATAAAAATCAGACATTTTTTCTTCTGCTTTTCTAGCTGGTTTGCCAAATACAGTACAAAAATGATTATTTATAGTGGTTTTACCTGTATCAAAAGAAAAGTACTTCATATCTAATGAAACTTCCCCTTTTTTAGAAATAGTAACTAAATTTTCTAATATTTGTTTCTTATAAATAGGTTTTCCATAGGGGGCTAACCCCATTAATTTATATTCTCCAGAATTAATTTTAAATCCGCAATATTGGGTAAAAGCACTATATAACAATCCGAAAGAATGTGGATAATATTGTTCTTTTAAAATTTTTACGTGGTTATCTTTCCCATAACCTATCGTAATACAAGCTTTTTCACCCACACCATCCACTGTTACAATAGCACTCTCTTTATATGGTGACGTAAAAAAAGCTCCTGCAGCGTGCGATTCATGGTGTTCAGAAAAAATCATCTTCCCTTTATAATTAAGTTCTTTTCTTATAATAGAAGGTATCCATAGTTTAACTTTCACCCAAGATTGAATGGCTTTTTTAAAGAATAAAAAGCCAAATGGAGCCGTATTCTTAATCGAATCAATAATACGT
>CAWVTS010000107.1:0-8418 GCA_963933045.1 uncultured Lutibacter sp. | reverse complement strand
CCCGACCCCCTCGGTGTAAACGAGGTGCTCTGAACCAACTGAGCTAATTGCCCTAAGCGGATGCAAATATAAGTGAGTTTTTGATTCTAACAAAGTTTTTAAAGAAAAATATCAAACAATTTCTGCAACAACAAATGTACTGCCTCCAATAAAAATAACATCATTTGGTAAAGCATTTTTTTGAGCAGTTTCAAATGCTTTATTAACAGATAAATAAACGTCTCCAATCAAGTTAAACTGATTAGATTTATCTTTCAAAATAGTTGCATCTAGACCACGAGGAATATTAGGTTTACAAAAATAATAGTGAGCGTCTTTTGGAAACAATGGTAAAACAGTTTCTAAATCCTTATCATTAACAACGCCTAATATTATATGTAAATTCTCATATTTCAATTCTAGCAATTGATCCATTACATAGCCTAACCCTTCTTTATTATGTGCTGTATCACAAATTGTCATAGGACTCGTATTCAATACTTGCCAACGTCCTAATAAGTCAGTATTATGAACAACATTTAATAAACCTTTTTTAATTTGAGACTCGGTAATTGAAAAATCTAAATCTTGCAAGACTCTTATTGTTTGAACAGCCGTTTTTATATTCTTTGATTGATAACTTCCTTTTAAATCAGATAAATAGTCATCCCTAATATTTTGCTCTGCAAGAAACAAACTTGAATAACTGTCAATCGATTTATTGTAAAAAACGGAATGAATTTCTTTTTGATATTCGCCAATAACAACTGGTACGTTCGTTTTAATAATCCCCGCTTTTTCATAAGCTATTTCTGGGAGTGTATTACCAAGCATTTGTGTATGATCAAATCCAATATTCGTAATTACAGAAACTAATGGAGAAATAATATTTGTAGAATCTAATCTACCTCCAAGACCAACTTCAATAATAGCAATATCTACATTATGATTTGCAAAACTTTTAAATGCCAATCCAACTGTCATTTCAAAAAATGACAACTTATTTTTATCAAAAAAGTGTTTATTATCAGCAATAAAACCAACAACTTCATTTTCTGAAATTGGTTGACCGTTAATTTTAATTCGTTCTCTAAAATCTTTTAAATGTGGTGAGGTATATAAACCAACTTTACATCCTGCTTCTTGTAAAACGGAAGCAATCATATGACTTGTAGAACCCTTTCCGTTGGTTCCAGCTACATGTACAGATTTGAATTTCTGTTCTGGTGAATTTAGGTATTTAGAAAACAAAACACTATTAGTTAAGTCTTTTTTAAAAGCAGTTTTACCATGATTTTGGTACATCGGCAATTGCGAAAACATCCAATTTAAAGTGTCTTGATATGTCATTTTTTAAAGGAAAAACGATATTTTATATAACCTACTTGCTTTGGTGTTTTATTTGGAGAAGGCTCCCAAATAGTTTTAAATGCAGCCTTTATAGCGCTATCAATTAAGCACTGACTAATTGTTTGAGTTCCTTTACCTTTCTTGGCTTTTACAACTTTTCCATTTCCATCAACTTCAATTTCAACGACTACAAAACCCTTTTCGTTGCAATCATGCTTTGGTTTTGGTGGGTTTAATGCTTTTCTATCTCCTAATTGATAATCACCATTTCCGCCACTTCCAACATTTCCATAATAACCATCAGCATTTGGGTCGCCATCTGCACTTCCTTTATCACCTCCAATTGCATCATCTCCTTCTCCTCTAGAAGCACTTCCATCAGAGTTATTAAGTCCACCCATCAATTCATCTAACTTACGTTTCTTCTCTTCTTGCTCTTTCTTTTTTCTATCAACTTCTGCCTTAGCTTTACGTTCTGCTTCGGCTGCTTTTCTTTTGACTGCTTGTTCTTTTTTAATCCTGATAGATTCTTCTGACTCCTGCGTCACAACATCTTCTGCTAAAGTTGCATCTGCAGATGTATCTTGTTCAACTTCCTCAACTACTTTTTCAACAACCTCAGGGTTTACTTCAGTTTTAACAGGTTCTAGAGGTTGAATAGTTCCGCTACCAACATTTGAAGTTCCGAAATTAACAGCAATTCCAGATTCTATTGGCGGGTCCATATATTTTAATCCAAAAAAGAATATGCATAACAATAACATCATCATCAATATCGCTGTTATTGTTGCTGACTTTCGTTTATGTATCGTATCTAGTCCTTTCATTTATTTAGGCTTGACTGCCAAAATCACTTTAAATCTATTTCTATTTGCAATATCCATTACTCCAACTACCCTTTCAATAGGCACGCTTTCTTCAGCCCTTAAAAGTATGGTTGGATTTTCATTTCTCCCCAACAATTCTTTTAGTTTATTTTCAATACCAGACTTATTAATTTTTTTACCATTTACGTAATATGATAAATTCTTTTTAATACTTACTGAAACATTTTTAGTGTTTGTAGATTTCCCTTTAGCTGTAGGCAAAATCATATCTAAGGCATTTGGGGCATTAGATGTCAACATAAAAAAGACTAGTAATAAAAAGACAATATCAGTCATGGAACTCATACTGAATTCTGGACTTACTTTATTTCTCCCTTTGAATTTCATATTATACTGGTTCGTTTAATAAATCTAAAAACTCAACCGCTTTTGCCTCCATTTGATGTACCACTTTATTAGTTTTAACAACAATATGATTATAAGCGATGTAAGCTATAATACCAACAACTAATCCTGCAACAGTTGTTGTCATAGCTGTATTAATACCTCCTGCTAATGCTCCCATATCTGCTTGCCCGCCACTTGTAGCCATTTCATGGAATGCCAAAATCATACCAATAACAGTTCCTAAGAAACCAATCATCGGAGCAGCTCCAGCAACAGTAGCTAAAACACTTACGTTCTTCTCTAATTTATAAACTTCAAGAGTACCTGCACTTTCTATTGCGGTATTAATATCTTCCAATGGTTTTCCTATTCTAGAAATCCCTTTTTCAATTAATCTAGCTTCAGGAGAATTTGTTTGTGCACACAAAACTTTTGCAGCATCTAATTTACCATTCGAAACTAGATCTTTTATCTGATTCATAAAATTATCATCCGTTTTAGAAGTAGCATTTATTGCAAATACACGTTCAAAATAAATATATAATGCAGCAATTAGTAACACTAATAAAATAGCGATGACTAACTGCCCTCCTATTCCACCATCCATAATTAAATTATAAATAGATAATGTTTTCTCATCTGATAAGGCTTCGTCTAAAATTTCTTGTGCTTCTTGTTGCATTGATTTTCTTATTTTTATATACGTTACTGTAACGAAATTAATGTTTAGAAATTGTAATTACTTCGTTGTATAAAAAAACCCGAGAAGATTCTCGAGTTTTTTTTATACTATAAAATTGCTCTCATTCCTATAAAGGCAAGTGAGCCAGCAATAAACCCTACTGCCGCAAGCCATGCTATTTTTTTCAAATACCACATGAAATTTATCCTTTCCATACCCATAGCCACAACACCAGCTGCTGAACCAATAATTAACATACTTCCACCGGTTCCTGCAGAAAAGGCTACAAAATGCCATAAAGGATTGTCAATAGGTTCTTGGAACATTCCCATACTTGCCGCTACCAAAGGTACATTGTCAACTACTGCTGAACCAACACCTAATAACATCACTACAACATCTGTATTTGGAATTATTTCTTTTAAAGATTCTGCACCTAAAAATAAGATACCTAAAGATTCAAGTGCTGCAACTGCCATTAATATTCCGAAGAAAAACAAAATACTTGGCATTTCTATTTTTGATAATGAAGTGTGTACTGGACTATGATGCCCTTCAGAATCATCTCCTTCTCTATCAACAACACTTGAAATACTAAACTCTGAACGACTATATAACTCTGCAAAAAGTCCAACAACTGCCAATGAAAGCATCATACCAACATAAGGAGGTAAATGTGTGATTGTTTTAAAAAATGGTACAAAAAGAATTGCTCCTAACCCGATATATAACATTGTTGAGCTATATTTACTTTTAGATTTTTGACTTTCATTTTCATCAACCTTATCAATTTTACCTTTAAATGGTTTCATAAATGATGCAATTGTTACTGGAACAACCATACAAATTAAAGAAGGAATAAATAGATATTTTACCAGCATCAATGCAGAAACTTTACCGCCAATCCATAGCATTGTTGTGGTAACATCTCCAATTGGAGAAAATGCTCCTCCAGCATTTGCAGCGATAATAATTAAACCTGCAAACCACAAACGAGTGTTGCGGTCTTTAATAATTTTTTGAAGTATTGATATTAATACAATCGTAGCCGTTAGATTATCTATAATTGCCGATAAAACAAATGCTAAACATGCAAAAATCCATAATAACTTTTTCTTTTTCCGTGTTTTTATATAATTCTTAAACGTTGCAAACCCATCAAAATAATCAATAATTTCAACAATAGTCATTGCGCCTAATAAGAAGAATAGAATCTCTGCGGTTTTGCCTAAATGATGTAATAATGTCTCTTCGAGTAAATGGTGTTTTTCTCCGCTTTCTATAACTAAAAATCCACCTTCTCCATTAATCAACTCATGTGCGCCAGAATCAAACCAATTTGGATATGCTTCAATACCAAAAGCAACCAATGCCCAAAGTATTGCCATCATAGCCAATGCTGGTATTAGCTTATCTAATTTTAAATTGTGTTCTAATGCAATTGCTAAATATCCTAAAACGAATATTATGATAATAAGAGTTTCCATATAGTTAAATTTAAATAAGTTGTTTTAATGCGATTTCAAAAGCAGTTTTACATATTTCAGTTTTGTTACTATTTTTAGCATATGTTTTAATTAATGCATTTTTAATAGTATCGGATGTGTCTTCAAAAATTTCTTTATCAATCATGGGTAATGACCTTCTTTCTTCCATCAAATAAGCAAAAACTCGCGCAATTCCACAATTAGAAATAAAATCAGGTAATAAACTAACTTTTTGATCAGTGTGTTCCATTATAGGTCCAAAAAATATTTCTTTATCTGCAAATGGAACATTAGCTCCAGGAGAAATCACTTCCAATCCTGAAGATATCATTTGTGATACTTGTTCTTTTGAAACTAATCTAGATGCCGCTGCAGGAACAAAAATTTCTGCCGTCAATGACCATATTTTTTGATTAATTTCTTCAAATGGAATCATATTTTCTGCCACCAATTTATTACCATCTTTACCAAGAAACAAATCAGTCATTTCATTCATAGAAAATCCTTCTTCATTAATCAGTCCACCATCTCTATCAATAATCCCTACAACTTTAGCTCCTAGTTGCGTTAAATAATATGCCGCAGCAGAACCTACATTTCCAAAACCCTGAACTACAGCCCTTTTCCCCTCTATAAATCCTCCATAGATATCATAGTAATGTTTTACTGCTTCCGCAACACCATATCCAGTTAACATATCTGCAACTGTATATTTTCTAGATAAGTCTGGTGAAAATATTTTAGTTTCAATAATCTTAATTACTCCAAGGCGTAATTGACCTATTCTATTAATTTTATCGGCTTCAGTAGGTTTAAAGTGACCATTAAAAATTCCTTCTTGCGGATGCCATACTCCACAATCTTCAGTAATTGGAATTACATCTTTATCCGCATCAACATTTAAATCTCCTCCTGTACCGTAATAATGTTTTAATAAGGGTGTTACTGCTTTATACCAACGCTCCAAAACTCCTCTTTTTCTGGGGTCGTTTGGGTCAAAATTAATTCCTGACTTTGCTCCTCCAATTTCTGGTCCTGAAACTGTAAATTTCACCTCCATAGTTTTCGCTAGAGACAAAACTTCATTCATATCCAAGCCTTTTCTCATTCTTGTACCGCCACCTGCTGCTCCTCCTCGGAGAGAATTAATAACTGTCCAACCTTCAGCTTCTGTTTCTTGATCTTGCCAATGAAAAACGATTTCTGGTTTTTTATTTTCGTATTTTTCTAGTAGTTCTTTCATTAAATATATTAAGTATCACAAATATATCAAATTAAGGCTTATAAATTTTACCACTACTATGGTCTTTTTTTGCTCCCGTAACACTCTTTAAACAATTGACCTGATTATCAACACGTAACAAACCTAAAAAAGCAAAAATTAAAGCCTCTTTGAAGTTAATTAACAATTCGTTTGGGATGATTATTTGATTTTCAACTTTACTCTCTAATTGCTTGATTAAAAATTTATTAAATACTCCTCCTCCAGTAATCAACAATTGCCCCTCAAATTTTATCTTATTTGAAATCTGAATTACAATATGTTCTATAAAAGTTCTTAAAATATTTTCAGTACTTAATGAAAACTCGTCTATCAATGGAATAATTTCTGTGACAATAAATTCATAACCTAAAGATTTAGGTTTCTCATCTTGATAAAAAGGTAGATTATTCAATCTATTTAATAATTGATTATTGATTTCTCCTTTTGATGAAATAGATCCTTCATCATCATATTCTAAATTAATTTTACGAGTATAGTGATTTAGCACAATATTTACCGGACAAATGTCAAATGCCATCCTTTGACCTAGACAATTAAAAGATATATTAGCAAACCCTCCTAAATTTAAACAATAGTGAAATTCATTAAACAATAATTCGTCTCCTATTGGAACTAACGGAGCACCTTGACCTCCAAATTTTACGTCTTGAGTTCTAAAATCACAAACAACTTTTTGGTTCGTAATCTGAGAAATTACCAAGCCGTTTCCAATCTGAAGTGTAACACCTTCATTTGGTTTATGAAAAATTGTATGACCATGAGATGAAATGAAATCAATATTATCAATCTGAAACTCTTCAATAAATAAGTTTATTAAATTACCTAAAGACTCTCCATACTCTAAATCTAATTCAGAAAGTTCATTTAAATTTTTATTAAAAGCACGTTTTAATTTATGTACCCAAATATCAGAATAAGAATACGTTTTTGCTGCTAGTATATTAAATACAAAGTTAATGTTTTTTTCAAATGAAACATAAACTAAGTCAAGACCGTCTAGAGATGTTCCACTCATCAGCCCAATTACATACTTTTTTTTAGTATTCATTCAGTAAAAATACAAATCATTTTACAACTTATTCACCTCCAACTTTAATCAATTTTTTCTTTAAAATTGACTATCTTTGAAAATATTATTAATTATAAATAAACAGTCTATATATTATGGATTTTAGCCTTACAGATGAACATCTAATGATTCGTGATGCAGCAAGAGATTTTGCCCAAACGGAATTACTTCCAGGAGTAATAGAAAGAGATAATAAACAAGAATTTCCTGATGAATTAGTTCGTAAAATGGGAGAAGTTGGTTTTCTTGGACTTATGGTTGATCCAAAATATGGAGGAAGTGGTATGGATGCAATTTCATACGTCTTAGTGATGGAGGAATTATCAAAAATTGATGCTTCTGCCTCAGTAATGGTTTCTGTAAACAACTCTTTAATCTGTTATGGTATAGAAAGTTACGGAACTGAAGAACAAAAACAAAAGTACCTAACAAAACTTGCGAGAGGAGAAGAAATTGGAGCTTTTTGCTTAAGCGAACCTGAAGCTGGTTCTGATGCAACTTCACAAGCAACAACTGCTGAGGATAAAGGGGATTATTATTTATTAAACGGAACGAAAAACTGGATTACTAATGGTGGACGTGCTGGAGTATATTTAGTAATTGCACAAACAGATAGGGCTAAAGGACATAGAGGTATAAATGCTCTTATTTTGGAAAAAGGTATGGAAGGATTTCATATAGGTCCTAAAGAAGATAAATTAGGAATTAGAGGAAGTGATACTCATACACTTCAATTTAATGATGTGAAAGTTCCAAAAGAAAATAGAATTGGAGAAGATGGGTTTGGATTTAAGTTTGCAATGAAAACATTATCTGGAGGAAGGATTGGAATTGCTGCTCAAGCTTTAGGAATTGCTTCTGGAGCCTATGAATTAGCCTTAAAATATTCTAAAGAGCGAAAAGCATTTGGCACAGAAATTTGTAATCATCAAGCGATTGCTTTCAAATTAGCAGATATGATCACAGAAATTACTGCTGCTCGTCATTTAGTAATGAAATGTGCTTGGGATAAGGATCAAGGGAATAATTATGACGTATCTAGCGCAATGGCAAAATTATATGCTTCAAAAGTTGCTATGGAACAAACTATTGAAGCGGTTCAAATACATGGAGGTAATGGTTTTGTAAAAGAATATCATGTTGAACGTTTAATGCGAGATGCTAAAATCACTCAAATTTATGAAGGAACTTCAGAAATTCAAAAAATTGTAATATCTAGAAGTGTAATTAAGGGGTAAATTAATCTTAAATATTTTTTAGATCATTAAAAAACCATTTCATAATTGAGATGGTTTTTTCAGTTATACCTTTATAAGGTAAGATACTTTTCAATGATTTATTGATAAGACAAA
>CAWVTS010000106.1:0-8477 GCA_963933045.1 uncultured Lutibacter sp. | reverse complement strand
ATGGATGGATTAAAATTCCACCTATAGGAAAACCATTTCCCATTCCTTTAGCGATTGAAATAATATCTGGAGTTATATTGTATTTTTGAAATGCAAAAAAATCGCCTGTCCTTCCAAATCCTGATTGAACCTCGTCTGCTATAAAAAGAGTGTTGTATTTTTTACAAAGCAATTCTAATCCTTGATAAAATTCAGCAGTACTTTCGTCTAAACCTCCTACACCTTGAATAATTTCTACAATTACAGCACAAGTTTTGTTTTCTTTTAAAATCGAGTCTGCTTTAAATAAATCTCCAAATTCAATAAAATCTACTTCTTGCTGTGCATTTATAGGTGCAATAATGTTTGGGCTATCTGTAGCTGCTACTGCTGCAGAAGTTCTGCCATGAAATCCGTTCGTAAATGCTAAAACTTTTTTCTTTTGGGTGTGAAAAGATGCTAATTTTAATGCATTTTCATTGGCTTCTGCTCCTGAATTACACAAGAACAATTGATAGTCTTGACAACCTGACAATTCTCCTAATTTAGAAGCTAATTCAACCTGCAAAGGGTTTTGGATTGAGTTGCTATAAAACCCTAATTTACTAACTTGTTCACTAATATTTTTTACATATTCTGGATGTGAATGACCAATAGAAATTACCGCATGACCTCCATATAAATCGAGATATTCATCACCCTTATCATCATAAATATAAACATCTTTTGCGCTTACAGGTGTGACATCATACAAAGGATATACATTGAATAAACTCATATTTGTTCTTTTTTAATGGTGTTAATTTTATTGAAAGAGGCGATCATTCCTTGAATTAAAGAAGAACTCAATCCTTTATGTTCCATTTCGTTCAAACCTTCAATTGTACAACCTTTTGGAGTTGTAACTCTATCAATTTCTTCTTCTGGATGATTGCCATTTGTGATTAACAAATTGGCTGCACCTTCACTTGTATACATCGCTAATTCCTGTGCTTCCTTAGCATCAAATCCTAATTGAATTGCTGCTTGGGTAGTCGCTCTAATTAAACGCATCCAGAAGGCAATACCACTTGCACAGATTACAGTTGCTGCTTGCATTTGACTTTCAGGAATACTTAATGAATGCCCCAATCTATTAAATATTGATTCTGCTAGTTTAATTCTGCTTTTTCCATTTTGATTGCTACATAAACAAGTCATAGATTTACCAACTGCGATTGCAGTATTTGGCATTGCTCTTATTAGGTTTTTATCTTCTCCTATAATACTTTCCATTTTTGCTATTGAAAACCCTGTAATGGTAGATATCAAAACATGATTTTCATGAAGTAATGGCTTAATATTTATGAGTATATTTTCCATATGTGCTGGTTGTACAGCAAATATTAAAATATCTGAATTTTTAACGGCTTCAGTGTTACTTGATGTTAAAAAAACATTTTTATAACCTTCATATTCTTTGATATCATCAAGATTCCGTTTGGTTAAATATAATGTTGTAATGGCATTGGTTGTGATCAATCCTTTTGCGATTGAACACCCTAGGTTTCCTGTTCCTATAATTGCTATTTTCATTTTTCGCTTTTATTATTTTTTAATGGTAAAATGTGTTCGCATAAAAATTGCTCGGTTCATTTTTCGCTTTTATTATTTTTTAAAAGTAGTTTGCTTTAAGTTTTAATCCTTCACTTTCCGAGAATCCATACATTAAATTCATGTTCTGTACTGCTTGTCCAGAAGCTCCTTTTGTTAAATTATCAATCGTACTTGTTATTAATAATTTATCTCCATGTTTCACCAAATGAATTAAACATTTATTGGTATTTACGACTTGTTTCATATGAATTTCTTCATCAGAAATAAATGTAAATTCAGCATCTTTATAATAGGTTTTATACATTGTCTTTGCCTCCTTGAGAGTACCATAAAATTTTGTGTATGCTGTTGCAAAAATTCCTCTTGAAAAATTTCCGCGATTTGGAACGAAATTAATTTCTGCTTTAAAATCAGATTGTAAATGGGTAACTGTCTGATGTATTTCCCCTAGATGTTGATGATTAAAGGCTTTATAATGAGAAAAATTATTATCTCGCCACGTAAAATGTGTGGTTTGGGACAATGATGTTCCTGCTCCTGTTGCGCCTGTAACGGCATTTATATGAACATCATTTGTAATCAATTCAGAAGCTGCTAATGGCAATAATGCCAATTGAATTGCAGTTGCAAAACATCCTGGATTTGCAATGTAATTTGCTTTTTTAATAGCTTCTTTTTGTAATTCAGGTAAGCCGTAAACAAATTCTTTTTTGTCAAAAATCTTATCCGATTCTAACCTAAAATCATTACTTAAATCTATGATTTTTGTTTTTTCAGAAAAGGAGTTTTTTTCTAAAAAAGTAGTAGAATTTCCATGGCCTAAACATAAAAACAAGACATCAACCTCTTGATTGATTTTATTAGTAAATACTTTATCTGTTGAGCCTACTAAATCCTGATGAATAGCACTAACTTTATTTCCAGCATTAGATGTACTGTATATAAAATTAATTTCAACTTTGCTGTGATACATCAATAATCGTATTAGTTCTCCAGCCGTATAACCTGCTCCTCCAATGATTCCTGCTTGTAACATAATTATTTATTTATTTGTTGATAGATTTTGTTTTGATTCCCTAGAATCTTGATAAACCCTTTAGCCTCATCTGCAGTCCAACCTTTATTTTCTTCACCATAACTTCCAAACTTTGCATTCATTAAGTCGTGTTTAGAATCAATTCCGTCTAAAGAAAAATGATATGGCTTCAAGGTTATAAAAACATCACCAGAAACCTGTTCTTGGCTACTTTGTAAAAATGCTTCCATATCTCTCATTACAGGATCTAAATATTGACCTTCATGAAGGTGCATGCCATAGAAACTTGCTAAATATTCTTTGTGCTGTAGTTGCCATTTAGTAAGTGTATGTTTTTCTAACAAATGATGTGCTTTTATAATAATTAATGATGCTGCCGCCTCAAAGCCTACACGTCCTTTTATCCCTACAATAGTATCTCCAACATGAATATCTCTACCAATGGCAAAGGCTGAAGCCAATTCATTTAGCAATTCTATATTTTTTTGAGGCAAGTTTATAGCTCCGTTTAAAGCAATAAACTCTCCTTTTTCAAAAGTTAATATCACTTTCTCTTCACCTTCTTTTTCTAATTGTGAAGGATATGCTGACTCAGGTAATGGCTGTTGAGAAGTTAATGTTTCTTCACCTCCAACACTAGTTCCCCAAAGACCTTTGTTGACTGAATATTTGGCTTTTTCCCAAGACATATCGATTCCGTTTTCTTTTAAGTAATCAATCTCTTGCTGTCTCGTTAATTTTCCATCTCTAATTGGCGTTATAATTTTAATATTTGGTGCCAAAGTTTGAAAAATCATATCAAAACGGACTTGATCATTTCCTGCGCCTGTACTTCCGTGAGCAATATATTTCGCATCAATACTTTTGGCGTATTCAACAATTTCTATAGCCTGTATAATACGCTCTGCACTTACCGATAAAGGATACGTGCTGTTTTTTAACACATTCCCAAATGTTAAATATTTAATCACTTTTTGATAATAAGTCGCAATAGCATCAATATTTTTATAGGTAGAAACTCCCATTTTATAAGCGTTACTTTCTATGTTTTTGATTTCGTCGTTCGAAAATCCGCCTGTATTTACACTTACTGCATGTACATCATACTCTTTTGACAAACTTACAGCGCAATATGATGTATCTAAACCTCCACTATATGCAATTACTAATTTTTTCATTTTTTATCTTTTTTTAAAAATAAGGCTTGTTTTATGTTTTTCAATCTAGTCCAAACTTTTTTATTATATGGATGCACTTCATTAGTTGATATTTTAGTTTTTTCTGGATCGAACAGCATTCCTGTACACAGACACATACTTTGATTGGTACGTTGAAGAACATCATAGTTCTTACAGGTCTGACAGCCTTTCCAGAAAGATTGATCATCTGTTAATTCAGAAAAAGTAACTGGTTTATAGCCTAAATCACTATTTAGTTTCATTACTGGCAAACCGGTTGTGATGCTAAATATTTTTGCCAAAGGAAATTTAGTTCTAGAGTGCTCAAAAACTACTTTTTTAATTTGTTTGGCTAAAGATTTACCTCGATAATCTGGATGTACAATTAACCCAGAATTAGCAACAAATTTACCATGACTCCAAGCTTCTATATAACAGAACCCTGCAAAAATTTCTCCATCTAATGCTATTACCGCATTTCCGTTTTCCATCTTAGTAATGATATATTCAGGTTTCCGCTTAGCAATTCCTGTGCCTCTGACCTCTGCAGCCTCTGCAATAGTTTTACAAATAATCTCTGCGTAAATACTATGTGATTTATCTGCAATAACAATTTTCATTGTAATTGATTTTAAGTTAAAAAAATGATGCTTTAATTTTTGAAATCTGAACTGGACTCACCTAAGTTCATAAATAGAAATATACCCTTAAGGGCGACGTGGAAAATTGCGACGTACAATTGATGTGTTATTGTGAGAAATAACTAAATATTGAAAATTGTATGTTGAATTAGAATTGTACATGATAAAAAAAAATAAAAATGAATAATAGATTTTGTTGCTAAATATTGGAATTAGCGGCGATTATTGCGAAGTGGCAATTCGGGTAAAAATCTATATATTTTATTTATATGTAAATTCATTAATGTAAATTTATAAAATATTTAATAGATAAAGCCTACTTAAAGGACTTTATCTAAAGAATTATGTTTTTCTGAAAATGCAACTATATTTTTTATGTAATTCAAAAATAATTACTTTTAATCTAGTTTTTCAATATTTTAAATTGATATGGTCTTATAAAATATAATCTGTACTTATAAAGTTTGATGTTTTTTTATCTAGTAATTCTTTTAAAATAGCGTTATTATATTCATTGTCTTTTGAAGCAACAAAAGTTCTAATAGAAAATGAACGTAAAGCATCGTGAACACTTAAAGTTGCTACTGCAGAATCTTTTCTTCCTGTAAAAGGATACACATCAGGTCCACGTTGAGCAGCACTATTTAAGTTTACTCTACACACCAAGTTTACAAGAGTATCAATTAAAGGAGACAATGTTTTCACATCACTACCAAAAACACTTACTTGTTGTCCGTAATTTGATTTAGCCATATCATCTAAAGGCTCATTAATGTCTTTAAAAGATAGTATTGGTGTGACCGGTCCAAATTGTTCTTCTTCAAATACTCTCATATTTTTAGAAACAGGATATAAAACTGCTGGAAAAATATAGTTTTCTGTTGTTTCACCCCCTTTTTTATTTATTATTTTAGCACCTTTTTCAGTAGCATCATCAATTAATTCTTGGATATAAGCAGGTTTTCCTGGTTCTGGCAAAGGTGTAAGTTTTACACCGTCTTCCCATGGGTTGCCAAATTTTAAGGCATCTATTCTTTTAGAAAAACGTTTGTTAAATTCTTCAACGATATTTTCATGTACATATATTATTTTTAAAGCAGTACATCTTTGTCCGTTAAAAGAAGTTGCACCAGCGATACACTCATTAATAGTTAAATCTAAATCAGCATCTTCTAAAACAATTGCTGGATTTTTCGCTTCTAATCCTAATATTAAACGTAACCTATTTTTTCTTGGATGATTTTCTTGAATCGCATTAGCAGATTTACTATTACCAATTAACGCAAGGACATCAATTTTTCCGCTTTCCATGATTGGAGTAGCTAGTGTTCTACCTCTTCCATAAATAATATTTACAACTCCTGCAGGAAAGCTATTTTGAAATGCTTCTAATAAAGGAGAAATTAATAATACTCCATTTTTTGCGGGTTTAAAAATAGTTGTATTTCCCATTATAATAGCAGGGATTAACAGTGCAAATGTTTCGTTTAATGGGTAGTTATAAGGTCCTAAACATAAGACAACACCTAATGGTCCTCTTCTTATATGTGCGTGAACACCACTATTTTTTTCAAATTTTGCCGAATCACGATCCATTTTTTTGTAATCTTCAATAGTATCATAGATATACTCTACAGTTCTATCAAATTCCTTTTGAGAATCTGGTAAAGATTTCCCAATCTCCCACATTAATAATTTCACAACTTCTTCTCGCTTAGTTTTCATTTGGGTTACAAATTTCTCCATGCAAGAAATTCTATCTGCAACCTTCATTGTTGGCCATAAACCTTGACCTTTATCATAAGCAGAAACCGCTGCGTCTAGAGTTTCTAAGGCCTCTTCTTTTCCTAATTGAGGAATAGTTCCTAGTAGGGTAGGGCTGTATTTTTTGGTAGATGATATGGTAGATAAAACATCTGTAATTGTGCCAGACCAATTTTTTAATTCACCATTAACTAAATAAGTTTTTTGATGAAGGAGAGACTTAATCTTGTACTCGCTTGGAATTTCTGCAAATAGATGTTTCATGATTTTAAATTTTAGTAAATTTCTTAATACTATTATTTTTATAAAAAATTCATTCCAAAGTAACAAAAAAGAAGACTAAACTACCTTGTTTACAGTTACAAACTACGAAAAGGGTTTCGAAGTTTTACTTATAATATTATTAGCGAAAATAAAAGTTTATATTAAAAACTGAAATAAATCAGGCTTGTCATTTAAGTAGTCACCAAAGAAGTTTCTTTCTTTCATTTTTTGAATTAATGGAGCTAAATCTTTTGGTGATTTTAGTTGTAAACCTACAACTGCCACATCATTTTCTCGATTTACTTTTTTAGTATATTCAAAGTGTGTAATATCATCAGCAGGTCCTAAAATTTCGGCTACAAACTCTCTTAATGCTCCTGCACGTTGTGGGAATTTTACAATGAAGTAGTGTTTTAGATTAGCATACAATAATGCACGTTCTTTAATTTCTGCAGTTCTAGTAATATCATTATTACTACCACTAACGATACAAACAACATTTTTGCCTTTAATTTCGTCAGCAAAAAAATCTAAAGCAGCAATACTTAATGCCCCTGCAGGTTCAACTACAATGGCATCTTTGTTATATAAATCTAAAATTATCTGGCATATTTTTCCTTCCGGAACAGTAATCATATCATGAAGATTCTGCTTGCAAATAGCAAAATTTAAATCTCCAACTTTTTTAACTGCAGCTCCGTCAACAAAACTTTCAATTTTTTCTAAAGAAGTATTGAAGTTATTATTTATTGATGTTGACATAGAGGGTGCTCCTGTGGGTTCTATACCTATAATCTTTGTACTCGGTGATAACTCTTTAAATATTGATGATAGTCCCGCAGACAAACCACCACCTCCAACAGGTACAAAAACATAATCAATAGTTTTTTCTGCTTGTTCAATTATTTCTAATCCAACAGTTGCTTGGCCTTCAATTACTTTTTTATCATTAAATGGATGGATGAATGTTTTCTTTTGAGACTTGCAATTCAAAATAGCAGCATGATATGCATCATCAAAAGTATCACCCTCAATAACAATATTAATATACTCTTCACCAAACATTTTAACTTGTTCAATTTTTTGATTAGGAGTGGGTAAGGGCATATAAATAGTCCCTTTTATCTTTAATAATTTACACGAAAGAGCAACTCCTTGAGCATGATTTCCTGCACTCGCACATACAATTCCAGTTGTTTTTTCATTTTCACTCAATGAAGATATTTTATTATAAGCTCCACGTATTTTATAAGAACGAACTTGTTGTAAATCTTCACGTTTTAATAAAATATTACATGAATATTCTTTAGAATATCTTGCGTTGATAGTTAAAGGTGTTTTGTTTGCAATGCCTTTTAACCTTTTTGCGGCAGATATAATAGACTCTACTTTAGGAAAGTATGTAGTTTCTGTTTTCATAACTTTTTATGCTATAACACTATCACTTAAAGTTGTTTCAGATTTTATAACTTTCATAGCGATCATCGAATCTCTTAATTTAGATCCAATTATTTCTACAGGATGATTTCTAATAATCTTATTAATAGCAATTAGTTCTTGGTTGTCTACACCATTTTCAGAAGTGTAGGGCTTACCAATAAGGTCTGTATTTATGGTTTTCATAAAATCAGTTAATAATGGTTTGCAAGCATGATCAAATAAATAACATCCATATTCAGCAGTATCAGAAATTACGCGATTCATTTCGAATAATTTTTTACGTGCTATTGTGTTAGCAATTAGGGGTGTTTCATGTAATGATTCATAATATGCCGATTCTTCAATAATTCCTGCTTCTGTCATAGCCTCAAATGCTAATTCTACACCTGCTCTTACAAAAGCAACTAATAAAGTTCCATGATCAAAATATTCTTGTTCAGAAATTTCTTGAGTTGTAATTGTAGTTTTTTCAAATGCTGTTTCTCCAGTTTCTGCTCTCCATGCTAATAAATTTTTATCATCATTTGCCCAATCTTCCATCATTGTTTTAGAGAAATGACCAGAGATAATATCATCCAT
>CAWVTS010000105.1:0-8520 GCA_963933045.1 uncultured Lutibacter sp. | reverse complement strand
GAACATAGTGGAAGAATCTTAGTTGATGCTCAATTAGCTCTTGAAGAAAAAGAAAAAATGGAAAAATTATTTTCTTAATTTTTTATAATCATATTAAAAAAAAGCCTTCTGAATTTCAGAAGGCTTTTTTTTATCTCAAAATTTTATTGACTAACACTTTTTTTGAATCTTCATCATCACCAAACAACCAACGAAGCGTATTATCTTCCCAAATTTCGTGGTATTGATTCTCGCTTATAATATCTCTTTCTTTTGCGAGATCTAATAATTTTCCTGGATATGAAGATTGCGCATCACTTTCCATTTCTCCTAATGGATACGGATCATCTAATCCCATAATTACTTGATTTGAACCTTGACGTTCTATCATTAGTTTTAAAGAGTCGGTATCGTGTACTAACGTGTCAAAATAAATATTAGGATGTCCAACTGCTTTTCTTGGATGTGTTTTTCCTTCAAATAAATCTGGACGACCATCAAAGCCTTGTATTCTTCTACCTAAATTCATTTGCGCCAATTGTCCTCCATGAGCAAAACAAGTTCGGATATTTGGAAAACGTTCTTGCATACCGTTTAAAGTATAAAAATGATACGCATCACCACATTGAGCCAACATCCAAATTAGATGAAAACGCCAATTTGTGTTTTCTAACTTTATCATTTTATCTCCATCATACGGATGAATCTCTATGGCTAATTTATATTTATTTGCCAATTCAAAAATAGCATCATTCTCTTCATCAAACACACAACGCCATTGACCTATAGAATCCATAAAGTGCGTTGGCAAACACAAAACACGCATTCCTAATTGCTCAACACAACGTTCCATCTCCCATAATGCACCTTGAATAAATCCTGGATGCACCACAAATCCACAGGTGAATTTATCGGGATGATCATGTTGTACTTTGGCATTAAAATCATTTTGAAAGCGAAGCGCTTTTTTCATTTCTTCTAAACGCAATCCATTCCCATATAACTGAGAAAGATTTAAAACTACAGCATGATCTAAACGGTTTTTCTCCATCCATTCTATTTTTTCATTTAAGAAAAAACTAGAATCTGTAACAGGTCGCTTCCACCCTTTTTGAAGCATATGTTTACGCTCATCATCTACCCAAAAAATTTCCTTGTCTTTCATAAACTGAGGAATTTGTTCTGGATATGGCAACAAATGCGAGTGACCGTTTATACGTAGTTTTCGTTTCATACTGTTTCCTGCGAAGGCAGGAATCTTATTAATTTGAGTTTCGTTTTAATTGAAAATCAAAGGTTATATTTTTTTTAATCTATCTGAACTTTAGTTGGCGGCTCCATCACAGCACTACAATTTGGACAACTACGTTTTTCTTGATCGCTATAATATGTATCAAATATTTTTGGCATATCAGTTTCAATATTTTTCACTGTAAAATCTTCTTCATATAACTTTGTTACACAATTTTCACAGAACCATAACAATGCATCTCGCATTCCTTCAGGCCTTTTATATTCAATGACCAATCCAACAGTGTTCGCTCCTCTTTGAGGAGAATGCGGCACTTTAGGTGGCAATAAATAAATATCTCCTTCTTTTATATGCACATCTTTTGGCGTGCCTTTATCAATAATTTTTAAAACGATATCTCCTTCTACTTGATAGAAAAATTCTGGAGTTTCGTTATAATGATAATCTTTTCGGTTATTTGGACCACCAACAACCATCACAATAAAATCACCCTCTTTCCATACACATTTATTTCCTACAGGTGGTTTTAATAAATGACGATTCTCTTCAATCCATGCTTTAAAATTTAATGGCGATACTAATTTGCTCATAGTCTGTGTTTTTTGATTCTATAAATCTACAAAGATTTTGTTCTTCCACCATCAACAGGAAGGTTAATTCCGTTTATATAACTTGCTGCTGCACTAGACAAGAAAGTTACTGCACTTGCAATTTCTTCTGGTCTTGCAAATCTTTTAGCAGGGACTGCATTCTTCATTCCATCAGAAACTTCATCAATAGATTTACCAGTTTTAGCAGATTTATTTTTCAATATTTCAGATAACCTTTCCGTTCCAGTAGCTCCTGGAAGTACATTGTTTACCGTTATTCCATGTGACCCTAACTCATTTGCCAATGTTTTTGACCAACTAGCAACAGCACCACGAATGGTATTTGAAACTCCTAAACCATCTAAAGGTTGTTTTACAGAAGTTGAAATGATATTAATAATCCTTCCAAAACATTGTGATTTCATATAAGGGACAACTGCTTGAACCAATACATGATTACATTTTAAATGCTGTGTAAAAGCACTTTCAAATTCATCTAGAGAGGCTTTGAAAACTGGACCTCCTGCAGGACCTCCTGTATTATTAACCAGAATATGAAATTCTAAATTAGAGTTCTCCAATATCTCTTTCAATTCATTCGGTTTCTGAAAATCAGCAACCAAATAACTATGTTTCTGACCATTATTTGGAAGTTCTGATAAAACTTGTTTCAGCTTGTCTTCGTTTCTTGCAAGCAAAGTCACATTAGCACCTTCGAGAGCAAGAGCCATTGCAGATGCTTTCCCGATACCTTGTGTACTTCCACAAACAAGCGCGTTTTTATTTTCTAATCCTAAATTCATATTTATTTGTCATTCCGTACTTGAAGCAGAATCTATTTATCATTAATAATCTATTCATATTTTATACACACATTTTTTGCTTCCGTAAAAAAGCGTAAAGCTTCAAATCCTCCTTCTCTTCCTACTCCACTTGCTTTAACTCCGCCAAAAGGAGTTCTTAAATCTCGCATCATCCATGTATTAACCCATACAATTCCAGATTGTAGTTGATTACTCATTCTCATGGTTCGTTTTAAATCATTCGTCCAAAGTGTCGTTGACAAACCATATTTCACCTTATTTGCCATTTCAAGCACTTCTTCTTCTGTATTAAAAGGCATTATAGTAACCACAGGACCAAAAATCTCTTCTTGGTTCACACGACATTCATCAGTTGGAACTTCAATAACTGTTGGTTGTAAATAATATCCGTTTTCACTGCCTTTGACAGTTACAATTTCACCTCCACACAATACTTTTCCGTTTTCTTGTTTTGCGATTTCTATATATTCGGCTACTTTTTCTAAATGAGGTTTTGAAACCAATGCACCAATATTTGTAGATGCATCACTTGGATGACCTACCTTTAATTGTTTTACTTTTTCTACAAAATCCTTCTTAAATCGATTATAAATTGAAGCTTCTACAAAAATTCTACTTCCACACAAACAAATCTGACCTTGATTGGTAAAAGACGAGCGAACTGAAGTCTCCAGCATATCATCATAATCACAATCAGCAAAAATGATGTTTGGGTTTTTTCCTCCCAATTCTAAAGATAACTTTTTAAACATGGGTGCTGCCACACGAGCAATATGTGCTCCAGTTGCTGTTCCACCTGTAAAAGATATTGCTTTGATATCAGGATGTGCAACGATGGCTTGACCTGTAGTTGTTCCTAAACCGTGCACAATATTTAAAACTCCTTTTGGGAGTCCTGCTTTTGTACAAATCTCTCCTAATAAATAAGCGGTCATTGGAGTGACTTCACTTGGCTTAGCAACTATACAATTTCCAGCAGCAATTGCTGGAGCAATTTTCCACGTAAATAAATATAGCGGTAGATTCCATGGAGAAATACAACCGACAACACCTATTGGTTGACGTAATGTGTAATTGATAGCTCCTTGACCAACACTTTCATGACTTTCACTTGCAAATTGCGTAATTGCATTTCCAAAAAAGCGAAAATTACTTGCTGCTCGTGGAATATCAATTTTTTTAGCGAGTGATAACGGTTTCCCATTGTCTTTAGATTCTGCTGCGGCAAATTGCTCTAAATTGGCTTCTAATAATTCTGATATTTTTATAAGAATTCGACTGCGATGCTCCAATGTGGTTTTTGACCAAGAAGGAAAGGCTTTTTTTGCCGATTCGTATGCCAATTCAACATCTTTACTAGACGAGTTTGGAATTTGACCATAGACTTCTCCGTTTGATGGATTGTAATTATCAATATACCTGTCAGCGACAGGAGGCAAAAACGCTCCGTTTATGTAGTTTTGAATGTTCATTTAAACTTTCTTATAAGCCGTTACTTTAATCTCTACCACCAAATCTGGATGTGGTAATTGATGTACTGCTACTGTTGTACGTGTTGGTCCAGTTTCTTTATCAAAAAAATCAGCATATGCTTTGTTATATCCTGCAAAATCATTCATATTTACCAAGAACGTTGAAACATCAACAACATCTTTTATGGAAGCTCCAACTTTTTTTAGATTTTCATCAATATTTTTTAAGACTTCACGAGTTTGAACCTCTACATTCAAATACTTGGTTCCCATTTCATCAATCACATCTACACCAGCAATTGTATTGTCTGGTCTTCTTGAACTGGTGCCTGAAACGAAAATAAAATCGCCTACAACTTTTGCATGTGGATATGCGCCTCTTGGTGTTACTTTTTTAGTCATACTTCTTATTTTAATCCTGCTGTTTTATCATCATCAAGAATTGAATTTGTCGCTTCTTGTACTTTCTGTAAAGTTTCCTTTAAATTTTTATCATTCAATTCTCCATCATCCAATAAATTCAAAATAGCTTTGTCTTGAGCGCGCCCAAGCTTCATTGCTTTATGATACGGAATATCTTCATTAAATGTAACTAAAGAATATTTTGAAGAATAATCGGTTGGAAAATTACTTTCCAAATCCATTTCTATCATTCGTTTTTGCTTAAATAATGGATTTGCGACATGGTCTCTCATTTCATAATAATTGTCTATCGCTAAATCGGCAATTGCATCTGCATCTTGCTTTCTTTCTTTTTCAAAAACTTTAAAAATAGTTTCCCAATCTCCATCATGTTTATCTAAAACTGCATCAAAAACAGTAACATCTTCAAACGAAGCATTCATACCTTGTCCATAGAAAGGCACAATCGCATGAGCGGCATCGCCCATCAATAAAGTATTATTTTTATAAGACCATGGTGAACATTTTACAGTCCCTAATGGACCTGTAGGATTGTTTAAAAACTCATCCTTAATATTTGGAATCAATTTTAAAGCATCTGGAAATTGGGTTTTAAAAAACTCAGTGATTTTATCTTCAGTCGTTAAATTGTTGAAATTATACTCACCATCATCATAACTCAAAAAGAGTGTGACAGTAAAACTTCCATTTAGATTTGGCAATGCAATCAACATATAGTCACCGCGAGGCCAAATATGTAAATGACCTTTACTTATTTGATGATTTCCATCTACATCTGCTGGAATCTCTAATTCTTTATAACCATGTGTCAAATAATTTTGCGAAAAACTAAACAAGAATTTACGCTCTAAATAATAACTTTTTCGCAGTATAGAACCTGCCCCATCCGTTCCGAAAATAGTATCGGCATTGATAGATAACTCCTCTTCGGTTTTATAATCTTTAAAATGTGCTATTGTATTTTCAATATCTATGGATGTACATTTTTTATTAAAATGTATGTTTACATTTTTATGTGTTTCAGCTTCAGTTAATAATATTCCGTTTAAGTCTCCTCTAGAAATTGAATTGATACATTCACCTTTTCTTCCAGAATAATTAGAAGCAAATGTATTTCCCTCTGTATCATGCACTAAGCGCCCATACATAGGAATACAAACTTCACGTGCTTTCTCTTCAACGCCTGCCAATCTCAATGCTTTAAAGCCTCTATCCGACAAGGATAAATTAATAGAACGACCTGCAGAAATATCAGTTGACCTCAAATCTGGACGACTCTCAAAAACATCAACTTTATATCCTCTTTGAGCCAATCTTAAAGCCAATAAACTCCCACACAATCCTGCGCCTATGATTATTATATTATCTTTTCTACTCATTTAATATTTTTTTTAATCTCTCAACCATTTTATATACATCTTTAAAACTACTGTACAATGGAACTGGAGCACAGCGTATCACATCAGGTTCACGCCAATCTGTTATAACTCCTACTTCCATCAATTTTTGATGTAATTTTTTATCAGCGTTTTTCACTTGTATTGATAGTTGGCATCCTCTTTCATTAGGATTTGAGGGTGTGATAATTTTAATATCCTTATGATTTAACTCGTTAATTAAAAACTCGAAATATCCTGTCAGTTTTTTTGATTTTTTTGTCAAATTTTCAATTCCCACTTCATTAAATATATCTAAAGATGCTCTAATTGCTGCCATAGATAATATTGGAGGATTTGACAACTGCCATCCTTCTGCTCCTGGAAGTACATCAAAATCATGACGCATATTAAAACGTGTTTTCTTATTATGACTCCACCAACCTGTGAATCTGTTTAAAGTTTTGTCAAATGCATGTCGCTCATGTACAAAACAGCCTCCTAAACTTCCTGGACCAGAATTTAAATATTTATACGTACACCAAACCGCAAAGTCGGCTCCTGAATCATGTAAATTCAATTCAACATTTCCAGCACCATGCGCACAATCAAAACCAACAACACAACCGTTTTTATGCCCTAATTTAGTAATTCTTTTTAAGTCAAAAAATTGTCCTGTATAATAGTTAACTCCACCAATCATAATTAAGGCAATCTCATCACCTTGTTCTTCAATAATTTTCTCTAAATCATCATAATTCGCCAATTCTTCTCCTTCTCTTGCCTTCCACAAAACCAATCCTTCGTGATCGTCATAACCATGATGACGTAATTGTGATTCTACAGCATATTTATCTGATGGAAAAGCATCTGCTTCGATCAATATTTTATATCTCTTTTTTGTCGGCTTATAAAATGACACCATCATCAAGTGAAGGTTGGTTGTCAAGGTATTCATTACCACAACTTCCAAAGGCTTAGCGCCTACAATTTTAGCCATACTTTGGGTCAAAAACTCATGATAGGACATCCAAGGATTTTTAGCATGCGTATGCCCTTCTACCCCAAGATTTGCCCAATCTTCTAACTCTTGATTTATATAGTCTTTAGCAGATTTAGGTTGTAATCCAAGTGAATTTCCTGTGAAATAAACCAACTCGTTTCCTTCAACATCTTTTGGTATATGGAATTTGTTTCTGTAGGATTTTAATTCGTCATCAGAATCCAGTTTTTTAGCAAACTCTAATGTAGATTTATATTGGCTCAAATTAATTAAATTATGTTTAACACAAACTTACATATTTAATCCGATAAATATTAATAGAAACCAAAAAATTGGAAGTGATTCTACCCAAAAAGCGCTGAAATATTTTGATTGTTTTTCTTTAGAAAAAATTAAGAACACAGTCGATATTAGGATTACAATTAAACCTATAATCAATTGAATATCGTCAATAGGTTGTTTGAAAAATTCTAAAACAACAAAAAAAATAGCATAAAGAACTCCAATCATTTTTGCCTTTTTAACACCAAACCTTTGAGGCAATGTATTTAAAGACTTCATATCACAATGCAAATCTCTAATGTCAAATGGAATTGTAATTAAAATTATAAAAAGAAAACGCTGAATAAAAGTTAACCAATGATTGATTGATAAAGAAATATCATTTTGAACCAAAGGAAAAATAACTGTAACTCCAGCAAAAGAAAATCCGATAACGAACAATTTTATTCCAGGAACATTACGCAATGGATTTTTTTTAAACGGCAATGGAAATCCATAAAAGAAGGTTAATAGTGCAAACGGTATTAAATACAACAATGCTTTTAACTGAAATTGAATGGCTAAAAAGCTTGCGAAAATTATACTTACAGCAGATATTACGAATAAAACGTTCTTAAATTCAGCCATCCAATTGGTAAACCAATTAACAATATCTGACATTCTATAAAATCTAATAAAATTATACGCAACAATAGTGGATAGAAAAACAAATAATGGCGTTTTGTTTTCTTCAACACCATTAGTTAACAATGTGATTTTGACCAAACAAAGAGCACTTACTGCTATGTGTAAGTTGCTGTAAATATAAAAGTCTAGTGTTTTTTTAAAAAATGACATCACACAAATGTAAGTGAAAGATTGTGAATAATAAAACCCGCTTTTTAAGTTCATTTATTATTAAAAAATAATTATTTTTGAGTCTTTAATTATACATTATAAAATGAGAACAGATTCTTTCGCTTTAAGACATATTGGACCAAGAGAGTTCGAAGTAAAATCAATGTTAGAGAATATTGGTGTAAATTCATTAGATGAACTTATAACACAAACAATTCCAGACGACATTCGTTTAAAAAACCCACTAGATTTACCAAAAGCATTAAGTGAATCTGAATTTTTAGTTCACATTAAAAGTTTAGCGGCAAAAAACAAACAGTTCAACACTTATATTGGATTAGGGTATCATGGAACCATTACTCCTGCCGTTATTCAAAGAAATATATTTGAAAACCCAAGTTGGTATACTTCATATACTCCATATCAAGCCGAAATTTCGCAAGGAAGACTAGAAGCTCTTTTAAATTATCAAACCATGATTG
>CAWVTS010000104.1:0-8583 GCA_963933045.1 uncultured Lutibacter sp. | reverse complement strand
GTCAAAAAATTGAAAAACTAGATGAAAAAAAAGCCGCAGTTTTACGTAATAAATTTTTAGGATTTGTTTTTCAATCGTTTAATTTGATTTCATATAAAAATGCCTTAGAAAATGTTGCCTTACCATTATATTATAAAGGAGTAGGAAGAAAAGAACGTTTAAAAATTGCTTTAGAATATTTGGAGAAAGTAGGTCTTAAGGAATGGGCAAACCATTTACCAAGTGAATTGTCTGGTGGACAAAAACAGCGTGTTGCAATTGCTAGAGCTCTAGTAACAAGGCCCAAAGTTGTTCTTGCAGATGAACCTACAGGAGCTTTGGATTCAACAACTTCTGATTCGGTAATGGAAATGTTGAAAGAAATCAATCGTGAAGGAATGACCGTATTTGTAATCACACACGAGGAAGAAATTGCTGCACAGACAAATAGAATTGTTCGTTTAAAAGATGGTGTTATCATAAGTGATGAAAAAATAAATAAAAAAGTAAACGCTTAATTATGTTTGATTTAGATAGTTGGAGAGAAATATTTCAAAGTATGGGTAAGAATAAGTTGCGTACTATCTTATCTGGACTTACGATTACGTTTGCCATATTTCTTTTCACCATTTTATTGGGTATGGGTAATGGCTTAAAAAATACTTTTGCAGGCGCTTTTAGTAGAGATGCAGAAAATGCTATGTTTATTATGCCTGATAGAACTACAAAGGCATATCGTGGTTTTCAAAGTGGACGACAAATTGAATTTACCAATGAAGACGTTCAATATGTTGCAAAAAATTATGGAGATAAAATTACTTCATTAATTAGAAGAAATAGAACACGTGTAGATTTTAAGTATAAAAATCAGAGAGATGATTATGAATTAATCGCAGTGGATCCAGGAATTCAGTTTATAGAAAAGGCGACTCCATTTAAAGGGCGTTTTATAAACAAACTTGATATAAAGAAAAAAGCTAAAGTTATTGTTTTAGGTAGAATGACAGAAAAGGATTTATTTCCTAAAGGTGAAAGTGCGGTAGGGAAATATATTGATGTAGGTGGATTGGCGTATAAAGTCGTAGGAGTTTTTACAGATCCAGGAGGAGATAATGAAGAGCGATTGAATTATATGCCGATTACAACTTTTCAAAATATATATGGTAATAACGAAGATGTACACCAAATCAATCTTTTATATAATCCAAAGTTAAGTACTGCTGAAGCAATCGCATTTGGAAATAGAATGGTAAGAGATTTAAAGGATAAGCATAATGTTGATCCGAATGATCAGAGAGCGATCGGTATTACTAATAGAGCAGAAGTTGTTCAAGGTACAGGTCAAGTTTCTACAGCGTTAGATATGATTGTTATATTGATCAGTATAGGAACATTAATTGCAGGTATTGTTGGAATCGGTAATATGATGGTGTATATCGTGAAAGAGAGAACTAAAGAGTTGGGAATACGAAAAGCATTGGGTGCTAAGCCAAGTTCGATAATTATGATGATCATGTTTGAGTCACTGTTTATTACAACTATCGCTGGTTATTTAGGATTATTGATTGGAACAGGAGTCGTCAAGTGGATGGCGCCAATCCTTGAAAAAAATTATTTTCTTAAGGACTCAAGTGTTAATATGGGTATTGTGATTTTTGCTACCATATTATTGATGATTTCAGGAATTATTGCGGGATATCTTCCTGCAAGAAGAGCGGCTAAAATTAAACCGATTGTAGCCTTAAGAGACGAATAGTTATTTCATAAAAAAATAATTTAGAATTAATGAAAACAATTTTTGATAAAGACACATGGCAAGAAATTTACGGAGTACTTCGTAAGAATGTTTTGCGTACGATTATTACTATGATTGGCGTGATGTGGGGAATCTTTTTATTAGTAGTATTATTAGGAGCTGCAAAAGGAGTTGAAAATAAATTTAATAAAGAGATTGGTGACCTTGCAACTAACAGTGTTTTTGTATGGGGTCAGGCAAGTGGAATGCCATTTGGAGGTTTTCAAGAAGGTAGGCCTATGCGATTAAAATTGTCTGATACAGAAGTTATAAAAGAACAAATAGAAGGGATAGAACATGTGGTTCCTAGAAATCAAAATCAAGGAACTGTTGTTCGAAATTTTTTAGATGGAAATTATAGTGTTACAGGTGATTATCCATTACTGGATGAAGTTCAAAAGAAAAATTTGATTTATGGGAGATTTATAAACGATAATGATATTGATTTAAGTAGAAAAGTTGCTGTTATCTCTCAAGACGTTTATGAAGATTTATTTGAAATAGAAGAATATCCTGTAGGGGAGTTTATAGCAATTAATAAAATTAACTATAAGGTTATTGGAGTTTTTAAAAGGTCTAATATGGGTGGTGGGCCAAGAGAAGATATTCATGTGCCGTTTACAACATTTCAAAAAATATACAACCAAGGAAATAATATAGGTTGGATGATAATTACTGCTAAACCGGAATATGATATCAGTCAGGTTGAAGCAGATGTAAAATTATTATTGAAGAACTTGCATGATGTACATCCTGAAGATAGTAGAGCTTTTGGAAGTTTTAATTTAGGAGAAGAATTTGCAAAGGTAACAAGATTTTTAACTGGAATGCAGTTTTTAACCATATTTGTAGGACTTTCAACATTAATAGCAGGGATATTTGCGATTGGAAACATATTGTTGATAACCGTTAAAGAACGTACCCAAGAAATAGGAATCCGTAGAGCACTCGGAGCAAAACCTTGGGAGATTAAAACTCAAATAATCATGGAATCTGTAACGCTATCACTTTTAGCAGGAATTTTAGGGATTATTGGAGGAGGAGGAGTTCTTTACTTATTGAACACCATGTTTTCAGGGCCAAATTCAGCTCTGATAAATCCTTCAGTAAATATATCTACTATATTGGCAGCATTATTTACGCTAGTAACTTTAGGAACGTTGATTGGATTGATTCCAGCGAGTAAAGCTGTTAAAATAAGACCAATTGAAGCATTAAGAGACGAATAAAATCAAACATAAAAATAAAAACTAATCAATTAATTATAATAAATAGTCAGATGAAAAAAACAATTATATTTTCAATTATTGGAATTGCATTTATTGCAGTACTATTATACTTTGTTAAGAATAATAAAAAGACAACAGAAGTATTTAAAACTGAAAAGGCTTTTAAAGCAACAATTGTTGATAAAACAGTTGCTACTGGAAAGGTATTACCTCTTGAAGAAGTTGAAATAAAGCCTCAAATTTCCGGAATTATTGATAAGATATATTTAGAAGAAGGTGTTCTTGTGAAGAAAGGGGATTTAATAGCAACTGTGAGAGTTGTTCCTAATGAACAAAATTTGATAAGCGCTAGAGGTAATGTGAGTAATTTAAAATTAAGTGTCGGTAATGCTAAAATTGGATACGATAGAAATAAAGTTTTATTCGAAAAAGGTGTAATTGCACGTCAAGAATTTGAAAATGCAGAATTGGCATACAATCAAGCAAAACAAAACTTACTTAATGGGCAGAACAATTATCAGATTATCCGTAAAGGTTCTTCTAGTTCTTCAGGGACAGCAAATACTAATATTAGAGCGACTACTTCAGGAATGATTCTAGAAATCCCTGTGAAAGAAGGATATCAAGTAATTGAAAGTAATAACTTTAATGATGGAACAACGATTGCTTCTATTGCAGATATGAGTAAAATGATTTTTGAAGGTCAGGTTGACGAAGCGGATGTAGGAAAGTTAAAAGGAGGTTCTGAAATTTTAATTTCGTTAGGAGCTATAGATGATAAAAAGTTTCCAGCAATGTTAAATTTTATTGCTCCAAAGGGTACAGAACTTGGTGGTGCAGTACAGTTTAAAATTAAAGCTGATGTAACCTTAGACGATGAATATTTTGTAAGAGCAGGTTATAGTGCCAATGCTGAAATTGTATTGGAGAGAAGAGATAGTGTAATGTCAATTAGAGAAGCGTTAATACAATTTGATAAAAAATCAGAAGAGCCGTATGTTGAAGTTAAAACGGGTGACAACGAATTTGAAAAGAAAGAGATTAAAATTGGATTGTCTGATGGTGTGAATATTGAGATTTTATCTGGTATTACTGCAGATGATGAATTAAAAATATGGAATAAGGCTGATAAAGGTCCTGAATCAGAAGTAGATGTTGATTAAGAAATAAATAATTTCGGATGAGTAATAATTAGTTAGTAATTTTATTTTATCCAACAAAAAAATGCCCAAATGAATTCATTTGGGCATTTTTTGTTTCTTGAAAATATATTTTAAGAAAATTGTTTTGAAACCTTTTCTGCCTTTCTGCTTTCGGAATAGTCATAGAAACCTTCACCAGATTTCACACCTAATTTACCTGCTCTTACCATATTTACTAATAGAGGGCATGGAGCATACTTTGGGTTTTTAAAGCCATCATGCATCACCTGCAAGATAGATAAGCAAACATCAAGTCCAATAAAATCCGCTAGTTGTAATGGTCCCATAGGATGTGCCATACCTAACTTCATCACTGTGTCAATTTCTTGAACTCCAGCAACTCTATTATAGAGTGTTTCAATAGATTCGTTGATCATAGGCATTAAAATTCTATTGGCAACAAAACCAGGGTAATCATTGACTTCTACAGGAATTTTCCCTACTTTTTTAGAGAGTTCCATTATGAAATTGGTGACTTCATCAGAAGTGTTGTAGCCTCTAATAATCTCTACTAATTTCATAATAGGAACTGGATTCATAAAATGCATTCCAATTACCTGTTCTGGTCTATTGGTTACCGCTCCAATTTGCGTTATAGAAATCGAAGATGTGTTGGTTGCTAGAATTGTATCTTCTGGACAAACTTCATCTAATTGCTTAAATATTTTTAATTTTAAATCTACATTTTCTGTTGCAGCTTCTAGAACTAAACTTGCATATTTCACTCCTTCTTTAACAGACGTGTAAGTAGTGATCTTTGAAAGAGTCTTATTTTTGTCTTCTTCAGATATTCTTTCTTTTGCAACCATTCTATCTAAATTCTTAGTGATAGTTGCCACTCCTTTATCTAATGAATTTTGAGAAATGTCAATTAACTGAACATTAAACCCAAACTGTGCAAATGTGTGCGCAATACCATTTCCCATTGTTCCTGCACCAATTACTGCAATATTTTTCATGTATATAGTATATTAAATTATGTATTATTTTTTTTTAAAAAGAACTTATAATTTGATGTGCTATACGTAAAGCTTTTGTCCCATCAGCCAAAGTAACTATTGGTGTTGTGTTATTATTAATAGCATCTGCAAATGTTTCTAATTCATCTAAAATTGCATTATTAGGTTCAACAGAAGGGTTTTCAAAGTAGATTTGTTTTTTCACTCCTTCAGCATTTTCCAAAATCATTGCAAACTCATCAGGACTTTTTGGAACATCTTTCATTTTTACAACTTCACTTTTCTTTTCAAAAAAGTCAACTGAGATATACGCATCTTTCTGAAAAAAACGAGTTTTACGCATGTTTTTAAGAGATATTCTGCTTGCAGTTAAATTTGCAACACATCCGTTTTCAAATTCTATTCGTGCATTTGCGATATCTGGTGTTTCAGAAATTACAGAAACGCCACTTGCATATACGTTCTTTACTTTAGATTTTACAACACTTAAAATAATATCAATATCATGAATCATCAAATCTAAAACTACAGGAACATCTGTTCCGCGAGGATTAAATTCTGCCAGTCTGTGGCATTCAATAAACATAGGATTGTCAATAACATCTTTTACAGCTGTAAACGCAGGATTAAATCGCTCAACATGTCCAACTTGTCCTTTTATATGTTTTTGACTTGCCAGTGTTCTTAAAGCTTCAGCCTCTTCTAATGTATTTGTAATTGGCTTTTCAATAAACACGTGTTTTCCTGCAAGAATTGCTTCTTTGGCACAATCAAAATGAGAAAGTGTTGGAGTCACAATATCTATGACATCAACAGCGTTTATCAATTCTGATACAGAATCAAAGAGTTTATATTCAAATTCGTCAGCAACTTTCTTTGCGTTTTCTGTAAAAGGATCAAAAAAGCCGACCAATTCAAATTTAGCAGATTGATTTAATAATTTCAAATGTATTTTTCCTAGATGGCCAGCACCTAAAACACCAATTTTAAGCATAATATAAGTTTTTTCAAAAATAAGAATTTTTTAGGTGTAAATTATTATTTTTAGACTTCCAAATTTTAATAGATTGAAAGATACTTTAAAGCACCAAGGACTTAGAAATAGATTGGTTACTATTCTGATTGAGAAAGAAATAAATGATCAAAATGTTTTAGGTGCTATAAAAAAAATACCACGACATTTATTCATGGATTCTAGTTTCGAAGACTTTGCATATCAAGATAAGGCCTTTCCTATTGCTGCCAACCAAACTATTTCACAACCTTTTACAGTTGCTTTCCAATCTCAGTTGTTGGATGTGAAGCCAAATGATAAAATATTAGAAATAGGAACTGGCTCTGGTTATCAAACTGCAGTATTACTTGAAGTGGGAGCAAAGGTGTATACGATAGAGCGTCAAAAAGAATTGTATAGGAAAACAAAACTATTTTTGCCAAAATTAGGCTACAAACCTAAAAAAATTATTTTTGGAGATGGGTATATAGGTTTGGAAGAGGAAGCCCCATTTGATGGAATCATTGTGACTGCAGGAGCCCCATTTGTTCCAAAACCTTTGCTGAGTCAATTAAAAATAGGAGGTAAACTTGTAATTCCTGTAGGTGATGAAACTCAAATCATGACCTTATTTATTAGAAAATCTAATAAAGAATTTGAAAAGCATGAATTTGGAGATTTTCGTTTTGTTCCTATGCTAAAGAAGAAGAATTAAGGTATGCTTATCTCCATAATATCAATCGTTTTAAGGATGTATATAAGATGATAAGCGAACTTGTCTTCTAATAAAAAACACTTTTTTTACTAATTTTTTAGTTAATTATTACGTTGAAAGTATTGGTTAATTCCAGCAGAATTAAATTTATAAGCGATATCGTTTTCCGACTTATCTAATTTATTCTTTATTGTTAAAGCCCACAAAACCAGTTCCATACAGAAATCTTGATCTTCTTTACTCAATTGTGTAGCATATTCTCTAATAACTGCTAATAAAGGTGTCACAGTGTTTAGGTTCGTATAGAATTCGTTATCTGTATCAGTAAAGTTTAGTTCAATAAAGTTGTTGTCGAACCAATCAATCAAGTCTGTGTAAGTTGTTTTAATTCCTTCCTTTTCAAGTTTGGGAACGCGAGGAAAGATCTTTTCAAACTGCGTAATCACTGCATCATCAATTAGTATTTTAGCCACTTCATCAGCACCTTCTTGCTCACCTTCATATACAAGTTCAATTTTCCCTGTAATAGATGGAATGATAGACATGAAGTCAACTAAGCGAATTGTTGTCTTTTCAGAATCTGTTTCAATCAATCGCAATTTTGCTGCTGCCATTAGGTTTTCCATTGCGCTAATAGAAAGACGGGCGCTTACACCACTTTTGGCATCTACATATTCGCTATTACGAGCTTGAAACGCGACCTCTTCTAATAAATCTTTTGCTAAACTAGGAATTTTAATTGCCAGTTTGTCTTCTGTTGAAATCTTCGCTTCTTGCTCAGTAATTTCTCTAGCCAGCGCAATAGATTTTGGATAATGCGTAAAAATTTGTGACCCAATTCTATCTTTTAATGGTGTAACTATACTTCCTCTATTGGTATAATCTTCTGGATTAGCAGTAAATACAAATTGAATATCTAAAGGCATTCTTAGTTGAAATCCGCGAATTTGAATATCACCTTCTTGCAAAATGTTAAATAAAGAAACTTGAATACGCGCTTGTAAATCAGGGAGTTCGTTTAGGACAAATATAGAACGATTTGCGCGTGGAATCATTCCATAATGCAAAACGCGTTCATCCGAATAAGGTAATTTTAAAGTCGCTGCTTTGATAGGATCTATATCTCCAATTAAATCAGAAACATTAACATCTGGAGTTGCCAATTTCTCGAAGAAACGATTTGACCTATGTACCCAAGTAATCGGTGTTTCATCTCCATGTTCTACAATTAGATCTCGTGCATATTTAGAAATAGGCTGAAATGGACTGTCGTTGATCTCAGATCCTTTAACAATTGGCATGTATTCATCAAGTAAGTCAACCATACTTCTTGCTATCTTAGTTTTTGCTTGTCCTCGCAAACCTAATAGGTTGATGTGATGTCCAGCTATAATTGCTTTCTTTAATTGTGGTACTACGGTGTCTTCATAACCCCAAAGCCCCGAAAATACAGGTTGTTTCGCTTTTATTTTCGAAATTAAGTTTGCCTGAATTTCTTCGTTAATTGTTTTGTTTTTATATCCAGAATCTTTTAATTCTTTAAATGTAATTTCTTTTTTCATCTTCGCTTATATTCTTTTAATTCTATTTTTTTCGTAATCTTCAAAAATCATTTGCCCCAAGCCCGATAGCCCTGTTAAAAAGGCTTTTCCTTTATTTTGTGCTGTAAAAAGTTCTACAAATTGACGTAGATATGGATCTTGGGCAATC
>CAWVTS010000103.1:0-8598 GCA_963933045.1 uncultured Lutibacter sp. | reverse complement strand
ATTTGTAAATTTTTATGGATCTGATAATGGTAGATTGGAGTTCAATACGCATTTGAATCAAAAAATTTCTGATAAATGGAGTGCTGGTCTCTATATACATGGAAATAATCGTTCTAAAAAGGTAGATAATAACAATGATAATTTTTTGGATGTCCCTTTGGCAAAACAAATTAATATCATGAATCGTTGGCAATACCAAGATATACAAAAAGGTTGGGTTAGTTTTTTGTCTTTCAGATACCTTTCAGATCAGAAACAAGCAGGTGAAGTAGACTTCAATCCTTCAGTTGACAAATTCACAACCAATTCTTGGGGAAGTGAAATTAATACAAATAGAGTAGATGCAACCGCTAAAGTTGGATATGTATTCCCTGAAACTCCATATCAAAGTTTAGGTTTTCAAGCAGCATATAGCAGTCATAAACAAGATTCGTATTATGGACTTCAGACTTATAAAATAAAGCATGAAAGTGTCTATTCAAACTTGTTGTTTAATTCTATAATTGGTGATACAAGAAATAAGTTTAAAGCAGGATTTACCTTTACCTATGATAGATATGAAGAGTATGTCAATGCAATTGACTATAGTAGAGGTGAAAATTCATTTGGTGGGTTTTTTGAGTATTCTTATGATGATTTAGAGAACTTTAGTTTGACTGCTGGAGTTAGAGCAGATCAGCATAATAAATTAGGATTTTTTATTACACCTAGACTGCATGCGAGATATGCGCCATGGGAGAAAGCAGTATTGCGGGCATCTATTGGAAGAGGGAAAAGAAGTGCTAATATTTTTGCTGAAAATCAACAGTTATTTGCATCGAATAGAGTAATAAATATAGTGCAGGATGGTGGAGAGATTTATGGTCTTGATCCAGAAACTGCTTGGAATTATGGTGTTAGCTTTTTACAAGGGTTTAATTTGTTTGAAAAAAAAGGAGATATAGTTTTTGATTTTTATCGAACTAATTTTACGAATAAAGTAATTGTAGATTGGGAGGATTCTCAACAAATATCTTTTTATAATTTGGAAGGGAAAAGTTACGCGAATAGTTTTCAAACGGAAGTGAGTTACACACCCTTTGATAAACTAGATGTAAAATTTTCCTATAAATATTACGATGTACAATCAGATTATAAAAGTGGAACAAACGATAAGCCCTTGGTTCCAAAGCATCGATTTTTTGCTAACATAGGTTATGTTACCAAGCAAAATTCAGAAAGTTTTTGGAGATTTAACACGACCTATAATTTGGTAGGTAAACAACGTTTTCCATCTACATTAAATAGTCCACTAATTTATCAAAGGCCAGAATTTTCAAAATCAATAAACTTGTTAAATATTCAGGTAACTAAAGTATTTTCTCGTAAATTTGAGATGTATATTGGTGGAGAAAATATCACAAATACAACACAAGAGAATCCAATTGTATCAGCAGATAATCCTTTTGGTTCTTATTTTGATAGTACAATGATATATGCTCCGATTAATGGAGCAAATTATTACGTAGGTTTGCGTTATAAAATTTAAATTATAAAAAATGAAGAAAATATTTTTAACTTTTGGGTTGTTATTGTTGACAATTTCAATGACATCTCAAAATAAATATGCAAGAGCACAAATAGAAGTAGATGGAGTTTGTGGAATGTGTAAGCAACGAATTGAAAAAGCAGCGTTGAACACTAAAGGTGTTAAAAGTGCAGTCTGGAGTATCGAAACACACATGTTGTCTCTTATTTTAGATGAGCGTAAAACTGATTTACAAACAGTACACCAAAATATTGCTGCTGTTGGTCATGATACTGAACAAATAGTGTGTACTCAGGAAGCTTACGATGGATTACATCCTTGTTGTAAATATAAAGAGGAAGCAGTAAAAGAAGATCATAAGAAAAAAGATGATAATTAAGATTTCTTTTAAATGTATAAAAAAACCGCTTCAAAAATTGAAGCGGTTTTTTTATCTGTGTCGATTCGCCATTACATCATTCCAGGCATTCCTCCACCCATTGGAGGCATTGCAGCAGAAGTATCTTCTTTAATATCAACTAAAGCACATTCTGTAGTTAAAATCATTCCAGCAACTGATGCTGCATTTTCAAGAGCAATACGTGTAACTTTAGTTGGATCTATAATTCCAGCTTTTAGCATTTTTACATATTCTCCTGATTTTGCATTGTAGCCAAAGTCTCCTTTTCCTTCCAGTACTTTTGAAACTACAACAGAACCTTCTTTGCCAGTATTTTCAACAATTTGGCGTAATGGTTCTTCTATAGCTCTATCAATAATTTTGATTCCTGTTATTTCATCTAAATTATCAGTTGTGATATTTTCTAATACAGATTTTGCTCTTATTAAAGCAACTCCACCACCAGCAATAATACCTTCTTCAACTGCTGCTCTTGTAGCATGAAGTGCATCGTCAACTCTATCTTTCTTTTCTTTCATTTCTACTTCACTTGCTGCACCAACATATAAAACTGCAACACCTCCAGCTAATTTAGCCAAACGCTCTTGTAGTTTTTCTCTATCGTAATCAGAAGTTGTAGTTTCAATTTGAGATTTTATTTGAGCAACTCTATCTTTAATTTCTTTTGCATCACCAGCACCATTAACAACAGTAGTGTTGTCTTTATCAATAGTAACTCTCTCGGCAGTTCCAAGCATCTCTAGTGTTGTTTTCTCTAGTGATAAACCAAGTTCTTCAGAGATTACAGTTCCGCCTGTTAAAATGGCTATATCTTGTAACATTGCTTTTCTGCGGTCACCAAATCCAGGAGCTTTAACAGCAGCTATTTTTAATGCGCCACGTAATTTATTCATTACTAATGTTGCTAAAGCTTCACCTTCAACATCTTCTGCAATAATTAATAATGGCTTTCCACTTTGAGCAACTGGCTCTAAAATTGGCAATAAATCTTTTAGAGAAGTAATTTTTTTCTCAAACAATAAAATATATGGATTCTCTAAATCAACCAACATTTTTTCTGTGTTTGTAACAAAATAAGGAGATAAATAACCTCTGTCAAATTGCATTCCTTCAACTATATCAACATACGTTTTAGTACCTTTTGCTTCTTCAACAGTAATAACTCCTTCTTTTCCAACTTTTCCAAAAGCTAGAGCAATTAAATCACCAATTGTATTATCGTTATTTGCTGAGATTGAGGCAACTTGTTTGATCATTTCAGTTTTATCACCAACAACTTTAGATTGTTTGTGTAAATCAGTAACGATTTCTTTAACAGCCTTATCAATTCCGCGTTTTAAATCCATAGGATTTGCTCCAGCGGCAACATTTTTTAATCCTTCTTTTACAATTGATTGTGCTAAAACGGTCGCAGTAGTAGTTCCATCACCAGCAAGATCATTGGTTTTAGAAGCAACTTCTTTTACCATTTGAGCTCCCATGTTTTCTAATGGATCTTCTAATTCAATTTCTTTTGCAACAGTAACTCCATCCTTAGTAATTACAGGTCCACCAAACGCTTTTCCAATAACTACATTTCTACCTTTTGGTCCTAATGTTACTTTAACTGCATTTGCTAACGCATCAACTCCGCGTTTTAACCCGTCACGAGCTTCAACATCAAATTTTATATTTTTTGCCATAATAGTTTTTTAAATAATTGCGAAAATATCGCTTTCTCTCATTATTAAATAATCCTTTCCTTCCACGTTTAGTTCAGTTCCAGCATATTTTCCGTAAAGAACTGTATCGCCAACTTTAACAGTTGTAGGTTCCTCTTTTGTTCCTTTTCCAACAGCAATTACGATACCTTTTTGTGGTTTTTCTTTTGCTGAATCTGGAATGATAATTCCGCTTGCAGTAGTTGTTTCAGCAGCAGTAGGCTCAATTAAAACTCTGTCAGCTAATGGTTTTATATTTATTTTACTCATCTTGAATAATTTTTAGTTTGTAATTGTTTATTAATGACTTTGCCAAAAACATGCCAAATCCATTTTTGTGTCAAATTGCAAAAAAAAATGCCAACGTGTCATTTTCGTTGGCATTTAAAGTTTTTCTTATATAAAAATTTTATTGAACACTGTCAGTTGAATTTACTGGTAGTTCGATAGGTAATTCTTCACTATTTTCTCTATTCTCCAAAGTTTGTTGAATTGAAGTGTCGCTTGGTGTATTGTTTTTATTAGGTACTGCAAAGTTTGATAATAAAACCAAAGTTAGTAAAGCGATTGAAAGCGCCCAAGTACTCTTGTCTAAAAAGTTTGTTGTGCTCTGAACTCCACCACCTACAGATTGTGATCCACCGCCACCACCAAATGATGAAGATAATCCTCCTCCTTTAGGATTTTGTACCATTATAATTAATACGAGTAGCACAGCTACAATCATGATTAATACTAAAAAAATCGTGTAACTCATAATTTATTTTTTATCTAATAATTTTATTGCTTTAATGCGGTTTGCAAAGAAACTACTTTTTTCTGGATATTTCAAACTTAATATTCGATATGCGCTAATAGCATTTTTATATTTTTTTTGCTCTAAATATACCTTGGCAAGAGTTTCTGTCATTAAGGTGTCATAATCTAATGGTTCTTGTTTGATAATACCAAGATTAGTGTCGTCATTTTTAACAGGCTTTATTTTTGGTTTAGAAGCAATGAATTGATCAACCAAGTCATTTTTTTTATTTGATTTAGATTTTTTCTCTTCTCGTTCTATCGGTTTAAAAGAACCTAATTGTAGCCATTCATTGAAAGAATGAGCTTCGGTATTTTTAAATTCTATTGGCTTACCTATTTCTAAAACCTGAATAGGTTCAACTTTTTCTTTAACAAAAGTTTCTGTAACTTTTTTATGTATTGCTTCAATCGGTTCTATATCAACAACTTCAAACTCTTCCATTTTATCATCAATAAATAATGAGGAAGTGATAAAATCAAACAAAATACTTCTGTCTGTTGTGAAAGCTGCAGTAGTTTTTAATGTTTGATTGTATTTAAAACTATCTTGATTTTTAAGACCTTTTAAATATAAAGTTCTTGCAGATTGAAAATAAGGAAAAGTAGAAATTACATCTTCCAATTGCTTGGTTTGTTCCTTTTTTATTTCTTTTGGATGATTAATTAGATATGTGAAATCTTGAATATTCATTTACCATTTAGCTACTGATTCGTTAAAAATATCTTGTGTAATTCTTTCTAAAATCACTTCAAAAGCCTCGTCAAGAACGCTTCCTGTAAGTTGTGAATTTGCATCATAATCATGATAAAAAGAAAAAGAACGTTCAAAATCACTTTCTTCTTCGTATTTATTGAAATATCTAATATTTACTGTAACTGTTAGTCTGTTTTGTGCAGCAGTTTGTTGTGAAGTTGCAGTCATAGGGTTAATTCTGTATCCAGTAATTTCACCCTCAAAAAGAAGATCTCCTCCACTATTAACAAGATTTAAGTTTGTTTGACTTAAAAACAAATCTTGAAGTGCAAGAGTAAACTCTTGGCTTAAAGTTGGCTCTACTAAAGGGGAGCTATTTGGAAAATAATCTATTTGAACAGTTTTAATTCTATCATCTAGTGTAACGCCTCCAAATGAATATATGCCACAACTTTGGGCAACTAATAAAAGTATAAGTAAGCAAAAGATATTAAAAGTTTTTTTCATTCTTACAAGTCGTATTGTTTAATTTTTCTATAAAGGGTCCTTTCAGAAATCCCTAGTTCTTGTGCAGCTAATTTACGTTTTCCTTTGTTACGCTCAAGTGATTTTTTAATCATTTGAAATTCTTTATCTTGTAGTGATAGCGTTTCGTCTTCTAATACTGTCTCAACAAAATCATAATTTCCTTCTTTTTCTTTCGGATAATTATTTTGAGGATATACAACTTCAACTTTATTTTCGTCTTTATTTTTGCTATATATTTTATCAATTAGATGTTGATTTTCTTCTTTAAAATCAACGCTATCTCCTTTTTTCATTAAATCTAAAGTTAATTTTTTTAGATCATTAATGTCGCTTCTCATATCAAATAATACTTTGTACATTATTTCACGTTCGTTTGCGAAATCAGAATTTGATTTGTTGTCTGAAATGACTGAGGGTAAATTATTTCTATTTTGAGGTAAATAATGCGCTAATTTCTCAGAATTTATAGCTCGGCTCTCTTCTACAACGGAAATTTGTTCTGCAATATTTCGCAATTGACGAATATTTCCTGGAAAATTATAAGTAAGTAATAGGTCAACAGCATCATCTGTTAAGCGAATAGTTGGCATGTTGTACTTTTGGGCGAAGTCCGCGGCAAACTTTCTAAACAACAAATGGATATCTTCTTTTCTTTTTCTTAAAGGAGGTAAATCAATTTCTATAGTACTTAATCTATAGTATAAGTCTTCACGAAATTTACCTTTTTCTATTGCTTCAAGCATTTTTAAATTTGTAGCGGCAACAATACGAACATTTGTTTTTTGAACCTTACTTGAGCCTACTTTGATAAATTCACCATTCTCTAAAACACGTAATAAACGTACTTGAGTAGTTAATGGTAATTCACCAACTTCATCTAGAAAAATTGTTCCGCCATCAGCAACTTCAAAGTAACCATCTCTAGTTGATGTTGCACCTGTAAACGCTCCTTTTTCATGACCAAACAATTCACTATCAATAGTTCCTTCTGGAATCGCACCACAGTTTACAGCAATATATTTTGCATGTTTTCTATGAGATAATGCATGAATTATTTTGGGAATACTTTCTTTTCCAACACCGCTTTCTCCAGTGACTAAAACTGATATATCAGTTGGAGCAACTCTAACTGCTTTTCCAAGTGAGCGATTTAATTGTGCATCATTCCCAATAATCTCAAAACGTTGTTTTATGACTTGTAAGTTATCCATTTATTAATTATTTTTTGAATAATTTAATGCTTCACCTATTAGAGTTGCACTTGTGCAATCATTAACTTTAACATTGACGAAATCGCCAATCTTATAATTTTCTTTTGGAAAAACAACTACTGTATTTTGATGGTTTCTCCCTTTCCAATGTAAGTCAGACTTTTTAGATTGGCCTTCTATTAACACTTCAACAGTTTTCCCTAAAAAGGCTTTGGTTCTATACTCACTATGTTTTCTTTGTTGAGCAATAACTTCAGTTAGTCGACGTTTTTTCACATCTTCTGAAACAGTATCTTTACTTTTTTTAGCGGCTAAAGTTCCTGGTCTTTCAGAATAAGAAAACATATAGCCAAAATCATACTTTATTTCTTCCATCAAACTCAATGTGTCTTGATGGTCTTGTTCTGTTTCGTCACAAAAGCCAATAATCATATCTTGGCTAAAAGAGCAGTCTGGAACAATATTTTTAATATTATTTACGAGTTCTAAATACTCTTCTCTTGTGTGTTGGCGATTCATTGCCTTCAAGATTTTAGTACTTCCAGACTGAACAGGTAAGTGCATATGTCTACAAACATTCGGTTGTTTTGCCATCACATGTATTACATCAAGACTCATATCTTGAGGATTAGAAGTTGAAAACCGTAATCTAATTTTTGGGAATGTAGTAGCACATAAATCTAGTAGTTGAGCAAAATCAACTGCAGTAGCTTTAGCAATTTCGGGCGCTTTTTTAAAGTCTTTTTTTAGACCTCCACCAAACCATAAGAAACTATCAACATTTTGACCTAAAAGAGTAATTTCTTTATAATTTTTATCAACTAATTCCTGAATTTCTTTGATAATACTTTGAGGATCTCTACTACGTTCACGCCCTCTTGTAAAAGGGACAACACAGAATGTACACATATTGTCACATCCTCTTGTAATTGATACAAATGCAGAAACTCCATTAGAATTTAATCGTACAGGAGAAACATCACCATAGGTTTCATCTTTAGATAAAATAACATTTATAGCGTCTCGTCCAGCATCAATTTCTTCTAATAAATTAGGCAAATCACGATATGCATCAGGACCAACAACTAAATCAACAATTTTTTCTTCTTCTAAAAACTTTTCTTTTAGCCTTTCAGCCATGCACCCTAATACTCCAACTTTCATAGTCGGATTTATTTTTTTTACAGCATTATATTTCTGTAATCTTTTACGAATAGTTAATTCAGCTTTTTCTCTAATCGAGCATGTGTTTACTAAAACTAAATCTGCTTCATGAAGTTTAGAAGTAGTGTTAAATCCTTGTCTAGATAGTATAGAAGCAACAATTTCACTGTCATTTAAATTCATTTGACATCCATAACTTTCAATATAGAGTTTTTTAGTATTCTCTTTTATGTTTTCAGTTACAAGGGCATTTCCTTGATTTTTTTCAACAATAATTTTTTCTTTCATTAGATATCAAAATAGGTTTACAAAGGTACAACCAAATTTAACAAAATATGACAAATTGGCAGAAAATTAACATTGAAAATTTGAGGTTATTTTTTAAAAAAAGAAAGAAAAAATTTGATTTTAAAAAAAACTATATACTTTTGCACTCTTCATCAATCTTAAATATTTTAAGGTTTTTCGAAAAAAATTATAGATATATGGCAAAAAATTTAGTAATAGTTGAGTCACCTGCAAAAGCAAAAACCATAGAGAAATTTCTTGGAAAAGATTTTCAAGTAGAGTCT
>CAWVTS010000102.1:0-8615 GCA_963933045.1 uncultured Lutibacter sp. | reverse complement strand
CAATAATTCTTTTGAAATTGATTGAATGTTTTCTAAATTCACAACATTAACTAAAAAATTCAAGTCTACTGTAGTCTCTGAATGATTCAATCTCTTTAACTCTACTTGTTTTGAGTTCTCCTCAATTATAGCACTAATTTTACCAACAACAGTAGACCGTTCTTCTTTATTACAAGTAGTACTTATAACCAAGTTTTGAGTCAATGAACTGTTTAGTTTTTTATTACTTAAAATAATGATGATAACTACTAGCATTAAAAAACCTATTAAGGTTGGTAATAATTGGCTAGCTCCCATACCCAAACCAATGCAAATCGCAATAAAAAAATAGCCTAACTCTTCTGGCTCTTTTATTGCCGTCCTAAATCTAATAATTGACAGGGCACCTACTAAACCTAACGATAATGCTAATGATGACTTTACTATTGATATGATTATAAATGTAGTTAAACCAACTATAATTAAAACTTTGGAAAGTTGATTCCTGTTTGATATAGAATTACCATATCGTCTATATACTATTGATAGTATATATAATAAAATCGCTGCAATAATTATATTTATTACATAAGAGGTTATTGAAAAATTATCTGTGAAATTGAAATCAAGTTGACTTAAAAGTTCGTCCATGCTGTTTTTGTTTAATTTTGAAGCAAGATAAATATTAATATGCTTCTATAAAAATTTAGTTATACTCTTATTTACTTTATTTAATGTTTGATTTTATTTCATTTAATGCCTCAACTTCATCTCCCCAACCTTTAATTTTAGCTTCGTCGTCTTTATTATAATTTAGAAACCAAAGCTCTATTATCTTCTTTACTTCTGGATACTTTTGCGAAAACTCAGAAAAAGAATTAACCTTAATTATTTGTTTTGATGGGTCGGCAGGAATAGAAATTATTTTATAATCTAATTCTCCATCATCAATCAATTTTAAAACTCCAATAGGAATAACTTCAACAACAGAAGCTGTTGTTACACTTTCTGAAAGAACTAAAACATCTAACGCGTCTCCATCTCCTCCTTTTTTAGGGTCAGAATAAGTAGATGGGAAATAGCCGTAATTCCCTAAATAAGGTAGATATTGAACAACTCTATCTATTCCATTTTTTTGGTCAATTTCAAAGGCTTTTGATGTATTATTGTATTCGTATTTTTTATTTGTTCCAGAAGGAATCTCAATTACAGCCGTTAAAATATTATTAGAAGAATATAGAGGTAAACTATAATAGTTAATATTATTTTTACACGCTACAAGGCATATAAATAAAACTATAAATGTAATTTTTTTCATGAAAAAAATTAAACAATCATTCCTGCAGCTACAGTTTCATTAGTTGTGTCATCAACTAAAATAATACTTCCGGTTGTTCTGTTTTCTCTATATGAATCTATCATTAATGGTTTTGTTGTTCGTATTTTTACTTTACAAATATCATTCATGTTTAATTCACTATCGTTTACTCTTTCTAAAGTGTTAATATCAATTTTATACACAACCTCTTTTATCATTGCTTTTTGATCATTTGAGGTGTGCTTAATTGTATATTTTGCTCTAGGTTTCGCTGAAGTATTATTTAACCAACATAACATCACTTCAATATCTTGAGATGCTTCAGGTTTATTACTTGAACGAACAATCATATCACCTCTACTTATATCTATATCATCTTCTAAAGTTATTGATACAGACATTGGTGCGTGTGCCTCTTCTAATGATTCTTCAAACAAATTAATTGTCTTAATTGTTGAAGTAAATCCGGAAGGCATTACTGTAATTTCATCTCCAGGTCTTAAAACTCCACTTGAAACTCTGCCAGCATATCCACGATAATCTCTATGTGATTCGTTTTGTGGTCTAATCACAGTTTGAACTGGAAAACGAGCATCTACTTTGTTTATATCACTACTGATATGCATTGTTTCTAAAGTATGCAACATTGGCGCTCCCTGAAACCAAGGCATATTTCCTGATCTATTAACAACATTATCTCCTAGTAATGCGCTCATAGGAATATAACGTACATCTTTTACCAGCATTTTAGATGAAATTTCTTCAAATTCAGCAACAATTTTATTGAATACTTCTTCAGAAAAATCAACTAAATCCATCTTGTTAACACATACAATAATATGAGGTATTTGTAATAATGATGCAATAAATGCATGACGCTTTGTTTGCTCAATTACTCCATGTCTTGCGTCAATTAGTATTGTAGCAACATTTGCTGTAGATGCACCTGTAACCATATTTCGAGTATATTGAATATGCCCTGGAGTATCAGCAATGATAAATTTACGCTTTGGAGTCGTAAAATAACGATAGGCTACATCTATTGTAATTCCTTGTTCGCGTTCATCACGTAAGCCATCTGTAAATAGTGCTAAGTCTACTCCCTCATGGCCTTTTTTCTTACTTGTACTTTCAATAGCTGCTAATTGATCTTCAAAAATTGATTTTGAATCATATAATAAACGACCTATCAATGTGCTTTTCCCATCATCTACACTTCCAGCTGTAGTAAATCTTAATAATTGATTGTTATCTAACATTTTTTATCTTTTTTAAAAGTATCCTTGACGTTTTCTATCTTCCATTGCAGATTCAGAGCGTTTATCATCACTTCGATTACCTCTTTCTGTATTTCTCATTCCCGCTACTTCAGTTGCAATTTTTTCTAGAGTATCTGCTTCAGATTCATCTCCTCCTGTAATAGTGATATCACCTAATGTTCTGAAACGTATTTTTTTAGTCACTACTTCTTCATGATCTTCAAGAATTAGAAACTCTGAATTTGGAATCCACGTACCAAGTCTTTTCACCACTTCTCTTTCATGTGCAAAATATAATGAAGGAATACTAATGTTTTCACGTTTTATATAATTCCAAACATCCATTTCAGTCCAATTACTAATTGGAAATGCACGAAAATGCTCACCTTGAAAATGCTTCCCATTAAAGATATTCCATAATTCTGGTCTTTGATTTTTTGGGTCCCATTGCCCAAAATCATCTCGATGTGAAAAAAATCGTTCTTTTGCTCTTGCTTTTTCTTCATCTCTTCGACCTCCTCCAATTGCACAATCAATTTTATTAGATTCAATTGCATCTAATAGTGTTGTTATTTGCAACGCATTTCTTGTAGCACTCTTACCTTTTTCTTCAGCTACTCGACCTTCATCTATCGATTCTTGTACAGAGCCTACAATTAGATTTACTCCTAATTCTTTTACAACATCATCTCTAAATTGAATAGTTTCTGGAAAGTTATGTCCAGTATCAACATGCATCAACGGAAAAGGGATTTTTGCTGGATAAAAAGCTTTTTTTGCTAAATGTGTTACAAGGATTGAATCTTTTCCTCCAGAAAATAAAATAACTGGATTTTGAAATTGTGCCCAAACTTCACGTAAAATGAATATTGCTTCACTTTCTAATTCGTCTAAATAATTTAAATAATACTTACTCATACAATTTTGTTTTTAGGATAGCCAAGCACTTAAATCTCTATTTGTGATTTTCTGCGTTTTTATAATATCATCCTTATACATTAATAATAATTTATCTTTAGCAGTTGTGGAAATGGGTTTTTTTACAACTGCTGCCCTATTCATGTGACTCATTTTACTACGGATACCTAACCTTGGCATATTCAATATTTTTCTTAAAACTTTAGCAATAGACTGGGTAAAAGCTGGTGGCCGGTTAATAATTTTATTTAAAAATTTACTTTTTGGTGTTTTTGCATCATTAATTCTTGGAAACTCAGTTTTATTATCATCAGCTAACTCTAAAAAATCTAAAACTTCTAAATATGTGTTTTGATTACTATTCTTAAAATCATCAAAAAACAACACCTTTACTTGTTTTTTTGGAAAGTATTTATAAATATTTTCCAGCTGGTCTCCATATTTGGCTATTTGAGAATATTCCAGCAATTTTGGGGCTCTATTTAATTTTGGAATATTTTTTCCTTTTTTTCTAATATCTTCTAATTTTAATGCTTTATCAAAATCTTCGATATCTTCTTCATCAGTGAAAAGGATTTGTAAATGAAAAGAAGGTACCATATCAATAGGGTTTCTTAACATTATCAATAATTTTGCTTCAGGATTAAAATTATAAACGTTTTTAATTGCAATTTCAGAAAACATATAAAAGATTGATGCGTCACCTATAATTTTATAATTAACCGCTTTCTTAAATAAATTTAAATAATCTTGTAATTTTTCAACAAATTTAATTTTCGGCAAATTATCGGCAAAAAAATTTATTTCCTTTGGTTCACTTATAAAAACTTCTGGATGTGTTCTTAAAAATTCAACCATTGCGGTTGTGCCACATTTTGGCCCACCAACCACAAAAAAATTTGGTTTATTACTCATTTTTTACTCTTCAAAAAGAATGTTTCTAATCTTAATTTCTCCTAATCTTCCTGATTTTTTAAAGTTTTTACGCTCATATATATATACATCAATACTGTCAAAATGCTTAATATTTATCAATTTTCTTCTCTGAACAATATACTTATTCCCTTCAATAATTTTCAGTTTAGGAGAAAATGAAGATCTATAATCCTTTTTCAAATCAGAGTCAAACCCTTTAATCCCTATACTGTATTTATTTAAAGTTTGCTCATTAATTGAATCATTCAATTTGAACACAAAAGTGTAAATACTATCTTTAATTTTTTGCATCCCAAATTTTTCAACAACAAAACCATCAATAAATTTTTTATTCACATTTCTTAGGTCTAGTAACTTTTTTTCAAATGGTGATTCAGTTTTTTCAATTGGAGTTGAAACAATTTCAATTGTTTTTTCTTTTTTCTCTGTTTTACAACCTACAATTAATAACAGCAAAACCAAAAACACTCCTTTTTTTAAAATCATTTTTCTTTTAGTTTTAAATTTATTTTACTTAATATTTTTTTTACTGAATCATCTATTTCTTCTTTTTCAGTAAATATTTCAATGTCTGGGTTTTCTGGCGCCTCATAGGGTGCTGATATTCCTGTCATATTTTTAATCTCGCCTAATCTCGCTTTTTTATACAAACCCTTAACGTCTCTGTTTTCACACTCCTCTAAACTAGTGTTTATATAAACTTCAACAAAGTTAACATCTTTAACTATATTTTTAATGTTTTCCCTATCTTTTTTATAAGGTGATACAAACGCTGCTAATACGACTGTCCCAGCATCTATCATTAAATTAGCTATTTCTGCTATTCTTCTAATATTTTCAGTTCTATCTTCTGGAGCAAATGTTAAATCCTTATTTATACCGCTTCTTATATTGTCGCCATCTAACGTATAGGTTTTTATTCCTAAAGCATGTAATTTTTGCTCAACTACATTGGCAATTGTAGATTTTCCAGAACCTGAGAGCCCAGTAAACCAAAGTAAAAAAGAATTGTGATTATTTAATTTTCTTCTGTCTTCTACTGAAATTTGATAACTATGAGGAATAATATTCTTTTTCATTTTATTATATTATTTTTTTTGGAAAGAAAAAATTACGAATTCTTCCTAATGGTATTTTTAGCCAAAGTTTTTCATGAAAATAATACAAAATAAATTTTGTAAACAATTCAGTTAAAGCAATATAAAGTGCAATTTCATCAAATGAATTTAATATAACTCCAGAAATCATAAATGTCATTGTTGTTGCAATAATTCTCCATGAAATGGTTTTATATAACGTTAATCGTGATGCAACTTTCCCTTTGTTTAAAGCATTTTGCCATATTCTCTCATGAAAATAATATATTATTAATTTAATTGCAAATTCAGCAATTCCAATTTTAATAGCATCATCTATACTACAGTTTCCTGTTAAACAGGTAACGACTAAAACTACTAATACAGTGTCTGTTGTTGCAATAAGACGCCATGAAATTCCCTTTAGTAAACTTCTTAGATGTGATTCTTTTTTATATGTACCCATCAGTTTAAAACTTTTTTATAAAAGTCAACTAATTTTTTACTTTCGTAATCCCATGAAAGTTCGTTTTTTACTCTTTTATAACCCAAATTTGACATTTTATCTCTTAATTCTTCATCGTCTAATAATTGAAGTATTTTTTCTGCAAAATCAATTGGATCGGTGTTTTTAGCATATAATGAAGCTTCTTTTGAGGAAAACTGCCCTTCCTTTAATGTGTATTGAACTATTGGCTTCTTTAATGCCATATATTCCATTATTTTATTCATTGTAGAAAGATCATTCATTGCGGTAGGTTTGTCTGGATTCACACACACATCTGCGGTGTTTAATACATCTATCATTGTTTGATCATCAACTCTTCCATAAAAATCAAAATGATTTGACAATTCCATTTTTTCACAAAGCGATTTAATCTCATTTAAGTGTGTTCCTCCGCCTACAATACCGTAATGGATATCATCTCTTTTTGTGAGTATATATTTAGCAGATTCTAGAAGTAAATCAAGCCCTTCTTGCTCACCAATTACACCTATATAACCGATCAAAAATTTCTTTCCTTTTTTTAATTTTTCAATTGGAGCTTGGAGTTTCAATCTATCTAGTTTTGGGCCACTACGAACAACTTGGACTTTGTTTTGATCCATTCCTCCACGTTCTATTGCAATTTTTTTATAGGATTCATTGGTAGCAATCGAAAAATCTGCAACTTTAAATGTTAGTTCTTCAAACAACAACATCATTTTATAAAAAAACCCTTTTTTCTCAAATTTAGAAATATATAATTCCGGGTTTATATCATGGTGATCAAAAACATATTTAACCCCAAAAAGTTTAAACACTATTGCCGTTAAGAATATTAAATCTGGTGGATTACACCCATGAATAACATCAAATCTATTTTTAAAAAAAATTTTAAAACTTAAAAAAAACTCCCAAAATATTGCTTGAGAATATTCTACTAAATAGCCTAATGCTCCCTTACCTTCTCTTAATGGGTGTCTGTAGATTTCAATATCATCTATTTTTTCATAAGATTTATCATACCCTTTCATCTTAGGACAAATAATTGAAACTTTTGCGCCATTTTCCTTAAGTGTAGTTGCTTCTTGCCAAACTCTCCTATCGAAAGGAGCTGGAAGATTTTCAATAACTACAAGAATATGTTTACCAGCAAATTCCAATATAGTTATCTTTTGAAGTTAAATTCTTATCAACTCTTACTAAGTCAATAACTATCTTTTCTGAAGAAATTGTAGGAAGAATTTTTGAAAACTCTTTTGCGTTATTTCCAATAACTAATACGTCTGAATTTTCAATAACATCCTCAACTTTTTCCTTTAACAATTTATAAATATGAGGAATATGGCTATTTACGTATTCTTTGTTTTTTCCTAATAAAGAAGAAAGATGCACATTGCTATCATATACTTTTAAATCAAAGCCTTTTCCTATTAATGTTTCTATAACTTCAACTATTGGGCTTTCTCTAAGATCATCAGTACCAGATTTAAATGCAAATCCTAAAAATCCTATTTTTCGTTTTCCTGTATTATAAATCAGCTCTAAGCCTCTTTGTATTTGATAGTTGTTACTTTCTATAAGACTTGATAATAAAGGTGTTTGTAGATCTAAGTTTTTTGCTTGATTTGTCAATCCGCGGACATCTTTTGGAAGACATGAGCCTCCAAATGCAAATCCTGGTTTAAGATAATATGGTGATAGGTTTAATTTAGTGTCTTTTGCAACTATATCCATTACAACGTGACCATCAACATTATTTGCCTTACATATATTTCCAATCTCATTTGCAAAAGTAATTTTCATTGCATGAAAATTATTGTTAGCATATTTAATCATCTCTGCTTCTTCAGGCTTAATAGAATAAACTGGAGCTTTTATATTTTTATATAAATCATTTAAAACATCTAGACTTCGTTGACTAGTAGTTCCAATTACTGTATATGGGGGGTTTGTAAAGTCTTCCATTGCGGTGCCCTCCCTTAAAAATTCTGGATTCGATACAACACCGAAACTCTCACCATCCTTTTTGCCTGAAATATCTTCAATAATCTCTTTACATACTTTTAAAGTTCCTGGTTTTACAGTGCTTCTAATAACTACTGTATGAAACAAATCTTTCTCCTTAATTACAGTCGCAATCTGTTTAACAACTTCATAAATATAAGCCAAGTTTATTGAACCGTTTGCTAAACTTGGAGTCCCTACACAAACAAATGAAATTTCTGAATTTAAAATCGCTGATTTATAGTCTTGCGTAGCAGTTAATAAGTTATTAGAAACTGAAGATTGTATTTGCTCTTCTAAGCCACCTTCAATGATGGTAGCTTTACCATTATTAATTAAATCTACTTTTATTTTTTCAATATCAACACCTATAACATTATGCCCCTCTTTTGAAAAACAAGCACAACATACAACTCCAACATAACCCAAACCAAATATACTTATATTCATTAATTATAAATTAAATAATTTAATACTCGTGTTAAATAATATTTAACACCTTTACTTTGCTTATCAATAATTGGTTGCAAAATTAAACTTTCTTTCAACCTTATCCTATTTCCATCAAATAAATAACCAATTTTAAGAGGTATTTTCTTGTCAATCAAACCAATTACAATATTTAAATTTTCAGATAA
>CAWVTS010000101.1:0-8691 GCA_963933045.1 uncultured Lutibacter sp. | reverse complement strand
TAATAAAACCTATATTTTTGACGATCAATATATAAACAATAATTGTAGGTAGTTGACGTATATTTTTGAGTTATAAGTGGGAACCATTTTGCTTCTGGCTGCGCTTATGTTATGTGGTGTCTCGTCGCAAAAGAATCAAACTATATGTTCATAAAGAGTAAACAAATATGGAACTGAGACCATGCTACAGGTAATGATAAAGAAGCCCAAGAAGAACAATAGAAAAAAATTCTCCTATGCGCCATCTTTTAATTTTATCTGTATCGCTAGCCATAATCCTTTAATTGATTACAACTATTTGTATACCAATTTAGACAGTTTTAAAATTTTACTTTTTCTATCAAAACAATATCATAGGGCGAATCTAAGTAAGCGAAACCATCTTTAATGAGTACCTTTTTTTTAGAATAGAAATCAAACAAATGCGCTGTATTTTTATAAACAGAAGAAATTTTAATTAGTTTTTTACCTTTCGGTAAATTGATTCCAATAACTACTTTGTCTTTATTTTTAACTCTTGAAAAAATCAAACCATTTTCTTCTGAAATTAATTCGTGCTTTCCTGCTCCAACAGCCATATGATTATCTCTAAACTGACCTATTTTTTGCCAATGAGTTAATATATTTTTCGTTTCATTAGTGTTTTTAACGTCATCCCAATTCATAAAAGAACGTAAAGTTGCATCTCCAACAGCACCTTCTATGGTTAAATCTCTTGCAGATTCATCACCATAATACACTTGTGAAGTACCTGGTGTTAACAGCAACATTGTTGCCGTTTTATAAGGCATTTTTCTTTCTTTATCATAAGGTTGACCATCATCATGTGAGGTCATATAATTTAACACGCCATACCCTTTTAAATCATTATTAAGAATAGAGTCATATGTATAAAAAACCTCTTTTTCTGTCATTTGTTTCACATTCCACTTCAATTCAAAATTGATTAAGCTATTAAATGCCTTCTCAAAATAGTTTACTTTTTTATCACCAAAATCATATGCTTTTCCATGAGAAATTGAATAATTATATACTTCACCAACTAGATAAAAATTATTTTTATCTAAAACTTTTTCCGAATTATTCTTTTTGTATTCCGCAAAAGCGACGTCACATTCTTGTTTAAATTCTTGCCACACAAATTCCTCTGTATGTTTTACAGTGTCAATTCTGTAACCATCAATACCAAATTCGGTAATATAATCTGTAAGCCATTTCATAATATAAAAACGAGGTGCTCTTGGATGTCCAGTTCTTGTGAAAAATGCATCTAATTCTTTTACTTCTTGCTCATAACGTCCTTCAGATTTCCATTTTGCAACCAATTGTGGTGGTAAATCAACATTTTCGTTACTTTCAGTTTTAATATCTGGTAAATTTTTAACTAACGTACAAGAAACGGTGTTTTCATAATTATCATAAGAACATTGTGGTTCTGTTCTCACCCAGTCACTTGGCCAAACACGATCTTTTTCTGTTACAGGGCCTGTATGATTAATTACAGCATCTAATAAAACACGAATTCCGTTTTTATGAGCGATTACAACCAATTCTTTTAAATCTTCTTTTGTTCCGTAATTAGGATCAATTTTCGACCAATCTTTTGCCCAATATCCATGAAAACCGTAAGACAAACCTGTTCCTTCATCTGTTCCTCCATGAATTTGTTCAACAATTGGCGTCATCCAAATGGCGTTAATTCCTAAATTGGTAAAATATCCTTCTTTAATTTTTTGAGTGATCCCTTTAATATCCCCACCTTCAAAACCTCGTAATTTTCCAGTTTCTTTGGTTCTATCAAAATTAAAATCATTTAAAGTATCTCCATTATTAAAACGGTCTGTTAACAAGAAATAAATGTTTGCTCCTTCCCAAACAAATTCTTTCTTCTTTACTTCAGAAACTTCATTAGTTGATTTTTCTTGACAACTAAAAATAGTCGCTACAATGAATAATAAAAGTATTTTTTTCATAACATGGCTTTATTGAAGTTGAAGAATAAAAGATTGTAAGGGTTTTATTTTAATATTTATGAACGCTTCCGATTGATGAACTCTTAAATTAAAATCTTGATCCGTTTTAACATCAATCAATTTATCTTTAAATTCATATTCACCCCCTTTTAAATTCCATTTTTTAATCATTTTTGATGGAATTTCTAAAGTAAATCTGTATGAATTATTTGCATCAAAATTAGAAACAATTATCAGTTTTTCATTTTCAGACCAACGAGCAAAAGACAATATTTTAGAATTGTAATTTTGAGTATTCTTTCTATTTAATTGATGTAAATCTTCATAATCACCCATTAATGCATCAGAATTAATAGTAAAATTTAATAAACGTTTGTAAAAATCTCTTAAAACTAATTCTTCTTTAGTTGATTTCCCTCCATCAAATTGTTTATTATTCATCCATCTTTGCAATGAAGGAACACCTATATAATCAAAAATTGATGTTCTTGAGGGAGTACCAAAACCTGCCTTCTCAGAGCCATCTTCACCAAATTCTTGTCCAAAATAAACCATAGTTGGTGCAGTAGAAATAGTTGCAGAAACTACCATTGCTGGTTTAGCTTTATCAGCATTTCCTGCAAACTCTGGACTCGCAATTCTTTGCTCATCATGATTTTCTAAAAAGTGCAGCATATTGTGTTCAATATCTTTTAAACCTTCTTGAATTGGAGGAACATTATCTGTTAAACCATGACCTTGTATAATATGTTTTAAGGTATCATACAACTGAACTTTGTCATATAAATAATCCATTTTTCCTTTTCTAATGTAATCTCTATACATTTTAGGGTTGTACACTTCTGCTAATAAAAAAGCATTTGGATTTTTCATTTTAATAGCTGAATTCATAAAACTCCAAAACTCTACAGGTACCATTTCTGCCATGTCATATCTAAATCCATCAACTCCTTTTTCTATCCAATACAATGTAATATCTTTAAACTTTACCCAAGAACTTGGCACAGTTTTATCTTGCCAAAAAGCAAAATGTTTTTTGTAATCTTCGTTTTCAAAACCTATAGGCAATTCATCAAAATCTTTCTTTCCTTTAGGAGATACTCCATAATTTACTTTAACCGTTTCATACCAATCATAAAAACTTGGTTTTGGAGAACGTGATCCATTTCCAGTCCATTTTGCAGGGTTTTCATCAAATTTTTTATCTGATGATGCGTTTTTTTCTCCTCCTAAAGGTAAGTATCCATTTAAGAATTCCGGTACTTTAAACGGTTCGTTTGGAGTATAATAAAAATTATTATTTACATCATACACAACTGTTTTGTCATCATCTTCTCCAAAATCTTTTGTTCCTTCTGGGTTTGATGCACTTTGATAATTTCTTGCAACGTGATTTGGTACAATATCAATAATTACTTTCAATCCGTTTTTATGAGAACGTTCTATAAGAGCTTCAAATTCTTGCAAACGATTGTCAACATTTACAGCCAAATCAGGGTTTACATTGTAATAATCTTTTACTGCATAGGGAGAACCTGCTCTACCTTTTACAACATCTGGATCATCATCTGATATGCCAAATTTTGTATAATCACGAATTACATCATGATGAGGAACACCTGTATACCAAATGTGTGTGACTCCTAAATTTTTTATTTCTGTAAGAGCTTTGTGCGTAAAATCATTGAACTTCCCTACTCCATTTTCTTCAATAGTTCCCCAAGGTTTGTTAGTTGTGTTTGTATTACCGAACAAACGTGTAAAAACCTGGTAAACAACTGTTTTTTTCTTTAAACTAGTACTCTTCACCATCTTTTCTGGCGCTTTTTCTGTTGAACAACCAATTAGTATTAATAAAATTAAAACGGATAAAACGTTATTTATTTTTTTCATAATTGATTTCTATTCTAATGTTATTTTTACTTTTAATTCTTTCTTTGGATTCCATTTTATAGGAATTGTAAGCTTATTTTTTTCTGATGAAATTCGTTTTCTCTTGCCGTTAACTTTAATTTTTTTAGGATTCCATTTGATATTATGAATAACCAAAGTAATTTCCTTTTCTGATGGAATCCAATTTTCACCAAGTTCTGTATCAATATCTATTTCTAAACAACGTTTTGTAATTCCTGATTCAAACTCTAACATTTCATACTTTCCTTTTTCAAAAGCATTTGCAGTTAACCCATCATCATTATAAAATGTTCTTTCACTTTCTTTAACAGAAGCATCATAATAATAGTGCAACTCTAATTTATCTGCTTTATAATTATCTGTTGTTTGTAACAAATTAGACATTAGAATAAACGTTCCACTTCTAACATAAGTAGGAATTGAGTTTTTATCAACATTAATTGTTTTAGTTTGTCCACCATCAACTTTTTCATCTGTATAAAAATTAATCCAATTTGCAGATTTTGGAAAATAAACTTCTTTTGTCTTTACGGAGTCTTTTAAAATAGGAGTGATTAAAAAATCTTTTCCCCATAAATAAGTCGATGAATTAGTCATCAATTTCTCGTCATCTTCTTCAAAGAAAATTGGACGCGTTAAAGGAGTTCCTTTTTGATTATTTTCGAATGCTAAATTGTAATTATAAGGCAATAATTTATAGCGTAATTCAATTGATTTTTTTGCTAATTTCTTTGCTCTTTTACTTCTAAAAACAGGTTCACTTGGCACATCTTCTTGTGCATGAGGTCTAAATATTGACTGAAAAACTCCATACTGCAACCATCTTGTATATAAATTATCATTTAAATTTGCACCTGCAAATCCACCTAAATCAGAGTGCATATAACCTAAACCTTGCATTCCCATTTGTAACGCAATTTCTGGTTGAGACTGTAAACCTCCCCAACTTCTGCTAACATCTCCAGACCAAGGAATCATTCCAAATCGTTGAGAACCAGAATAACCTGCACGCATTAAAATAAAAGGTCTTTCATTTGGCAATTCTTTTTGATATCCTTCAAAAATTAAACGTGCCCAATCATGACCATAAATATTGTGAATTTCATCTGCTTTTTTATTATGAAAGTTTACCCAAGAAGGCAATACTTCTGGCTCACCTAAATCTCCCCAAAGTCCTTTTGCACCGAGATTTAAAATATCTTTATAAATATTCCAAAACCAATCTTTTCCTGCTGTTTTGTAAATATCTACAATACCTGTATTTCCGAAATAGAAATCATATTTGGCAGGGTTTCCAACAGAATCTTTTGCTAAAACATTTTTTTCTACAGTTTCATTCCATTTTTTAGAATTCGACAAAATAAAAGGTTCTGTAATTAAAACGGTTTTAACTCCTTTGTCTTTTAAACGAGAAATCATTCCTTTTAAATCTGGGAAAGAATCTTTGTCTACTTCTAAATTCCCCATAGTTCCTTGAATGGTTTTTCCAAACCAATACAAGTCTAAAACAATAGCATCTACAGGAATATTCTCTTCTTTAAATTTATCAATTGTTTCTTCTGTTTCTTTTTGAGAATGATACCCAAATCTACTAGAAAAATTACCTAAAGTCCATCTTGGTGGTAAAGGTTGTTTCCCTGTTAAATCTGTATAATTATCAATTAAATCAATCCAAGAATCCCCAACTATAACTTGATACGTTTTGCGCCCAGAAATTGTTTCATACGTCAAAGAATTGTCTTTTTTACTATCTAAATCTAAGTAACCAATTGGCGCATTATCAAAATGAATCATATATTTTTTAGAGGAAATTACAATTGGTAACGTAAAATTCATCAACTCAGAATACGTTTCATAACCATAATGTGCTCTGTTGTATAAAGCTAAACGATGACCTCTTCTGTTCATTCCTAAAGCTCTTGCTCCTGCTCCATATAAAACCTCATCAGAAGTTAAATTGAATTCAATTTTTTCTGTTTCTTCATTAGGAATATTACCTTTTACATTTTCTAAAGGAATGTGTTTAGATTTGTAATAGCCTTGCTTTTCTGAAGTGATTAATTCATTGTTATATGTATAGCTAATTTGAAAAGGGTTGTGTTGAATATGAATTGATATTCCTTCTGAAGAAAATATACTTTTGCTTTGAGTTACAATTGAAATTATATCTAAATCTTTCTTATTTAAAACCACAGCATGAGAATTATTTTGTAATTCTTCACCTTTAGGAACAAATGAGGTTTCAACTATTTTTTCATTATAAAAAGTAATATAATAGATGCCATCATTTACATTAATTTCTAATCCGTTTTTTGTTTCAGTTACATTTTTAAAAATTCGAGTTGAATTTTGAGCCAATGAAAATGCAGAAATTAGAACAAATAAACAAAGAAATTTAATACGTTTCATATTTATTTTTTAAGTAAAAAAGTTAACGGAATACGAACTCTTTTTTGCCAAGAAAGTTCTGAGTGATCTGTTCCTTCAAAAAATAAATTTTTAAAATTCTCAGTGTTATATCCATTCTTCAGAAAAATAGAATCTACTCTTGAAGCATATTGAGGGTAAAATTGATCTAATGTTTTGTTCCCATAATCAAAATACATTTTATGATTTTCTGCACTTGGTAAATTACTTTCTAAGTGCTTAAAAATTGTATCTGGTAAAGGGTTATTCTCTTTTGGAGATCCTCCAACCCAATGAGTAGAAATGCAAGCTGCACCTACAAAAACTTCTGGATATTCCGCTACTGCATACATAGACATTAAGCCTCCCATAGAAGAACCTGCAACAAATGTATTTTCTCTATTTGTGTAAACAGCATATGTTGCATCTATATATGGTTTTAACTCAGTAACAATAAAACTTAAATACGCATCGCCATTTAAAACAGTACTAAAATTGTTTTTTGCAGCTTCTTTGTGCATGGTATCTTTATCTTCTTTTGAAAGAAAATTCATTGCTTTTTCTGGGTATAAATCTTGCCATCTAATTGCAGGAATATTATGAATACCAACAACAATAAAATTTTTAGTAATTTCGTCTTTCATTAATTTTGTAGCAACCTCATCAATCATCCATTCTTGCTGGTTCCAAGTAGTGGTTGCATCAAACAAATTTTGTCCATCATGCATATACAAAACAACATATTTTTTTTCTGACGAATAGTTTTCTGGTATCCAGACATCTACAGGTCTTGACTCAATAAATTTTGAAGGAAAAGAATCTACTCTTATTAATTTTCCTGATGATAAAACGGCATTTTCTAGAACTAAAGATTTAATGTTTTTAAAAGCTTCTTTATCATTTAAATTACATGAAACCAAAAGGCTGAAAAAACCTGTAAAGAAAATTATTTTTTTCATATTATTTTTTTGTAGTTAAAATAATGCTTCCTTTTTTATTTAGTTTCATCTCATCTCCCCAAATAAACTCTTCATCACTAACTATATTTCTTAAAGTTTTACCTTCTAAACCAACTTCTTTAAATCTTTTTAAATCGATTGTAATTTGTTTATTATTTTTATTGATAATATGAACAACAGTTTCATCAGCTTTTATTCTAAACAAAAAATAAGTTCCCATAAATGGTGCAAAATGAATTGTTTTCCCATCATGAATTGCCCTACTCGTCTTTCTGTAATTTAAAATTTTACGAACAAAAGATTGCATATCTTTTTGAACATCAGACAAACCATTTCCTGTAAATGCATTTATTTCATCACCTTTCCAACCCCCTGGAAAATCGGTTCTAATTAAACCATGGTCTCCTGGGTTTGCAGTATCATCCATTAAAATTTCTGTTCCGTAATACATCTGCGGAATTCTTGGTAGCATAAAATAAGTTGATAACGCCATTTTTGTATTTGTAGCATTTTCTTTTAATTGTGTGTAAATTCTACTCATATCATGATTATCTGGAAAAATCATAATATCTTTTGGTGTTGCATAGTGAAAATCGTTGGCTAAACCTTCGTAAATTTTCACCAAACCTGTTCCCCATGTTTCGTCTTCTAACAAGCCTTTTACAACAGTTTCTTGCATAGGAAAATCCATTGTAGATTTTAAATTTGACTCATAACCATCTTTATTTTTTGCACCTTTCTGCCAATAACCAACTAACAATGGATTTACACTCCATTCTTCGCCAACAATAGAAAAATTAGGATATTCCTTCATGATTGCACCTGCCCAATTTGATATAAAATCTTTATCAGGATAAGGATACGTATCTTGTCTAATTCCACCTAATCCCAAAGTCTCTATCCACCAAATACTATTCTGAATAATATATATTGCCATAAAAGGATTGCGTTGATTTAAATCTGGCATTTCGGCAACAAACCAGCCTTCATTATTTCCTTTTCTATCAATTTCAGAAGCATATGAATCTTGATTTGTAGTTCTTCTATGGTTAGAACCAATATTGGTTTTGTAATTCCAATTTTCAATATTTTCTTCATAGTTCTTTTGGTTGTTTACCCAATCATCAAAAGGAATATCTTTCATCCACCAATGACCTAAACCGCAATGATTTGCAACTTGATCCATGATCAATTTCATTTCTTTTTCCCTTAACTTATCGGCTAAATTTCTATAATCTTCTAGGGTTCCAAAACGAGGATCTACTTGATAATAATCTGTAATTGCATACCCATGATATGAACCTTTTGGCATGTTATTTGTTAATACAGGAGTTGGCCAAATTGTTGTAAAACCTAAATCTGAAATGTAATCGATATTATTAATAATTCCTTGTAAATCACCTCCATGACGTTTGTAGCCATCTGTTCTATCTAAAGAA
>CAWVTS010000100.1:0-8773 GCA_963933045.1 uncultured Lutibacter sp. | reverse complement strand
TTCCATTTTACATTATCCACAATATTTAAGTTATTTATTCACTAAAAAAATAACAGCAGATTTTACTTCTGTTGGTGCACATACCGCTACTTGGGATTTTGATAAAATGAAATATCATTCTTGGTTAAAAGATGAAGGTATCAATTTACCTAAACCTACAAAAGGCGATAATATTACATTTGCAGACTTAAATGGAAATAAAGTTGCTGTTGGTTCTGGTTTGCATGATAGTTCATCATCTATAGTGCCAGTTTTAAAAGAAGAAAATGGTAAAAATTATGTTTTACTTTCAACAGGAACTTGGATAATTGCAATGAACCCTTTTAGTACTGAAAAACTTTCTAAAAGTCAATTAAAAAACAATTGTTTATGTTTTATGACGCCAGAAAAAAGACAAGTAAAATCTTCTATGCAATTTTTAGGGAGAATTCATGAAGTGTATGTAGAAGCAATGAGCAAATATTTTAATGAAAGTAAAAAAAGATATACTTCGTTTTATTTAAAAGAGGAATTGTGTAAAGATTTAATTTGTGAAGGTGCTCAAATATTTTTGAAAGAGGGCATTGATGATGATTTTGAAGCGCATCCTGAATATTTAAAAAACTTTGTTTCTTATGAAACGGCTTATTATCAATTGAATTATGAAATGGCTAAAAAAGTAGTAAAAGGCATTGAGTTAATATTAGATGAAAACACCAAACTAACAGATGTATTTATTTCTGGAGGTTTTATAAATAATGAAGTTTTTATAAAGTATTTAAGTTTGATGCAAAAAAACGTTCGTATCAAATTATCAAACATACAAAACGAAAGTGCTTATGGAGCCGCTTTGTTAATGAAAGATTATTTATAATTTAACCAGACAAAATATTTTCAAAAATGAATAACGAGAAAAAAACTTTAGGAGAGTTTATTATTAGTAATCAAAAAGCATTTCCGTATTCAAGTGGAGAATTAACAACGTTATTAAACGGAATTAGATTGGCAGCCAAAGTGGTAAATCACGAAGTAAATAAAGCTGGTTTAGTTGATATATTTGGAAGTTCTGGAGATATAAATGTGCAAGGAGAAGAGCAACAAAAATTAGATATTTTTGCCAACGAAACATTTATCAAAGCTTTAAAAAATAGAGATATTGTTTGTGGTATTGTTTCTGAAGAAGAAGATGAATACATTTCTATTGAAGGATTGGATGAAAATAATAATAGTAAATATGTAGTTTTAATGGATCCTTTAGATGGCTCGTCTAACATAGACGTAAATGTTTCTGTGGGTACTATTTTTTCAATTTATAGAAGAATTACTCCAATAGGAACAGAAGTACAACAAAAAGATTTTTTACAACCAGGAAAAGATCAAGTTGCAGCTGGCTATATTATATATGGAACCTCAACAATGATGGTTTTTACTACAGGTAAAGGTGTAAATGGTTTTACATTAAACCCAGCAATTGGCTCTTTTTATCTTTCACATCCAAATTTAAAATTCCCAGACAAAGGAAAAATATATTCTGTAAACGAAGGTAATTATAGTCACTTTCCAAAATCTGTAAAAGATTATATAAAGTACTGTCAGAAAATTGAAGAAGATAGACCTTATACTTTACGTTATATAGGTTCTTTAGTTTCAGATTTTCATAGAAATATGATAAAAGGAGGTATTTATATGTACCCTTCAAGCACTATAAATAAGCAAGGAAAGCTGAGATTATTATATGAATGCAATCCAATTGCTTTTTTAGCAGAAGAAGCAGGTGGTCAAGCTACAGATGGACATCAAAGAACATTAGAAGTTAAACCAACTTCTATTCATGAAAGAGCCCCTTTTTTCTGCGGAAATACTGAAATGATGAATAAACTTCATGAGTTTATGAGTGTAGAAAACTAAAAAATAGGTTACATTAAGCCATATTTATCAATAAATCTTTAAATGATTATTAAAATTAAGCACTTACAATTTATTTTTTGCTTGGCTTATACCCTTTGTTTAAACTCTCAAAACTTTGAGCGTTTCTCTAACAAACAGGGTTTTAATCAGAATACTATAAATGCTATTGAACAAGATAAATATGGTTTTTTGTGGTATGCAACCCCAAATGGATTGATAAGATATGATGGGTATGATTTTGAAACATTTGCAACGAAATCTAACAGTAATGGAACTATCTCTAGTAACAATATTACCTCACTTTTTAATGATAATAATGGTTTACTTTGGATAGGAACCAATATTGGTATAAACGTTTATGTACCTAGTTTAGAACGTTTTTTTATTATTTCTTTAAAAGAACGTTTTTACATTCATAAAATAGCACAAGATAAAGAGGGTTCTATTTGGTTTTCTGGAGAAAATAATTTGCACAGACTAAAAGTTACTGATATTGAAAAAGGTCTTTTTGATGTTTCTAAAAATATATTAAAGTTTGATTCTAGTTTAGGAGATTTTTGGATAAACAGTTTTTCTATATGTAATAAATCATCAATAATTTTAGGAACAAATGAAGGTTTAAAGGAACTTACTTATAAGAATGAAAACGAAAATTTAAAAACTCAAATTACACTTTTTAATGATTTTAATGATTTTTATCAAAAGACAATTACAACAATTCTAAAAGATGATAATATTTATTGGATTGGTACAAATGAAGGATTATATTCCTCTAATTTACAAAAAGGAGCTGCTTTTGTATTAAACAAAGTAAAAGGAGAAGAAATTAATTTTAAGGTGTATGTAAATTGTATTTTTAAAGACGATAATAAGAATTTATGGATTGGAACAAAATCTAATGGTCTTTTTAAATACAATCCTTCGCTTAATTTATTTGAGCATTTTAAACACGAATCTAAAAACAAAAAAAGTATTAGTAGTCATCAAATAAATACTATTTATCAAGATGAATTTAATGTTTTATGGTTTGGCACTGCACAAGGAGGTATTAATAAATTAGATATTTCACAGAAACAATTTTATTCTTACAGCAACAATCCTTATGATAACTTATCTCTTCCAGACAACCTTATTACAGCCATTTTAGAAGATAATACAGGCAAAGTTTGGATTTCTGGGTATAATAAAAAACTATCGAGAAGTTTAAATTTAATCACTTCTAAAAACGTAAATAGATTAAAATTTCAGAATATTGAAACTGAAATTCCTATAAAAAAATCTGATATTATAAGGTCTATTTATCAAGATAAAAAAGGCTTTATTTGGCTAGGTTCAGATGAAAGTGCTTTCGTTTACAACCCAATAAAAAACATATTTAAAGAAGTTGTTTTCGATAATTTAAAAAGTAAAAATTTTGGTTTCATTAGAATTATTGAACAAATTAATGAGAATGAAATTCTATTTGGTGGAAATCAAGCTGTAGTTGTTAAAAATCCTTGGAAAAATCTAAATGCTCGAAAACCAACTCTAAAAGTTAAAACTGATTTAAGTTTTTCAGCAGAAAATATTCAAGCCCTTGTAAAAGATGTAAATCAGCAATTTTGGTTCGGAACAAATAGAGGAGTATATCAAACTTTTTATGATGGTAAAGAAATAAAAATTAAGAGAAAAATTACTGAGAATACTAAGCATATTAAAATTACAAACAATAATGTTTTTTCGCTTTTGCAACAAAATAATAATTTATGGGTTGGTACTTTTGGTGGTGGTTTAAATAAAATTGAGCTAGACTCTACAGGAAATCCATCAACCATAAAATATTATAGGAAAAGCGATATTTTACCAGATGATGCTATCTATGGAATATTACCTGACAAAGAAGAAAATCTTTGGATAAGCTCAGATATGGGACTTTTAAGATTTAATATCATAGATTCTAGCACTAGTATTTTTGATGTTAGAGATGGTTTATTGCAGAATAACTTTAGGCAAAAATCATTTTTTAAAGGCAAAAGTGACTATATGTATTTTGGCGGTTTAAATGGGTTAACTGTTTTTAAACCAGCATCTATCTTATTGAACACAAAACCACCAGAAGTTTTAATAACCTCTTTATTAGTAAACAACAAACCTTTAAAAAGAGGCGATATCTTAAATGATAATGTTATATTAAAAAAATCTATATCAGAAACAGATAGTATAGAAATATCTGAAAGACAAACTATTATTTCCTTCAATTTAGTAGCAGAACATACAAGTTCTCCATCAAAAAATAGGCTTGCTTATCAATTAGAAGGTTTAAATAAAGATTGGGTAGAAACAGAAGAAGGTAAAACAAGTATTACGTACACAAACCTCGCTGCTAAAAAGTATAAATTAAAAGTAAGAGCTGCTAATGGAGATGGAGTTTGGAGCGAAAATATTAAAGTTTTACATATTTTAGTGAAACCTTTATGGTATAAAACATGGTGGAGTTATGCCATTTTCGGTATTCTTATTATTCTGATTATAATTAGTGTGATGTACTATTTTATAAGACATGAAAAATTAAAACAGAAACTAATTTATGAGCAGATAGATAAAGATAGAATTGAGGTAATAAATCAAGGAAAATTTAAATATTTTACGAATTTATCGCATGAATTCAGAACTCCATTAACTTTAATTTATGGTCCTTTAGAAAGAATTATTGAAAACAATATAGATCCAAAAAATGTTAAACTTTTAGATATTCTTAAAAGAAATACACAGAGGCTATTAAGTTTAGTAGATCAATTAATAACATTTAGACAAGCAGAGCAGGGTTTTGTGAAATTGAACTTTACAAAATTAACTTTAGGTGAATTTCTATACCCAACAACAGAAGCTTTTGAAAATTATGCTTTAGAAAGAAATATTAATTTTTTCTATAAAATAAACTCACCAAATGAAGAAATTATTATTGATGTTGAAAAATTTGAGAGAATACTTTTCAATTTACTATCCAATTCTTTTAAAAACACCCCAAATCAAGGAAGCATTAGCATTAAAGCGAATGTGAAAACCAAAGATGAAAAAAAAATCATTAAAGTAGAAATTATAGATACTGGAAAAGGAATTCCTAAAGAAAATTTAGAAAATATTTTTGAACGTTTTTATCAATTAGGCAATGAAGAAGGAAAAGTTAGTGGAGGTGGTGTTGGTTTGGCATTTTGTAAATCGCTTATAGATTTATTTAAAGGAAGAATAAAAGTAAAAAGTGAATTAAATAAAGAAACCAAATTTACAGTTTATATTCCATCAAAAGATATTGACCAGATTGATGTTAAAGAAATTCAAAAGAAAAAAACATTTATAAAAAATTGGCTTCCTTTAAAAATAGAAAAAGGAATTGAAATAGTAGATACTGAAGAGCCTATGAAAAAGAAGCATTCAGTTTTAGTAGTAGAAAATGAAATAGATATTCAGAATTTTCTAAAAACAGCACTATCTAATAATTATAATATTACAATTGCCAATAATGGTATTGAAGCTTTAGAAAAAATAAAACAAACACAATTTAGTACTGTAATAAGTGATGTAATGATGCCAGAAATGGATGGGTTTGAATTATGTGAAAGCATTAAATCTGAACCAGATACTTGCAATTTACCAGTACTTCTATTAACGGCTTTAGAAAGCGATACAGATGTTGTAAAAGGTTTGGAGTTTGGAGCAGATGAATACATAAGTAAACCCTTTTCACTAAAAAATTTAGAGCTACGTCTTAAAAAATTAATTGATAATAATATTAAGATTAAAGAATATTTCTCTAAAAACAGCTTGCCCCCAAAAGACAAAAAAGACTTACAATTGTCTAAAAAAGACATCTTATTTCTAGAGAAGTTAGCTATTATTTTGGAAGACAATCTATCAAATTCAAATTTTGGTGTAGAAGAATTAGCCAAGGAAATAAGTGTAAGTTCTTCACATTTTTATAGAAAGCTAAAGCAACTTACTGGTCAAGTACCAAACTTATATATTAGAAATTACAGATTGCAACGTGCAGCAGAATTATTTGACAGCAATAGCGGTTTTAATGTTGCAGAGGTAATGTATCAAATTGGTATAGAAAGCAACTCTTACTTCTCTACTTCCTTCAAGAAACTGCATGGAGTTTCTCCTTCAGAATATTTAAAAAGATAGTTTTTCTTTATTTATTTGGTTTTAATTGGTTTGCGCAAAAGATTGGTGGATTTGAGAAATAGCTTTTTTCGCACTTCCAACTAACTTTGTGTCAATAATAAAAATCAATAATTAGCTTTTTAAATTATGAATAAAAAATTACTTTTTAGTGTGATGCTTTTTGCATCTTTTGGGGCGTTTTCGCAATTTGTTGTCCATAATCCTGATGATTGTAAGTTACTAGACGTTTATTCAACTGGAAATATTGATTCTTATAATCCTGTTGCTGCAAATCCTATTACTGATGCTGGAAACGTTAATGTTTCTGAAATAGACCCAACAACTTCTGGTGCTATTATTCAATTTAATTTACCTTATAGTATACCTGCAAGTGCATCAGGTACTTTAGATTGGAGTTTTCGTTTTTATTCAGCTAGTGCTGGATCCAATACTTCTGGACAAGGAAGAATGATTATCAGAATGTTTAATAGATCTTTGGGTGCTGGGGCTAGTAATAGAGTTCAGCTTGGTATAATAAATAAAACTGGTGGAACTTGGCAAGTAGAATCTGGTACTGTAGGTTTAAATCCAGCTAATATTGCAGGAGTTAATGCTAAAGGAGGTTTTAACGCATTTTATATTTTACCAGCTAATGGTGCTGGAGTACCAAGTGGAGATTTAGAATCACTGTTTGTTGATGATATTAGCTTTAGTCAAGATTATAACATAGCTGATCCTACAGCAGATTTGTTGGCAGGAAATACTTGGTTGTATGATAGTAGAGAAGGAAATTTTAAAGCTGATCCTTACCTTTTATCCGGAGCAACTCTAGATGTTGTTGCTTCTCCAAGCACTACAACTAATAATAGCCCAAATGTTTTACGTGTAACTAGAGGTGCTGGTACAACAAGTTTAATACAGTTTAATCATGGAAACATAGATCATACTGGAGGTGGTACTGTTAAATTTAGGGTTTATGTAGAATGCCAATCTCCTGTAACCAACGTTTTAAGATATTTTTTAAGAAAAGATAATGATGTACCAACCCAAAGAACAACTCAAGAAAGAGCTCTTGTAGCTGGGATATGGAATGATATTGAAATTGATTTAGCTTCAATGGATGGTACAACTGGCGCTAATGACCATAATCAATCTTTATTTTTATTTGACTTTGGAGTAGATTCTGGAGCAGATGGAGATATTTACTATATTGATGCATTGCAAATGCCTATTTTTACAGCTTCTTTTGATAATAGTGCTGCTGATAACGATTGGGGAACAGCTGCAAACTGGAGTGATGATACATTACCAAATGGTTTGTTTAATGTAACTATTCCAACAGGTCAAAGCCCTGTAGTTGGCTCAACAACAGGAGCTTCGGTTAACAACTTAACATTAGAAGGTACAGGAAATTTAACAGTAAACTCTGGAGCAAGTTTAATATCGACAGGAACTGTAACAGGTAATGTAATTCATAAAATAGCAATAACTGACACTAATTGGCACTTAATAGCTTCACCAAATACAAACGCATCTGTTTATGACTTCTTGTCTAACCATACTTTAGATCCAGGAGGATCTGGAACAACACCTGCTAAAAATGTAGCTTTAGCACTTTATGATAATACACAAGCAAATGTGAATGATAGATGGGCTTATTATGTTGATGGAGATTTTGACAATGCAAATGGAGATGACACCAATGATATCATGACCTCAGGTAAAGGTTTTTCAGTTAAGTTAGCTTCTGCTGGAGATTTAACAGTTGTTGGTGGTTTTAAAACTGATGATTTATTGATGACAATCAATCAAAATTCTACAAACTGGAATTTAGTTGGTAATCCTTTTTCTTCTTACATAAAAGTAGAAGATATTTTATTAGCTAATTCTTCAAGTATATCAGGAACTCATGCATTTGTATATGTTTACAATGGTAGTGCTTACGTTACTGTGCCTAGTGCAGATTATATAGCACCAGGTCAAGGATTTTTTGTAAATGCAGCGAATTCAACAGTAAATAATTTTACTATTACAGAGTCTTTACAAAGCCATCAAACAGGTGTTACTTTCTATAAAAATAGTAGCCCAAAAATAACATTATTTTTAAGTGATGGTGCAAGTACAAGAAATACAGAAATTGAGTACAACTCTAATGCTACAACTTCTTTAGACAGAGGTTTAGATGCAGGTACGTTTTCTGGAGTTCCTTCAAGTTTTAGTGTATACTCTCATTTAGTTACTGATAGTGAGGGAGTTGATTTTATGAGACAATTATTACCAAATTCAGATTATGAAAATATGGTAGTTCCTGTTGGAGTTAACGCAGTTAAAAATAAGGAAATCACTTTTACTTCGGATGCTCAAAACTTACCTAATGGTATTAAAGTATATTTAGAAGATAGATTAACTAATACTTTTACAGAGTTAAGCAACAATGGTAATTATAAAGTTACTTCTTCAGAAAACTTAAATGGAATTGGTCGTTTTTATATACACACGACATCAAGTGCATTAAGTACAGATGATGTTTTATTAGAAAATATTAGTATCTATAAAACAAATAATTCTAATTTAAGAATTGTTGGCTTATCTCAAGGAAAATCTAATTTCAAATTATTTAATATTCTAGGTAAACAAATTATGAATACTTCTTTTATTTCTGATGGCGTAAAAGATATTACTTTACCTAATTTAGCTAAAGGTGTTTACATTGTTCAATTAGAAAATGATAGTAGTAAATTGA
>CAWVTS010000099.1:0-8822 GCA_963933045.1 uncultured Lutibacter sp. | reverse complement strand
TTTGTGATTTCTATTTACTAATACTACTGTTTTAAACTGCTTAAGTGGTACTTCCAAAAAATGTTTAATTGAGTACATCAGTGTTGTTCCTGAGTTTAAAACGTCATCTACTAAAATCAAAGACTTACTTTTATAATCTTCCTTTTTTAATGAAGTCTTAATTTCTGAAAGAGGATTTTTTTTATCAATTATGACTTCACATAGAATGATTTCAATTTGAGAGATTTCGTTTAAAACTTTCTTTATTTTTTTTGCAAGCACAAAACCATTTTGTGTAATTCCAGCAAGGATAATCTCCTTTTCATTAGAGTTTAATTCTAATATTTGATAAGCTATTCTTTTTATTGTATGATTTATTTGTTCGTTGGTAAGTATAATTGAATTTTTCATCCTATATATCTTCGTTATAATGATCCATATCTCTTCTGTCTTTTTTAGTAGGTCTTCCAGTTCCTTTTTTACGATAATAATCCTTAGAAGATTTTAATAAATCTTGTTTTTCAAATTCTTCTTTTGGTGTTATGTCCTTTCTGTATAAATCCACTAACTTAGCACCAACACGGCTTTTAGGAGTGTCAAGCACAACTATTTGATAGTTTATCTGATTCTTACGAACTCTTACATCCTCTGCTTTAAAGACTTCTTTTGAAGGCTTAGCAATAGAATTATTTATTCTAACTTGCCCCTTTTTACATGCTTCACTAGCCATACTTCTGGTCTTATAAAACCGGATAGACCACAAATATTTATCTATTCTCATACAAAAAGTTAAATTTTACCGTTTGTCTTTTAACAAAGGTATGAAAATTGTATCTTGCGCACTTAAATAAATTAGAAAATGAAAATAAAATATTTGGCTTTACTTTTTGCATTTGCAATCTTGATTTTTTCTTGTGATGAAGATATCAATAGTTTTGTATATGATCATGAAGGACAGGCTTTAATTGATGATGTAGATCTAGTAGAATACATGTCAACACACTATTACAATTCTAGCCTAGATAGTATCAAAGAAATTGACGCTGGCCAAACTTCTTTTTACAGTCAAGTAGAAACAATGACATTAGTTGAAAATGAGATTACCTATAATTTATATTATATAGTTACTGAAGAAGGTGTAGGATATCAACCAACTAAAGTAGATAATGTTTTAATGACTTATAGAGGAGAATTAATGGATGGGACAATTTTTGACGATAGACCTTCGATAACTATTGGTAATCCTTGGTTTAATCTTACAGGTGTTGTTAAAGGATGGTCTTATGCAGTTCCAAATTTTAAAGGAGGAGCAAATATTTCTACTCAAAATCAACCATTGATGTTTGAAAATTATGGAAAAGGATTTTTATTTATTCCTTCTGGTCTTGGATATAGAAATGCACCACAGGCTTTAATACCTGACGGTTCTCCATTAATCTTCAAAATTGGTTTACAATTTTCTGAAGCTGCAGACCACGATGGTGATGGTGTTTTATCTAACGATGAGGATATTGATGGTGATGGAGACGTTAATAATGATGATACCGATGATGACTTAGTTCCAAATTATACTGATACTGATGATGATGGTGATGGTGTATTAACAATAGATGAGGATACAAATGAGGATGGAAACCCTATGAATGACGATTCTGATGGCGATGGAACACCAAACTATTTAGATTCGGATAGTTAATAAAAAAAAGGCATATCATAAAAAAAATCCTGTAAGAAATTACAGGATTTTTTGTTTAAAATATATTTTACTTTTTTAAAACTTTAATGCTAAACCTAATATCAATTGTGTAGGTCTTGTGTCAATTCTTTCTCCAGAAAGACCAGTTATATTAGCAAGGTTTTCTGATAATCCTTTTTCATATCTTAAATCAACTGTAAGTTTATCTCCAAGAGCAACAGCTGCCCCAAATTGAACTCCAACAGTAAAATCATTCTCAGCATCATTTAAATTAAACCCTTTTAAATCTGAATCTAAAATATATTGAAGAGAAGGACCAGCAAAGATACTTATAGGTTTGAATATATGGTACCCCAATAAAATCGGCATATCTATTTTACTCATATCAAAATCACTTTTCCCAGTTGATAAAGAATAACTACTTTTAGTTTTAGTATATATTAACTCTGGTCTTAAGTAAAAGCCATTACCTTTGGTTTGATAAATTATTCCTAAATGATATCCAGTTTTACCATCAGCTTTAATGTCATCACCAATTTCATTGAATTCTCCATTAGAACTATAGTTTAAACCACCTTTTACTCCAAATTGTGCATTACTTGTTAAATAACTACCACAAATAATTGTTATCACTAAAAATATTTTTTTCATAATTGTAAATTTTAAGATTTATAGTAGATAAACGAAAACTGTGCCAACTTATTTTCTTTTTAAAACTTTTTGAACCGCTTTAACAACTGAATTTGAATTTAAACCATATTTTTCCATTAATTGGTCTGGAGTTCCAGATTCACCAAAACTATCATTAACTGCAACAAATTCTTGTGGAGTAGGATTGTTTAATGATAAAGTTCTTGCTACACTTTCTCCTAATCCTCCAAGTATATTATGTTCTTCTGCTGTAACTATACAACCCGTTTTTGCAACCGATTTTATAATAGCAGCTTCGTCCAATGGTTTAATAGTATGAATATTTATTACTTCAGCAGATATACCTAATTTTTCTAATTCTTCTGACGCTTGCAGAGCCTCCCAAACTAAATGTCCTGTTGCAACAATTGTTACATCAGTTCCTTCAGTTAATTGTATCGCTTTTCCAATTTCAAATTTCTGACCTTCAGGCATAAAAACTGGAACTTTAGGTCTTCCAAATCGCAAATAAACTGGGCCAACATGTTCTGCAATTGCAATAGTTGCTGCTTTGGTTTGATTGTAATCACATGGATTAATAACAGTCATTCCTGGAAGCATTTTCATTAAACCAATGTCTTCTAATATTTGGTGTGTTGCACCATCTTCTCCTAGTGTTAAACCTGCATGAGATGCGCATATTTTCACATTCTTATCAGAATATGCAATTGACTGTCTAATTTGATCATAAACTCTACCTGTAGAAAAGTTTGCGAAAGTTCCAGTAAACGGAATTTTACCACCTATCGTTAAACCAGCAGCTATTCCCATCATATTTGCTTCTGCAATTCCAATTTGAAAAAAACGTTCAGGATTCTCATCAATAAATGTTTGCATTTTGAGCGAACCAATTAAATCGGCACATAAAGCAACTACATTAGGGTTTGTACGCCCTAAATGTGTTAAACCATCCCCAAAACCAGAGCGTGTATCTTTCTTTTCGGTAAAAGTGTATTTTTTCATTTGTTAGTTGTGTTGTTTTAGCAAAAATAATGGTTTGAACTAAAATTAAAATTAAAATTTCGACAATTCTGTATATAACTTATGAACAGGTAATCCCATAACGTTGAAATAACTTCCTTCAATTCTTTCAACCCCTATAAATCCAATCCAATCTTGAATTCCATAACTTCCAGCTTTGTCAAAGGGTTTAAAATTATCTAAATAAAAATTTATTTCCTCATCTGTTAATTCTTTGAAGTATACATCTGTTATATCATTAATAACCTTGATATTTCCTAAATTTTTTATGCAGACAGAAGTAATTACTTGATGCTTCTGGCCAGATAATTTATTTAAGATACTTACTGCATCTTGTTTGTCCTTTGGTTTCCCAATCGCCTCTTCATTGAGCCAAACAATGGTATCAGAAGTAATCAGTATATCATTGGCGTTTAAATTTTCAAAAGGTTTAGATTTTAGTTCTGCCAAGAAATTAGTTATTTCAATTCCTTTTAAATGATTTGGATAAATCTCTTCAACTTCTTTTAATTGTATTTCAAAATCTAAATCTAAGTCTTTTAAAAACTGTTGTCTTCTTGGAGATTTTGAAGCAAGAATGATATTATATTTTTTTAGTTTATTAGATAGCATTGATAAAGTAATTTGATATTAAAGGTATTGATAGTATTCCTGTTAAAATAATGATTTTTAAAACTTTGCTAAGATGTGAATATTCATACTTAGTCTTAGAATCATATAATTTAATGGAAAAGTAGAGTAATGGTATAAGGACAAAAACTAATAGGTAAATTAGCGCTAAAGAGTTTATATTAAATTGGTTAAAAATAACAAATAATAAAAACAATACTGTAATCACACTTATTGATAGTGCTAGTTTTTTTGCTCTTTCTCTACCATATACAATAGGATACGTATTCAAATTTTGATTATAGTCACCATTAACATCTTCAACATCTTTTATGATTTCTCTTGTTAAATTTAAAAGAAAAGCGCAAAATGCATATACAATAACTATTTTATGAATTATTAGATATGAACTCCATTTTAAATAATTTTCTGGCTGGATAAAATCAAATATTAAAAGAATTAAAATACTAAACGAAAGCAATAGGGAGACTAAAATATTTCCAACAAGTAGTTTGCCTTTTAAAAACTTTGAATATATAAATAGTAGTAAAATGATTATAATAAAAAAAACGATATAGATTGGCTTTTCAATTATTATACTTAATCCAATTCCAGACATCAAACCAATAAATGTTAATGTAAAGTACATTTTTTTGGCATTTGCGGCTGTGAAATGTTTTTGAATAAGGATTCTTTTGGGCTTATTTATTAAATCAACCTTTATATCAATAATATCATTAATTATATAACCTGATGCTGAAATTATAATAGTTGCACATACTAATAAACTGAATGAACTATAAGAAAGAGAATTGTAATTGTTAAAAGGAGCAAAGAAATAATATTTAATTAGAAACTGCATTAAAGCGATTAAAACAAGGTTTTTCCATCTTATTAATTGAAAAAAATGTTTTAGTTGCATTAAAAATCTTTTTTAATTCTTGCTAAATCAAGTTTGTTATCTCGGTCTTTCATCGTCTCACGCTTATCATGTAATTTTTTACCACGGCATAATGCTATTTCCATTTTTGCCCAGCCTTTATCAGTCATAAATAGTTTTAACGGAATAATTGTTAAGCCAACATTTTGAGTTTCTTTTAGTAGCTTTTTAAGTTCTTTCTTATTCAGCAATAGTTTACGAGAACTCTTTGGATTATGATTGTAAACATTTCCAAAAGAATATTCTTGTACATACATGTTGATAACGAATAACTCACCTTTTTCATTAAACTCACAGAAACTTTCTGTTATACGAGCTTTACTGGATCTAATACTCTTTATTTCTGTTCCGCTTAATTTTATTCCAGCAACATACTTGTCTAGAATTTCGTACTGAAATCGAGCTTTTTTATTTTGTATGTTGATCTTTTTTTGCATGATAGCAAATGTAATGAATTGCATAAAAAAACTCTTAGAATTTTCTAAGAGTTTTTATAATTATAATGCTTTCATCCAGTGATCTCGAAGTTTTATTTGATCTTCAGTTGCATTTGCATCTATTTCAAAAACATATTTTTCAGCATCGTATTTAATACCGATTTTATTATAAAATTCATTGTAAGGCAATTCTGTTGCTTTTTTCACATATAAATCCATGAATTCTTCAATCTCTGGATATGTAAAATTAACAAACTCTTTGAAGAATGTTGCATCATCAAATGCTTTTGTTGGTCCATATTTTTTTGCCAATTCGTTAATAACATCAATTAATCCTCTTTCTCCATTTGATAGTTCTAATAGTTTTATATCTAATAAACCTGCAATCAAAGCTCCTTTCATATAAATATTTGGATATTGCTCGTTTCCAGTCTTAGTATATGATTCTAAAGACAAGTCTAATAGACTATAGTCAACATCAAAATAATTTTTTGAGATATAACTTTTTCGCCTTAGTGTTCCTAAATAATCTTCTAATGACTTTTCACCTGAACGAAATTGCATCATATGTGCAGCCCATTCTGTAGTTCCTTCATATAACCATAAATGTCTTGAAGGTACAGGTTTAATGAAATTGAATTCTTGGACAACTTCACTATGAATATTTAATGGAGTTACAATATGAAAAAATTCATGTGCCGCCATATCTTTAAACCCCTTTTCAGCTTGTTCCCATGGTTGTTCACTTAATGTATACTCTGAACTATATGAATGTTCCCAAGCCCCTTTTGGTTGTATATTATTTTTTTCGAAGTGTAATAAAAACGTATATCTATCTACTGGTAATCCGTTTAAGAATTTACTTGCCGATTTTAACATTCCTTCCATAGAAGCCAATACTTGTTGAGATTGTATCATCCCTTTTTCAGAATAGGTATAAATATCTACTTTCGTACCTTCAACATCTGTAGATGCTTTTGTTAAGTTTCCTAATAGAATAGGTGAGTCTACAGCATGATCAAAATTATTAGCAGTATATGAACCATCTTCATTTAGTTTTAGTGCAGTTCCAGCCATCCATTCTGTTGGATACTCAATTTTGATATTCATTGGCATTGATTGCATTCCCTTAATATATCCAAATACAGCTTGACCATTAATTAATGAATGATCATTTTCTATTGATGTACCAGCCATAACATATATAGGGTTTTCTATTACGGGATTGTCGAATGTTTCAGCAATTTCATAAATAATTGTGTGCACTCTCTTTGGTTCCAATAATTGGTATTGGTTGGTTGAAATATGAACCGACTTAAGAATATTACCTTTATTATCCATCGTAATAAATGAACGAACAAACCTTCCTATATCCATTATTTGGTAAGTTCCAGGAGCAGTTGCAGCAAATTGAAAGATATTATTTTCTTCACTAAGTTTTGGAACTGTTACTCTAACTTTGTACGTATCTTTTGATCTATCATTTAAATTGACATTAAATTTAATATGATCTGCTATTACAACTTTAGTTTCTTTTTGTATAGTATTGTCAGTAACAGTTTTAGAATTTTTGCAAGAGATAAATAATATGACTGCAATTAATAAAAATGGGATTTTAAAATATTTCATTAGTTGATGGTTAAAAGTTTGTTTGAAGCAGTTGTTCCGATTAATGTAATTATATAAATATTTGAATAGTTGTTTTCTTTAATCTGAGTGTATTTTTTTGTTTCAATAAATTCATTCACCATATTTGGTGTTGAATTGCTATGACCAACGACTAAAACGTTCTTCCCATTAGTTGATTTTTTAAAAGCACCTAAGTTAAAGTAGTTTAAGTCATACAATGTAATCGGTAAATTTTTAAGTTTCGCTATAGGTTTTGCTGTTTCTTTAGTTCTATAATAATCTGTTGAATAAATTATATTAAAAGGAACTTCTTTCAATATTTCTGCCCAATTTTCAGCACGTTGATGACCAATATCAGATAGTTTCGGGTTTTTATCCTTTGGATTATTCTGGTCTATTTCTGCGTGCCTTATAAAATAATAAGTAGTTATATCTTCTGTTGAGCTTACAGGTACTTCTTGTGCTTGACTAACAATAAAATAAAAAGAGAGAATAAGGAGTAAAAATATTTTTTTCATACAAATTCAAAAGTAATTTGAATTCTTGAAAACACATAATAATTTTATGTTAAAATCATAAAACAACTAAAAAACTTATTTCAAAATTTCTACTACTATAACGACTATTTGGAGATTTTAATTGAAAATTTGATACATGCCTAACCCCATAGCGGAGATCTAATATGACTTTTTTAATTTTATAAGAAAATCCGAAAGAAAAGATATCTGAAAATGCAAAACCTTTTGCCATTCTCTCTGTTCGAGTATCAATAATCATAGGTCCAATACCACAAGTGCATATAGACTCATGTTTTCTGTAAAGTTATTGCGAGAAATCACTCCAATTCCTAAAGAGTATTCTTTCATTGTCTTTTTAGTAGTTTGTGTATCCCTTTCTTCTAAATAATCACTTCCGTAATCCGGTCTAACAAAATGTTCATTCACTAATTGATGTTTGTATATAAACACACTTGGCTCCACATTTAACTCGAAACTAAAATTATTAACTTCTTTATACACATAATTTAATTGGGCTTTATAAGATTTTGTTTCATATAAATAATCATCATCACTAAAGGGGGAAATTCCTTATTCACCAATTCCATAAATAAAGCCATATTTTATAGTTCTATCTTTCTCTTGGGAGTTTACACTGATAGTAATATGGATACATACAAACAGAAGTAAATTAAGTTTGTATATGGATTTCATAGATATATTATTCTTTAATAAATTGTATTTCTTAACTTTGTGCAAACATAAAAATTTTAAGATGAAAAAAGTTGCCATTCTATTTATTTCTATACTGTTATTTGCATGCAAGAAAGATAATCAAACCTTAGAATTCACAATTGTTCATATCAATGATGTCTACGAGATCAGTGCAATGGAAGGCGGAAAAATAGGAGGAATGGCTCGTGTTGCTAATTTGGCTAATAAATTAAGGGAAGAGAATCCAAATACTATTTTGACACATGGTGGTGACTTTTTAAATCCGTCATTAATAGGAACATTAAAAGATACAACTGGAAATCGTATTTATGGAAAACAAATGATTGAAGTTATGAATGCAATGAACTTTGATTTAGTAGCTTTAGGAAATCACGAATTTGATTTAAAATATCCAGATTTACAAAAAAGATTTAATGAATCTACTTTTAAATGGATTGCTACAAATACTCAATTCAAAAATGATAGTGTCTTGAAACCTTTTTATGTAGAAAAAAATGGGGTACAAGAGAATATTTCAAGAACGGCCATTTTTGAATTTAATGATACAGATGGAACGATATTAAAAGTTGGTTTCTTTAGCGCTACAATCCCTTCTAATCCAAAAAACTATGTGGATTATGGTGATTTGT
>CAWVTS010000098.1:0-8934 GCA_963933045.1 uncultured Lutibacter sp. | reverse complement strand
CTTATTTTTCATCGCTGCTTTTTGTGCTGCAATATCTACTCCATATGCAAACCCACTTACGATAACTGGATTGTATGGTGCAATTTCCTCAACTAATTGATTGATAAAATCTCGGCCGTAATTAGTCATTTTTCTAGTGCCAACAATACTAATTATTCGTTGATTTTGAAGATTTATGTTTCCGTCTTGAAACAATAAAATAGGTCCGTCTGGACAATGTTTTAATCTGTTTGGAAAATCATCATCTTGAAAATAGGTGGTTTTAATATTGTGCTTAGAAATATACTTAAACTCTTTTTCGGCATTTGAAAGATACTTCTTGTCTGCTAAGTTTTTGATTGTAAAAGTTCCAATTCCATTTATCTTTTCTAAAAGTGTACGTTTTTGAGAAAAAACATTTTGGGCACTTCCGCAATGGGCAATTAATTTTTTAGCAATAATGTCACCAATTCCTTTGACTTTTTGGAGCGCCAAAACAGCCACGAGTTCTTCTTCATGCATAGTGTTTAACAATTTTTTTGAACAAGATACAAAGACTTAAATAAAAAATAGAATTATAATATAATTGTTAATAAATATGATAACTTTATTTTAACCAATAACACCTTTTTTTTACATTTGTTTACAGATGAAATTATCCAATTACATAAGCGATTTATTATACAGATATGAGTGTGTAATTGTACCTGATTTTGGTGGTTTTATAACTAATGAAACCTCAGCAAAAGTTAATCATTTTACACACACATTTTATCCTCCAAAAAAACAGATTTCTTTTAATAGCCATCTGAAAAATAATGATGGCTTATTGGCAAATTACATTGCTTCTGCAGAGAAAATTCCTTTTAATGATGCTGTTTCTAAAATTGAAAAAGAAATTCAAGAATGGAATCAAAAAATAGAAAATGAATCTATTGAAATTACTAAAATCGGATCTCTTTCGTTAAACAAAGACAAAAAAATAATTTTTGAACCAGCAACTTCTGTTAATTATTTAACAAGTTCTTTTGGATTAAATTCTTTTAATTCTCCTGCAATAAAGAGATTGCAATACAAAGAAAAGGCTGCAAGATTAGAGCCAATTGTTCTTGAATTAGATAGCGATGAAAAAAGAAATAGAAAAGCACCGTTATTTTTAAAATATGCTGCAACTGCTGCTATTATTTTTGCTGTTGGAAGTTTTGGATGGAAAACTTATAATGAGAATCAATACCAAAATCAACTTTTAGCCGAACAAGTGTTGCAAGAGTCTGTTGAAAGGAAAATTCAACAAGCAACTTTTGTAATTGAAAACCCTTTACCTGCTATTACTTTAAATCTAGTTAAAGAAGTTCAAAATTACCATGTAATTGCTGGTGCTTTTAGAGAACCTGGAAATGCACAAAAAAAGGTAAATCAACTACTTAAAAAAGGGTATGATGCACAAATTTTAGGTGTTAACAAATGGAATTTAACTCAAGTTTCATATGGTAGTTTTAGTGATAGACTTGATGCGCTACAAAATTTAAGAACCATTAAGCGAACTGTTGCTTCTGACGCTTGGCTTCTTGTAAAAGAATTTTAAACTAAAATTCAAAAATTTTATCTACTTGTTACTTTGCAACTATGTGTCTTTGATATATCTTTGTTAAAAATTTCTTTATGAATGCAAAAAACCCAAAAGATTCATTAACATTATTAACAGATATGGTTTTACCAGGTGAAACCAATGCTCTTAACAACCTTTTTGGAGGTGAATTACTTGCAAGAATGGATCGTGCTTGTAGTATTTCTGCCCAAAGACATTCTCGTAGAATTGTAGTTACTGCATCTGTAAATCATGTGGCTTTTAATAAAGCAGTTCCTGTGGGAAGTGTTGTGACTATTGAATCAAAAGTTTCTTGTGCTTTTAAAACTTCAATGGAAATATATGTGGATGTATGGATTGAAGATAGAGAGACTGGAGAACGAACTAAAGTAAATGAAGGTATTTATACGTTTGTTGCAGTTGATATAACTGGATCTCCTGTAAAAGTTCCTCAACTTATACCAGAAACAGATCTTGAAAAAGAACGTTTTATGGGAGCAAAGAGAAGAAAGCAATTAAGTTTAGTTGTTGCTGGTAAAATGAATCCGGATGACGCAACGGAACTGAAAGCTTTATTTGGAAAATAAATAGTTACATCTTATAAATCCAATCAGCAGGATTTAAACGAGTTGTATTTTTCCAAATCTGAAATTTCAATGTTGTTTTTTTAGATATTTTATCAGTATATACTTTTCCGAGACTTTGTTTCGTAATTACTTTGTCTCCTTTTTTTACAGTTACCGTTTCTAAATTATTGTAAAGTGATATATAATTTCCATGTTGAATATATACTGCTTTTTTACCACTTACCGATTGAATTTGTAAAACTGTTCCGTCGAAAATTACTCTTGCATTAGCATCGATTTCAGTTCTTATATGCACTCCATTGCTTTCAATTGTAATTCCCGGTAAAGTTTCATGCGACTGCTTACCATAAAATCTAGAAACCACTCCTTTTTTTAATGGCCAAGGTAATTTCCCCTTATTTCCCTCAAATTTAGCAGCAACTATTTTACCTTCAGAAGTCAAAGAAAACCCTTTAGAATTTTTAGTGGTATTATTTGATTTATTAATTGCAATTTGAATGATTTTTTTTATTTTTTTATCAATCTGCCTTTCTTCTCTTTGCTTTTTCTTAATCTGTGATATATACTTTTTTTCTTGCTTCTTTATTTTAGCAACCACATCTTTCTGCTCTTCTTTTCGCTTTTCAATCTTTTCTTTCTCTTTTTTATTCTCGGCAGCTAAGATTTCTTTTTCTTTTTTTCTAACAGTAAGCGTGTCGTTTAATACTAATAACTCGTTCGCTTTTTTACTTATTTGAGTCCCTTGTGCTTTTCTAAAATCAGTATACTGTTTCATATACTGTACTCTTTTAAAGGCTTGATGGAAGTTTTGAGAAGACAGTAAAAACATAATTCTACTATTCTGTGATTTAGTTTTATAAGATTTATAAATCATATCAGCATAATCATCTTTCAATTCTTTTAACTCGTTAGAGAGTTTTTTTATCTCTCTTTCGTTTCCATTAATCTCTTTATTTAACGCTTCTGATTCTGCAGCCATTGCTTTTATCAACTTTGTTTGAGCGTTAATTTGTAAATTAATTTCTGCTAACTCATCCAACTCGTTTTTTTCAACAGACCTAGTTTGAGACAGTAAACTTCTAATTTTATTTACCTCCTCTTGTAGTTCTTTTCGCTGCGCTTCTAACTCTTTTTTTGTTTGTGAAAAAGAATTTAAACTCCCGAAAACAAAAAGTATAAGAAGGATGTATTTTGCTTTATTCATTTAATATAATCTCTTTATATCCTGAAGGAATTTTAAATGGAAAACTAATGTTTTTATTAAATTCTAGGGATCTATATTCTAAATCTAATTGTGTTTTATATCCTTTTTTAATAGCAATGATATTCATTTTTTTTGGAAATACTTCGTTAGAAATATTTTGATATTCTGAATATGTTACCACCAATCTCTTTTGTTCTATTGGCTGATTTACTTCTTGTCTATATGCTTTAAATGTAATCGGATTTAACAAAAACAAGATGTCAAATAATGCATCTTGCTTTTTAGGCTCTAACATATATGATGTTTCATCAACTGAGCTATTATAGCGCTTGTCTTTTAGGTCTAATATTGCTTGCCCAATTAAAAGGTTCTGTACCTTTTCAAAATCAACTTCTGTACCTAAAAATTTACTCAGCAAACTAAAATCTCCATCAAAATAAGTTTTATTTATTTTTTCATAATAACTAACCCTCTTTGGTGTAATTAAAACTTTTGCTAATGGTATTCCTAAAAGAGTTCCGCTCATCCAAATAGCTTTATCTTTTTCCATTCTAAGTTTAATCGTTATTGTCTGAGAACTTTTTTTGTCCCTATACTTAGCTCTTAAACGAGCGTTTATTGTAGTCTTACTAAAATTATTTTCATAATGATTCTTGATTATTTTTTTTGTAGACATTGCTTTAACAGTCGTATTTAAAGTCGTCATTTTAGTCTTGCAAGACGACACAAATAAACTTAAAATTAACACATACTTTAAATACTTTGTCATTTATAATTATTCTTTTTTTCTTAATACTTTTACTTTTTCTCTATGTTTGTTGGCTTTTTCAAAAAGATTTAAAGCCTCAAACGATATTGCTAATTGTTCGTGAAAATCAGCTTTTAAACTTACGTCATCAATTACAAAATCAATGCCATTATTTAGAACGTCAATTGCTTCTGAATATTTCTTGAGCGTATTCAACGTTTTCCCATTGATTAAATAAATAGTCGGCTGCGCCGGAAATAAGTCTAAACCTTCATTAGAGTAAACAAGTAAATTATCAAAATTAGAATTAATAAGTTCTTGTTTTAATATTTCTAAAAGTATGCTGTACTTTTTATCATTTTTAAATGATTCTTTTAATTCAGTTAGCGTATTTAACTCTCCTTTTAATTTTGGAGTTTTAATTCTTTTACTTTTATTTAGATGGCTTTCAGTTACCTGTTTATATCTATCAAGTTTTGAAGATTTAAAGCCTCTCGATTCTAGGTCTGTCACTAATTTTGATGCTTTATAAAATTCTTTAGACTGAATAAAAAGCGGTATTAGTTTTTCTGTTTCTTTTGGGTTTTGAAGATTTATTTTTTGCTGAATTTCAATTGCCTTTTGAAGATTATATTGCTTTAAATATACTTGTTTAAGATGCTGAAGAAACCAATAGTTTTCAGAATCTATCTCTAAGGCTTTGTTTATGTAAAGTTCTGCTTCACCATATTTTTGAAGCTTAAAATAGTTTTTTGAAAGCTCAAAAGCAATTGATTTATTATCAGTAAATAGTTCTTGGCAATTTTCTAATTCAATAATTGCTCTAGTAAAGTTACCAATAGCTTTATACTTTAAAGATTCAAAATAATGATTTTCAAATTTTATTTGATTGTCATCAGCATCCTTTAAAAGAATTAACCCTTCATCTTGAGAAAAACTAAAAAGAGAAGCGCAAAAAATTAGCAGTAGTGTGTAAATATTTGCGCTTCTATTAATCATTTATTTTAAAGTAATTCTGAATAATCACCAATACTTACAGATGTGTGTTTTCCGTTATACTTAGCATTATGGCCAATCATAGCGTTATCTAAATCTGCATTAGTTATTATTACATTTGACTGAATCAAAGAATTTTTAATTGTTGAATTTTCAACAACACTATTCTCTCCTAATGATACATAAGGACCAACTGTTGTGTTTTTAAGCACTACATTATTGCCAATATAACAAGGTTGGATAATAGTAGAGTTTTCAAGTTTTACGTCAGAAGATGTTAAATTCTCGCCATCTTTCTCTAATAACTCCAAAACTTTAGAATTCGTTTCAACAGTAACATTTTTATTTCCACAATCCATCCATTCACTTACAGTTCCTGGAACAAACTTCAACCCTTTACTTTTCATGTTTTCAAGAGCATTGGTTAATTGGTATTCTCCTTTTTCTTTAATATCGTTATCTAATAGATATTGTATTTCATCTCTTAATATACCACCATCTTTAAAATAATAAATTCCAATAATTGCTAAATCAGAAACAAACTCTTCAGGTTTTTCAACAAAGTCTGTGATAATTCCATCTTTTAATTTTATAACTCCAAAAGCTTTTGGGTCTTCAACTTGTTTTACCCAAATTGCTCCATCTGAATTAGAATCTAAAGTGAAGTCTGCTTTAAAAAGTGTATCGGCAAAAGCAACAACACACGGTCCGTTTAATGCTGATTTAGCACACTGAATTGCATGTGCAGTACCAAGAGCCTGCTCTTGAACAAAAACACTTCCTTTTGCGTTTAAATCTTTTGCTATTTTTAATAACCTTTCTTCCGTATCTCCTGGAAACCCTTTTGCAACAGGTCCAATAATAAAAGCAATTTCATCAATCTTTTGATTTACTACTTGTGCAATATCTTCAACTAATCTTTGAACTATTGGTTTACCAGCAATTAAAGTTAATGGTTTTGGTGTTGTTAATGTGTGTGGGCGTAATCTTGATCCGATTCCCGCCATAGGAACTATTATTTTCATCTCTCTTTTTTATAAATTCAATTTAATGCAAATATACAATTCTAATATAAACTTAAAAGTTTGATGCGAAACTTACAATAAATAATAGTAAAACTGAAAATAAATTAATTAATTGATAGGCTTGAAGTGTTTTTTAATAGAACTAATTAAGCATAAGGTGACCTTTTCAACTTATTTATTGAAAAAATTTACGTCTAGGACTTTATATTATACAAGTTAATGATATCGAAGAGCTAATGACTAGAAAGTTTATAAAAGAATAATTCTTTTTATAATTTAAAAACCCAAGCAATTGCTTGGGTTTTTTGTTTCTTTGCAGCATGAACTATCTTACAGTAGAAAACATCTCTAAAAGTTACGGAGAACGCGTGTTATTCGAAGGAATATCTTTTGGGATTAATAAAGATCAAAAAATTGCCTTTGTTGCAAAAAATGGAACTGGAAAAACTTCAATTCTAAATATTATTGCAGGATTAGACACCTCTGATACTGGGCAGGTTTCTTGCCGAAAAGGATTACAAGTTGCTTATTTATCACAAGAAGATACATTAGATGATAACTCTACTATTGAGCAAGCTGTTTTTAGTTCAGACAATCCTATTTTAAAAGTTATAGAGCAATATGAAGTTGCTTTAACAGATCCTGAAAATGCTGATGCTTATCAAAAAGCATTTGAATTAATGGAGTTACATAATGCTTGGGATTTTGAAACACAATACAAACAGATTCTTTCTAAGCTTAAATTTCCTGATTTAACTCTAAAAATTGCCACGCTTTCAGGAGGGCAAAAAAAAAGGTTGTCGTTGGCTATTATATTAATTAACAAACCTGACTTATTAATTTTAGATGAACCAACAAATCATTTAGATTTAGAAATGATTGAATGGCTTGAAAGTTATTTCAAAAAAGAAAAAATTACGCTTTTAATGGTTACGCATGATCGCTATTTCTTAGAGCGTGTGTGTAATGAAATCATTGAATTAGATGAGGGTGTTTTACATAAGTATAAAGGAAACTATTCATATTACTTAGAAAAAAAAGAAGAGCGTATTGCTCAAGAACAAACAGAGTTAGGAAAGGCTAAAAATCTATTTAAAAAAGAATTAGATTGGATGCGTAGGCAACCAAAAGCGAGAACAACTAAATCAAAATCTCGAATCGATGATTTCTTTGAAATAAAAGACAAAGCACATCAACGAAGAAGTGACCATAAGGTACAATTGGAAATTAATATGGCGCGACTTGGTAACAAGATACTTGAGCTTCATAAAATTTCTAAATCTTTTGATAATTTACAAATTTTAAATAAATTTGAATACGTATTTAAAAAAGGAGAGCGTATTGGTATTATTGGGAAAAATGGTACTGGAAAATCTTCGTTTTTAAATATTATTACAGATAAAATTCCTATTGATTCTGGAAAAATTATGCTTGGCGAAACAGTCAAGTATGGATATTATACTCAAAAAGGAATAAAGGCAAAAGAAGGTCAAAAAGTAATCGATGTTATTAAAGAATTTGGTGATTACATTCCTCTTGCAAAAGGGCGTAAGATTACTGCAAGTGAGTTATTAGAGCGTTTCTTGTTTGATAGAAAGAAACAGTATGATTTTGTTGAAAAACTTTCTGGAGGAGAGCGAAAGCGATTGTATTTATGTACTGTGCTAATCCAGAATCCTAACTTTTTAATTTTAGATGAACCAACAAATGATCTAGATGTTGTAACTCTAAATGTTTTAGAAAATTTCTTATTAGATTTTCCTGGAAATCTATTGGTAGTATCACATGATAGATACTTTATGGATAAGGTTGTTGATTCTCTTTTTGTTTTTAGAGGCGATGCTGTAATCGAACATTTTCCTGGAAATTATTCTGATTTTAGAGCGTATGAAGATTCTGCTCCGAAAGAAAAAGTAGTTGTTCAAAAAAATACAAATACACAAATTAAGACATCTACTAAAAACACTCTATCCTATAATGAAAAACGCGAGTTTGAAAAATTAGAGAAGAGTATTTCGAAACTAAACGCTGAAAGAATAGATATTGAAAGTCAATTTGCAAATGGAGAAATAGAAGCAGATAAAATAGCCGAAGTTTCTCAAAATTTACAAAAAACCATCAATTCTATTGAACAAAAAGAAGAACGTTGGCTGGAGCTATCTATGCAAATGGAAGGCTAGACAGTTACAATTTCAACTTCGTTTAACAATTCAAGATTGTTGAGTCTTAACAGCAACTGAACAACTGCAATTGTGTCTTTTTCGCAATATTGTACAATGCGCTCTAGATTTTTTTCTTTATAATAAACCTCTGCAACTTGACTACCATCTATATCATCTTTTGGTGAGGAGATACCCAAAATATGGGTCATTAATTTTAAAGAGGTATAATGCTTGTAGTCGCCAAACTTCCACAATTCCATAGTATCTAAGTGTGGAATCTCCCATGGTTTTTTACCAAATAAATTTAGTTTTGTAGGTAAATCTATTTTATTAATTATCATTCGACGCGCTATATATGGGAAATCAAATTCTTTCCCATTATGAGCACATAGCAAGTGATTTAATCCATTAAAATGCTTGTCCAATAATTCTTTAAACTCCACTAAAAGTTTCTCTTCATTATCACCGTAAAATGATTTTACTCTAAATAAGCGTTCAGTATCAAACTGTGAAAAAAAACCAACTGAAATACAGATGATTTTTCCAAATTCTGCCCAAATCCCAGCTCTTTCATAAAATTCCTCTGCAGTTGTTTCGTCCTTTCGTTGATACTGGGTTTTTAACGCAAACAACTCTTGCTTTTCA
>CAWVTS010000097.1:0-9028 GCA_963933045.1 uncultured Lutibacter sp. | reverse complement strand
GTTTGTCTTTATGAATAACTACACCATTTATAGTCATTATATCATTTGGAAAATCATTAAATTTCACTTTCCAATTGTCCGTTTTATAATTTTCTATTGAAACCGTATTAACTTGAATCTTATATTCTTTCTTCAAATTATTCACAACAGAACTATTAATTATTTTTGATCTGTCTCCACTTTTTATTTTCTGAGTTAATTCAGATTTCTTTTCTTCTAAACTTTCCAAGGGAAATTTCTTAATCAACTTAATAATATGCCAACCGAATTTAGTTTTAAATGGCTTTGAAATATCTCCTGTATCCTTTAAAGAAAAAGCAACATCTTCAAACTCCTTTATCATTCTTCCTGAACCAAATTTACCTAAACTACCATTTTTCTTTGCAGAATACGTATCGTCAGATTGTGTTTTTGCCAAATAACCAAAATCCTCATCATTATTTAGTTTTGTATAAATTTCATTGATTCTCTCTTCCCCATTCTCACTAGCACTTTTAATCATAATATGTGCAGCTTCAACTTCACCTCTTGCCTTTCTCCTATCATTGACCTGTAGAATATGATAACCAAACTTAGTTTTAAATGGTTGTGAAACTTCTCCAATACCAGTGTTATATGCAGCATTTTCAAACGAATACACCATGCTGAAAGCAGAAAAATAGCCTAAACTACCACCATTTTTAATTTTTGAATTAGCACCCTTTTTTCGATCTTGTGAATATACATTAGCAATTTCAGAAAAACTTTGTCCACTAACAATTTTTTGGCGCGCTTCAATTATCGTGTTATATGCTTTTAGAGTATCTACTGGATTATTAGAATTGTTTCTAATCAAAATATGGCTTGCCAAAATTTCTTCTAAGCCTCTTTGGTAAGCCTCATTAACCAATTTTACAACTATAGATTCATCTTTTAAATACGGCTCTATTAATTGCTCGCTATACGTTTTATATTCACTTTTATAAGACTTAATAGTATCTAAGCCTAAATCATACGCTTCTTTAACTTTTAATTTATAATTTATAAATAAATCTAAATAGTTTCTCATATCTTTCTGATTCTCATCAGCAACTATATTTAAATTTTTATTATAAACTCTTAAAAATTCTGAGGCATAAACAGGTGCTTCGTCTACTGTAAACAAAACTTTTTCATCATTCTGAGAATAAACCTGTAATAAACTGATTGTAACTAATATAGTTGCTATTTTTTTCAATGCCATTTTTAATTTTTTTTATTCTTACAAAAATAAGAAAACATATAGTTAATTAATGAAAATAAACGTCGCAATTTATCTTTTATTTTATTGATGTTGTGTTAAATAAATTATAAAGAAATAACACCTTTTATTTTTCCAACTTCTTCGTATTTAGCTATGATATCATCAGAACTACTCATATTCATACGTACAGATATACTTGTATACCTCCCTGTTTTAGAAGGCTTTGTGTCTATTACTGCTCCAGCATGATTAAAAACATTCTCTATGCTTTTTAATTTTTCTTTGTCTGCAGGAATTATAAATTTATAGAGATATATTGCCGGAAATGTTGTTGTATCATCTAAACTCTTTTTTAATTTTTTATAAAAACCTTTATTATTTTCCATATTATTATTTTAATCAATTACTATTTCAAAAATAACACCAATAATTACTTGTTTTGTTTTAATGCAAATTTACATTTATAATCAATGATTTTTAATAAATTGCTCAAACAAATTTTGAATCCCTTATTTTTGTAATATGCAACAAAAAATAGTAATTACAGGTGGACCTGGAACAGGAAAAACTTCAATAATAAAAGAACTAGAAAAACGAAACTACTTTTGTTATCATGAGGTTATTCGCGAACTTACTTTAGAAGCAAAAAAAGAAGGGAGTCTTACCGATTTATCAACAAATCCTATTGCTAAAGTTGATGACTCATTGGGTTTTAATTTAAAGATATTGAATGGTAGAATCAATCAATTTAAAGACTCTTACAATTTAAAAGATAATGTCATTTTTTTTGATAGAGGAATTGCTGATGTATTAGGCTACATGGACTATTTCAAGCAATCATATGATGATGTCTTTATTAAACCATGTGAAGAAAATAAATATACCAAAATAATTGTATTACCTCCTTGGGAAGATATTTACATTTCTGATGGTGAAAGGTTTGAAAGTTATAAGGAGGCAGTTGAAATCCATATAGCTTTAGAAAATATCTACAAGAAATTTGAGTATGAAATTCTTGTTGTTCCTTTTGGAACCATTGAAGAACGAACAAGTTTCATTTTAGATTCGCTATAAAATAATGTCTAATTCTCTTGAAATATTAAAAAAATATTGGAATTATGATAGTTTTAGACATCCGCAAGAAGAAATAATTTTATCCGTAATAAATAAAAAAGACACCATTGCTTTATTGCCAACAGGAGGCGGAAAATCTATTTGTTTTCAAATCCCAATTTTACTAAAAGAAGGTATTTGCATCGTCGTTTCTCCACTTATTGCTCTTATGAATGATCAAGTAAATAGCTTAATTCGAAAAGGTATTAAAGCGGTTGCATTAACTTCAAAATTATCAGAAAACGAAATTGTAAATATTTTTGATAATTTACAATTTGGTGGGTTCAAGTTTCTCTATTTATCTCCTGAAAAATTACAATCTGAATTTATTAAAGAAAAGTTAAGACATATTAATATTCAACTTATAGCTGTTGATGAAGCACATTGCATTTCAGAATGGGGACATGACTTTAGACCAGCTTATTTAAACATACACTTAATCAGAGAATTACACCCTGACATTCCAATTATAGCTTTAACTGCGTCAGCGACTAAAAAAGTGACAAATGATATCGTTACTAATTTAAAATTAAACAATACTTCAATTATTAAAAAGTCTTTTTATAGAAAGAATTTGGCGTATCAAATATTTACAGTTGAAGATAAACTTTTTAGGCTTCAGCAGATTTTAAATAAAGTAAAAGGTCCAAAAATAATCTACACAAATACACGTAAGAAAACTGTTGAGATTTCAACACAATTAAATCAATTAAACTTCAATACTACTTTTTATCATGGTGGAATGACTATGGATGAAAAAATTAAAAGTTACGAAGACTGGATGTCGGAATCTAAACCTATAATTGTAGCAACAAATGCTTTTGGAATGGGTATTGACAAATCTAATGTAAGAGCGGTCATACATATCAATTTACCGCAGAGTATTGAAAACTATATGCAAGAAGCTGGAAGAGGTGGAAGAGATGGTAAGAAAGCGTTTTCTATAGTCTTAAAAAATGAAAATGATACTTATGACTTAATAAAGATAACAAAAGCTTCAATAGCACCTGTCAAGTTCATTAAAGAAGTGTATTTAAAACTAAATCAGTATTTTCATATTTCTTATGGTGAATTAAGCCATGAGAATTTTGAGTTTAATTTATCTGATTTCTGCAAAGTTTATAAACTCCCCATAGTAGTCACTTATAATAGTTTAAAAACATTAGATCATGAAAGTATTATTTTGCTCGAAGAAAGTTATAATAGAAAATCTACTGTTAAATTTATAATCTCAAATAATAAAGTTTTTGAGTATCTTGAAAACAACAAATCAAAAAAGAAACTTATTCAATTACTCTTAAGGACTTATGGAGGAATATTTGAAAGTAATAAAATTATAAATGAAAATTATGTAGCGAACACTTTAGGCTACTCACAATTGGAATTAAAAAATATACTTAAATCTTTACACAAAGATGCTGTTATTACATATTACAACGCCAATAATAATGCTATAATCAGGTTTTTAGTACCAAGAGAAGATTCAATTACTATAAATGTAATTACTAAAAGTATTGACCAAAGAAACACTCTGAAACTTCAAAAAGTTACAAGTCTTATTCGCTTTATAGAAAATAAAAAAAGTTGTAGAAGTATTCAATTACTAGATTATTTTGATGAGAAAAATATTAAAGAATGTGGCATATGCGATATCTGCATAAATCAAAAATCAAAAAATCAAAAACAGAACAAGAATGATATTCCAGAACTTATTATTACTTTTTTGAATGAAAATAGTGAACAATCATCACAAGAAATTGTAAGTGCACTTGGATTAAAAGAGGAAGATGTTTTATTTAGTTTACAATTGCTTTTAGAAAAAAATATTTTAAACGTAACTTCGCATAATAAATATAAATTATCTAACGATTAATGAGAAATTTACGTGTTATTTTTATGGGAACCCCTGACTTTGCAGTTACAATTCTAAAAGGTCTACTAGAAGAAAATGTAAATGTCGTTGGTGTTATTACCGCTCCTGACAAACCAGCAGGAAGAGGCCGTAAGCTAAATGAATCAGCTGTAAAAAAAATAGCATTAGAGAATAACTTAACTATTTTACAACCCACAAATTTAAAAAACGAAACTTTTTTAAAAGAGTTTGAGGCTCTAAAACCAAATTTAAATATTGTTGTCGCATTCAGAATGTTACCAAAAGCTGTTTGGCAGTTACCCGAATATGGTACTTTTAATTTACACGCATCTCTACTGCCTCAATATCGTGGTGCTGCTCCAATAAATTGGGCAATCATAAATGGGGAAACAGAAACTGGTGTTACCACCTTTTTTATTGATGATAAAATTGATACTGGAGAAATCATTTTGCAAAGTGCTCTTGATATAAAACCTAATGAAACGGTTGGAGAACTTCACGATAAATTAATGCACCTTGGATCTAAAGTTGTAAATGATACCGTACGCCTAATCGAAAAAGGAAATATAAAAACCCAAAAACAACTTGTAAGAGAAAGTAAACCTGCTCCAAAGATTTATACTGAAACTTGCAAAATAGATTGGGATGATTCTACAGACAATATATACAATAAGATTAGAGGTTTAAATCCTTATCCAACAGCTTGGACTACCTTGTATAATAATAAGGAAGAATATTTGGTTAAAATCTATGATATCAAAAAAGAATATATAGTGCATAAAAATGATTTTGGGAAATTACTGTTTTCTAAAAAAGAATTAAAAGTTTCTACTAAAGATGGGTACATAATTATTGACAGTTTAAAAATAGCTGGAAAGAAGAAAATGGATACTAAAAGTTTACTTAATGGCTTTGTTTTTGAGTCAAATGCAAAAATGCTCTGAAGAGCCTATTTCCAAAGGGATTCATCATTTTAGGTAAATAAACCTTGAGGTTATTAACATTTTTAACTCATTTATCAACAAAATACTGTTTTTTTTACTACAAAATTTGCACAAACCCTTATTCCTTCTATATTTGTTAGGCTGTAAAAAGCGAAATAATGTTTAACCAATAATTAAAATTTAAAAATTATGAACAAATCAGAATTAGTTGATGCTATCGCAGCAGACGCAGGAATTTCAAAAGCAGCTGCAAAATCAGCTTTAGATTCAGTAACAGCAAATGTAACTAGTACTCTTAAGAGTGGTGGTAAAGTATCATTAGTAGGATGGGGAACTTGGTCAGTATCTAATAGAGCTGCTAGAACAGGAAGAAACCCACAAACTGGAGCTTCTATTCAAATAAAAGCTAAAAACGTAGTGAAGTTTAAAGCAGGTGCTGGATTAAGCGATTCTGTAAATTAATCATAAATAAGAATCAACCCTTATTTATTCAACTCTCTTTATTTTATAAAGAGAGTTTTTTTATTCAAAACATTTTTCTATATTTACTCGTATATACATATATTTTGACTGAGTTACACCCAACAAAAGGAAGATTATTAATTGCTGATCCATCAATATTGAATGATAAATCATTCAATAGATCTGTAATTTTACTCACTGAGCATAATAAAACAGGCTCGATTGGGTTTATTATGAATAAACCTATGAGTTATGTTGTAAGTGATTTAGTTCCAGAAATAAATTGTGATTTTCCCGTATATAATGGAGGGCCTGTTTCTCAAGAGAATCTATATTTTATACATAATATTCCGGATCTTATTCCTAATAGTATAAAAATTACAGCAGGAATTTATTGGGGAGGAGATTTTGACTTTGTAACAGAACTACTAATTAATAAAAAAATTAAATCTAGTGATATTCGCTTTTTCCTTGGTTATTCAGGATGGGAAGCAAACCAACTTTCAGAAGAGTTGTCAGACGATTCATCTTGGCTAGTCGCAGAAAATAGGTATTCAAATATACTTACTACAAATTCTTCTATCTGGAAAAACAAATTAATGGAATTTGGTGGGGAATATCAAATTTGGGCAAATGCACCAAAAAATCCATCGTTAAATTAACTGTAACTTTCTTTTAATATTTCTCTAATTTCTGATGTTATAACAGTTTCAAAAATTTTTTTTCGATATTTATTTACTTGTTGAATATCAATAATACTATTTGTGATAAATAGCTCATCTGCTTTCTGAAGTTCAAAAGGAGATATTGTTCGTTCAACAACCGTAAAATTCAATTTTTTCTTTAATAACTCAATGATTTTATTTCTAACAATCCCCTTAATACACCCGTCAGCTATTGGAGGAGTAACAAGTTCGTTACCAAAAATCAAAAATATATTACCATGAGAAGCCTCAACTAAGTTTTTCTTTTCATTAATTAGCAAACAAGAATCATAATCATTTTCTGAAGCGAAAATACTTGCAACTACATTCAAAATTTTATTTGTCGTTTTTAATGTTGATAAGAATGATGAATTTACATAAAAATCTTTAAAAAGTTCAACTTCATAATGATCTTGAGTTTTATCATTTAGCTTTTCAACTTCTATAACATAACTTACATTATTAGTTAATGGCGTATACAGACCACCTTCATTTCTAAAAACTGTCATTCTTATTCTTGCAAAATCTAGTAACTCATTTGACTTTACTGTTTTAAGTATTTCATTCTCAACATATTCTAATGTGAAATTTTCTGGGATTTCCATACGTAAAATTCTCATAGAAGCCATTAATCTGAAATAATGTTCTTCAAAAAAAACAATTTTAGAATTATATACCTTAAGTGTTTCGAAAACACCATCTCCATAGTTAAAGGCTCTATTCTTATTTCCAAAAATTGAAGTTTGTTTTGGAATTAAATCACTATTAAAATTTATCATGAAAAAAAATTAGGCAACAAATTTAAATAAAAAAGCCCTGAAAATTCAGGGCTTTTAAGAAAGAATATATTTTTATGCTCCAATTCTCTGCTTTAGTTCTGAAATTTGATTTTCCCAGAACATTTTTGACTCTTCAACTTCATCTTCATCAGCAAAATCTGTAACCATTAGCGAAACATCTTTAGTCAATTCATCAACTTCTATTCTGAATTCAAAATACGAATCTTCATCTTCATTCTCTAGCCACTTAAAACGAATTCTTGAATCCATTTTTTTAGAAAGCATTTTAGCCTGTTCTTCAGCACCATCCCAAATAAATGTGAATAGTTCCCCTCTAGAGTTTACATTGTCTGCAAACCATTCAGATAAACCAGAAGGTGTACCAAAATATTGGTAAAGCATCTTTGGAGATGCGTGTATTGGGAACTCAATTTCAAACTTAATTTTATTACTCATAAACAATTTATTTGAAGCACAATATAAATAATTATTTGCTGTAAAAAAAATTACAAAACCAATAAAAATTTAAACGGTTATAGTTGTTACACTATATATTTATTTTATATTTGCACCCGCTTATGGCGTGGTAGCTCAGTTGGTTAGAGCGTCGGATTCATAACCCGGAGGTCTGCAGTTCAATTCTGCATCACGCTACTTAAAAACTCTTGATTTATTCAAGAGTTTTTTTATTTTAATTTGGAAACTATATCTAGTCTGTTTTCTTATATATGCATTGATGAAATTTATCAGTAAAGTATTAGTTTCCAACTGTTTTATAATTTATAATATACTAATCCATTGTCAAACTTTTTAAGATTCAAAATATGTTTTGTGATTTTAGAATTTATATCTATATGATTAATAATAAATTATTTTTCTAAGGAGAAGACTATTGATGTATTTAAGTTTTCTAAATATCTATATACATCACGTAATGTGGACCTATAAGATAAACATCAAATTCTGTACCTACTGCTTTAAAACCTAACTTTTTATAAAAATTTAGGGCACTCGTTCTTGCATTACACCACAAAAATTTAACATTTTTTTCTTTCAAAAATTTAATTGATTCTTTTAAAACACTTCTACCTATTCCCTTTCCTTGATATGAATCCAAGGTCGCCATACCTCTTAACCTATATTGAAAGCCTTCAAAAAGGTCATTATCATTTTGAATAAAAGTAGCTATACCTGCAAGTTTCCCATCAACAAAACCTCCAAAATGGAATGTAGTGATTGATAAATCTTCTTTGTTTTTTTCTGTTAATATAATATTTCTTCTTAAGACATCTTTGCGGATTTCATAAGTTTCTTCAGGTGATATTTGTTTAACTTGAATCATAATTTTTATATTTACGAAATATACTATAAATATGGATTCTATCAAATATAAAATAATTCCAAAAAGCGAAATCTTTATTATTATCCCTTTGTTAAGGCTTACAAATGATAAAACTCCGACTAACATTCTTAAAGAAAGATTGATTGAAATGTCTAATCAAAATTATGAATGTATTGGTATGTATGATTCACAAAAATTAATTGGGATTTGTGGAATCTGGTATATGACCCGACATTATATTGGTAAAAGCATGGAGGTTGATCATGCTGTAATTGATCCAAAGTATCGTTCCAAAGGGTTAGGTAAACTTTTTTTTGAATGGATTTATGAGTATGTGAAATCTAAAGGCTGTAATGCCAGTGAGTTAAATACTTACGTTAACAATCCGAAAAGTCACAAGTTTTATTATAATGAAGGTTATAATATCTACGGGTTTCATTTTTTAAAAATATTAAGAGAAGATAATAAATTTTACTAGTTTTTTGATAGAAAATACTTGTAGGGTTTGAAAGTCCATGTATATTTGCATTCGGTAATGCGAAAGTAGCTCAGTTGGTAGAGCGTCAGCCTTCCAAGCTGAATGTCGCCG
>CAWVTS010000096.1:0-9032 GCA_963933045.1 uncultured Lutibacter sp. | reverse complement strand
GGGCAGCTGCATGAAAGACATAATCTACTCCTCTCATTGCTTTTTCTACACTATTATAATCACGAACATCTCCTATGTAAAAAGTTAATTTTGAATCATTTAAACGAGTACGCATATCATCTTGTTTTTTCTCATCACGAGAGAAAATACGAATTTCTTTGAAATGGTCTGTGTGCAAGAAGCGATTCAATACCGCATTTCCGAAGGAACCTGTTCCTCCTGTTATGAGGAGGGTTTTATTTTGTATTTTCATTTCTTAACAATTTGATTAACTTTTCTATTTGATTAACTATTACACTTTCCGTTTTTTTTATATTTATCTCTAACGATTTTTCAAGAGCCTTTTTGATTGAGTGAACATCATTTGGATCAAAAACTATTGATGGATTGCAAACAGCATAAGTATATGGCAGATCAGCACCTATGACATCACATTCATTTTCTATAGCTTCAACAAGTCCTAATCCAAAACTTTCCGCTAAAGATGGAAAAATAAAAAACCTGCTTGTTCCATAAATCTTTGCTAATTCAGATTGATTAATAAAACCGAGATTTTCAATTGGATATCCTTCTTTTTTCTTTTTTTCAATGAATTCATAAACTTCTTTAAAGTTTTCACTCACAGTTAACGTCAATACTCCTTTTTTATATTTATCATAAAACATGCAAAATGCTTTAATTAAATTATAATGATTCTTATGGGCAGGAGCATTACTAACATATAAATAAGTATTTTCTTTTTTATTAATTGATACTGATTTTACTGAAGGGTAAAAAGGAACCAAATCAATTTTATTTAAATCTATTAGGTACTTTTTTGACAAACCATTTTTTATACGTTCATTTTGAACTAACCAGTAATCTGTATTCTTTGCAAGTAAAGTTAAAATATTAGTTTTTAATTTAAATTTAAATTTGTCTTTAAAAGAAAAATTACTTGGCACATCAAGAAACATTGGCTGATGAAAATAGGTAAAAACCTTTGATTCAATTTTTATACTTGGGGGTATATTACCAAAACATAAAATAGTTGAAAAATTTGTACGGTGTTTTTTATAAAAAACATATCTATTAAAAAGGTTTGCTTTCAGAAATTTAGTACGATTAGACTTTTTTATTGAAATACAATTATTACTCATTCTATCGTCTAAAAGATAATAAACTTCAATATTTGTCTCTTCTAAAAATTTCATTAAATAATCCAAAAGAACTTTACCTCCTCCGTTATTAATATAAACTGCATCTATTAAAATCATGATTTCTCTATTCTTAAATTTCCTTCGAAATGGTTAAATATCAATATCGTTATAAAACTTGAGGTATCTTTCATAAATTTATTTAAAAAGTCCTTTGAAAATTTTTAATTGATAATCCGGATTATATTTTTCATCAATGATTTTAAAACAATTAGTTCTTATTGCATCTCTGCTATCGATTTTTGATAACCAACTATTAATTTTATTAGCTAAATCAATTACATCGTCTTTAATAAAAAAATATCCAGAAACATCCGTTTCTATTGCCTCAAATTCTGGCATTTGATTTGAGAAATCAGAATGAGTAATTATTGGAGTTCCATACACTAATGAATGCATTGCAGTTAAACCTGCGTTCCCCGGTGAAACACACATTGTTGCATTATAAATTAATTTTCCTATTTCTTCTTCATTATAGCAAGAACCATAAAACCATATGTTTTTTAAACCGTTTTCAATCGCTAAAGTTTTAATGTTTTCTTTTTCCTCTCCTTCACCAACAAAAACAATATTCACCTCAATACTTTTGTTACTTAACTCTTTTTGTGCCTCAATTATTTGGTTTAGTTTTTTTACTTTAGTCAACCTTCCTATAAAAATTAACGTTGGATTTTCATTTTTAAAATGGTTTTTATAAATATTGGATTCTTGCAATTTTACTCTTGTTTTTAATTGACTTTCGTAGCTTAATGAATTATAAATGACGTGTAATTTATCGTCATCAAAACCCTCCTTTATCATTAATTCTTTTGCGTAATTGCCATACAATAAAAGGCCATCGCTTAAATTAAAGAATATTTTTTTAATTATTATTTTAAAAAACCCTTCATTACCATACCAACCATGGGTCCATAAATAAACTTTTTTGTTAGTCAATTTACTTAAAAATAATAATACCCAAGTTGAAACGCAAAAATACTCACCTGTAATTATATAAGAATTGTAATTTTTAAAAAACAAAGAAACTGCTCCTTTTTGCCAATAAAATGGCTTAAAAATTATTCTATTACTTAGTTCCCCCTTAAATTGAGATAGTGATGAATAATCCATTTTTTTAATATCCCCAGCCTTATCTCCAAAATAAGAATCAATATCTAATTCGTTGTCTAAAAGCTGAAATATAGAAGACCTGTAGTGTGAAGCGAAATTATTTATAAGACAAGTTTTTTTCATTATTAAATAAATGAATAAGTTAGATTAGAAATTTGAAATAGAAAATAAATTAATTGGAGAAATATTAAAACATGAATAAATACTTTCCATTTTAAATCATAAATATATTCATTAACAACCAAAGCAAAGCAGTATACACCAAAAACAATAAAATACATCAGTATTCTATTAAAAATAGATAACTGCCAAGTATACATAAATATCAATGCCCATATATAATACATATTGAAATAAGAAGTATATTCTGGTTTATCTTTAACAAGCTTTTGAGAAAAAAATAAAATTGTTGCTGTAATCAAAAAATTGAGAAAAAAACCAAGTCCAGAATTGTATACTCCATCATATGTTTTCTCTAAACTTTCTGCAGTATATTCATTGGTTTGTTCATAAACTGAAAAAATTATTTCTACATATTCAAATATATACTGAATAAAATCTAAAGAATTTAAAAAACTGCTTAAGGGGTATGAAATTAAGTATAAAATTATCCAAAAAAATGATTTAAAATTAAGCTTTTCAATAAAAAAATAAATAGGAATCATTAACAAAACACTTTTATGAAAAAGTGATGCAAACAATAAATAAACTAAATATTTCAAAAGTTTTTTTTCTTGTATATACTTGAAAGCGTAAACAAAAATTGATACTGCAATAATTTGCCGAATACCATTAAGAGAACTGAAAAACCAACCTCCTGTAAAGATAAAAAACAAGCCCCAAGGTAAAGTTTTTGGAAAAACCTTAAAACTTTTTAGTATATAATACCAAGTTATTGCTGCTGCAAAGAAAAAAATTGTCCAATCCTCAAAGCCTAAATTATAGAAATAATCAGAAACAACTCTAAAACCTAGTTCATATTTATTTGAAATATTTAGATTGAAGTTTTGTCTGTAACCGTTAAAATCAACACCAACATTATCTCTAAATCCAACAATAAATACTATTGTAATATAAAATATGATTAAAGGGGGGGTCCAAAATATATTTTTAAATTGTTTTGACCTAACACTTATAAATGATAGGAATTGAGACACAATTAATAAAAATAGATATACAAACATTATTTAATAATAGTTACAAACCGTTAATATTTGTTTTTAATTTTCTGTGTAATAACATTATTAAACGTAATATTTTTGGATATTTTGTTAGATAAAATTGTAAAGAATATAAATATGATTTAGAATATTTAAAGCAAGCGTCTAAATTATTGATTTTATTAAGTTTAACTATACCATCATTAAAAATTAGCTTTGAAGAGAGTGTTCCAAATAACATATTATTCATACACATACCAATATTTTTATAAAATACAATCTTAACGTCTGAATTAAGATTAGATTTATTTAAATAACTTATATGAGATTTAATAACTTTAATATAATCATGTTTTCTAACTAAATCCTTTGACCTTGTAGAAGATTCAGGAATTAAATTAACTATGTAAAAAGTTTCGTTGAAATACCTAAATAATTTTACTTTATCAAAAGCACGCATCATAAACTCAATATCTTCGTAAAACATATTTTCTAAGAAATATAAATTATTGTCTCTCAAAAACTTATTTTTAAAAATATAAAATGGCACACACACACTAAATTTGTTTTCTAATATAACTTCATGCCCTAAATATAGTTTGTCTATTTCGTGCTCACACAATCTCTTTTTAGGAATATCTCCAAATGAAGTACAATTAGCCGCATCAAATCTAACCATGTCTAAATTAGTTTTTAAAACAACCTTTATTAAAGAGGTTATAGAATTGTGAGCAATCAAATCATCTGCATCAACAAACCAAATATATTCACCTTTTGCTATTTTTAGACCATTATTCCTTGCGGCTCCTTGTCTTTGGTTTTTTTGAGTTATTAGAGTTATGTTATCATTTGATTGTTCAAAATCAGCCATTATCATTAAGCTATTGTCAGTCGAACCATCATCTACCAGAATTATTTCATAATTTTCATAGTCTTGATTAAGACAACTAGTAATACAATTTGAAATATATTTTTCAGCATTGTATACGGGAATTATTATAGATAAATTTATCATTTATTATTTAAAATTAATTTTTTTAAATTTTAAATAACCTTTTAAATAACCAATTTCAGATTTATATAGACCCATAAAAATCAAATAAATAATCATGATTATTTCCCTAAACTCAGTTTTACCATTTCGATTAATTGAAAACTCTTTTAAAGTATTTTTAATTAAATTATTAAAGAAAAGTTTACGATAGATTATAAGAAAACAAAAGAATATTATGGTAATGAATATCACTAATGAATAGTAGAGAAAGAAAAAAGAGCTAATAAATAAATAAGGAATAATTACAACCAATAAACTTTTGATTAAATTAATAAATATTTGTTTTGTTTTTTTTTTCATTAAAAAATCTATTGCAATTGAAAAATATCCATTTTCATATCTAGTTTTCAACCATGCTTTAGCATTAGCAGGCTGCATATGCTTAACACGCATTTGTTTTGATCTACCTTTTATAATATGGCCTCTAGATTTATTAAACAAGGCGGTTTCATCTCCTCTGTATGTAAACTCTGGCTGAAACCCACCAACTAAAACTAGAAACGACTTCCGAAAAGCCATGTTTGTTCCTATAATAGAATTTTTATTTTTCATATGCAAAGAGAAAACACTGTCTTGAATTAGACTTGCAAATTCATTCTCATCATTATATAAATCAATCTCTCCACCTAAACAATTAACATTTATATTATTTTTAAAATATTCAACTATTGTAGTTAAATAATTATTGTTAGCAATAGCATCTTCATCAATATATACAACTAATTCTGCTAAACTTTTATAAAGCCCAAAATTTCTGGCAATGCTTAATCCTTCATTTTTTTTTCTGAAATATTTAAAATTAGGATGGTCATGAGTTAATCTAGCTTTTATGAAGTTATTAATTATTTCTGCTGAATTATCTTGTGAGCCATCATCTACTATGATAACTTCAAATGAACTATTGTCCAAATCTTGATTTAATAAGCTGTTTAAACAAGCTTTAATTGTTTTTTCTCCTCCATAACAACATATTATTACAGAAATTTGAGGTTTACTATTTAGTTTTCTATCAACCATCGTTAATTATAAATACTCTATTTATTTAAATACCCTACATAATATTTCTCCAAATATTCTTTCAAAGAAACCTTCCAATCTCTCATTTTATTTACTTTACGTAAATCTAATTTTTTTGTCAACAACCTTTCTGAAGCAGGCCTTGCAGCAAAATATTCTTCTTTAAAATAATCAGATGTAACTGGGGTAATTTTAATTTCATATGGTAAATTCAACATTTCAACTAAAGATTCAGCAACTTCAAATCTACTTGTTTGCCCTCCACAAACCATATTATAAAGCCCCCAATATTCTTTTCCAATAAGTTCCAATACAGTTCTTGCAAAATCATGTGTATAAGTAGGAGTACCGTCCTTATCATCTACAATGTATAATTCTTTAGAACCTTCTTTAATTTGTTTCATTAACTTTTGAATAAACTTTTTATCCTTCTTTGGACCTGAACCCATCATCCAACCAGCTCTACAAACTAAAAATCGTTTGGCGTTTTCACAAACAAATCTCTCGCCCATATATTTTGATCTTGCATAAACACCCAATGGATTTGGTATATCCCAATCATCATACAAATCTTGGTTACCATCAAAAATACCTGCCGTACTAATATATAATAAAGGTATATCCAATTCATTTGCAATTCTTACGGCATTTTCAACTGCCAAAGTATTAGTCATATAGGTCTCATCTTCATTTTCCTCACAAAATTCCAAATTAGTATAAGCACCAAGATGAAATAGGTAATCTGGTTTAAATTCTAAAACATCTTTCCTATAAGAATCAAAATCTCTAAAGTCTAAAAAAGATAGCCAATCTTCATTTACATCTTTATCTGTACACTTTATCGAATATTCATCTTTAAAGACTTTATAAAACCCTTCGCCTAGCATTCCTCCTGATCCTGCCATATAAATTTTTTTCATATTGTATTGTTTTTATATTTAAATATTTGAAATAAAATTAAAAATCCCGTTTTACTTTATGCTTATACTGTAATTAATGCTTTTTTTATAAAATTATATATTTGGTGCAATTCTAATTCTTCTATTTCTTCATTTCTACTATTTTTATCCCAAAAAAAACAAGTTCCATAAGTTGATTTCTTATTTGGTTCATATCCATGCATTCCCTTTACAGCCTTATCATTATGAAAAAAATCAGGAAATATCAAAACTTCTTCATTAGCCCACCAAGCAATATCTCCATATCTTCTATCATCTATAGGAATGTCATATTTATTTGCAAGATTATGATCAATCACTATCCCATTATTTACAAAAAAAGAATTTTTCTTAAACTCCTCATTAAAAATATTTCTGGTTTTATCATTAAAGAACCATAACCTCAATAATGTTGAATCTAAAAAAAATATATAATCTTTTTCTAGCTTTAAATTAAATTTTTTAGAAATATCTAAAAGTTCCATTTTTACATCAACCACTTTTTTCACCTCAGTCATTCCATGATCTCCAAGAAAAATAAATTTAGTTGCTGGATCGTTTGCTAAAAATGTCTCCATACAATTTTCAAGAATTGAATCCAATTCTTTTACTTTTTCTTTTAACTTTTTTGAGTTTGGGCCAAAGTGATGACCATTGAAATCTGCAGTATTAATATAAATAGGAATAAATAAGTTTTTCTCATTTTTACTTGCTTCTACAGCTAAATTTATTCTATCAACATCAGTTCCATTTGAAACACTTCCTAAAGAAGTAAATGCTCCTAGGTAGGTTTCCTTTTTTAATTCTTTCACAATCTCAAAAAGAGATTTATTACCATTTATTTCCTTTAATTCATTCAACTCAAATTCATCTTCTGTTAAATTAAAATATTTTAAAAAATTCAATGGAATTTTATATGGTTTCATTTTTTCAAAAGAACCGAAAAACTTAAAATATATTTTCTGCAATATTTTCTGAAAAAATGTATCAAAACTATTTTTCTTGTTTTTCCATAAAAAATAAAATAGTAAACTTAATTTTTGTTCAATCCATCCAAATAAATTTAAAAAAAAACATGCTTTATAGGCTCCATTATTTGGATTAAAACCAATCGCAGTAAAAAACCCTGATTGCTTAGGTTTAAGTCCAAAAAATATTTCTGTTCTTTCACAAAACCCAGCGCTCGGGATAAGCTTTTTAATGTGTTTTCCTTCTCCAGATTTACTATACAGAAAAGGTGTATTCATCTCTGAAATATACTCTTGTTTAAAGGCATCTAATAAAATAAAAACTACTCTCATATTTTCATTCTTAATTGTGAAACCATCAAACGCAATTTATGCCAATCAAAATTATTTTTATTAATTGATGCATCAAACCCTTTTAATAAATTGATGACTTTCTCTTTTGATCTTGCTTTATCCGCTCCTTCCATAATAAAAAAATCTAATAAATAAGCTTGTGCCAATTTTATTTTAGTTCTTTTTAGATGGCTTAAACTTCTAGTTTTTACAACAGTTTTTATAAACACAAACCAATCAGAACCAGAGCGCAATAACGCATTTTCAATATCTAAAGCACTTTTTATTTCTCTCTTATAATAAATAGCTAATCCAATATACATTTCTTGAACAAAAAAAGAAGCAATATTTATATACATTTCTTTGAGTTCATTAATACTCATTACATCGTCTCTAGGGTTGCATTTTTCACTAATAGCCCAGTTAGACCATTTAACTATATTGGAATCTTTATTGTAAATTTCATTTATTATTTGAACTCTTTTTCTATAACTTGTCTGATACTTTCCTTGTTGTAATAACAAAACATCTACCACAGCTAAAATTGCTTTCGCCATTTGATATCTAAAAAATCTAGATTCATTTCTATTTAATTTTCTTTTGAACCCATCATGAGTTAAAGATCCTAAAAAAGCCCAAATCCTAGTAAAATATAATGTTTCTACCTCTTTTAATGAAATTTCATTGTTTTTGAATTTTGGCACATTATTAAGAATCTCTTTTTCTCCATAAATAATACGGCTTCCATATTTTAAATCATAATTAAATATTGTTAATTTTAAATTCTTTAATTTACTTTTCTTTTTTTGAGAAATGTCAATCCATTTAACATCCAGTTTCTCTTCTAGCGAATGAGCTATCTGATTAAGTTTTATTGATTCTATATAATCATCTACAACAAGAATTAAATCATAATCATTATAAGTGTGGATAACACCTTTTTGGTCTGCATAAAAAGCTCCTTCATCTCTACCATAACTCCCATATAAAATAATTGATAATACTTTTTCACGAGTTGCATCTAACACGTAATCAATTATAATTTTTATATCATCATCTATTTTTTTTTTTTGAGTTTCTAACATTCTTTAGTTTAATTATCACAAGTATTTACAGGAACAAATTTACTGTATTTATATTGTGAAATTTAATTAATATGAGCTTCTAAAATAATATTATTATATTTTTTTGCACCAAGAAACAAAAATATTTTTTGCATAATAGTATAAATTTTAGTCAAAATTCTATTAAACATT
>CAWVTS010000095.1:0-9116 GCA_963933045.1 uncultured Lutibacter sp. | reverse complement strand
AGCAGGATATGTTCCTGATCCAGTATGATAGTATGTTTGAGACAGCGGTTGATTACACACATCCGAAACTTGTTGATTTGTACTTGCTGTAAAAGCAACACAATTAACAACACAATCACAACAAGCATTATCAGCAACAGTTGCGTCATAGCAAAACTGCTGACACGATGTTGTTCTGTAGTCATATATTAAATATAAATATTGATTAGCAACAGGAATAGACAAAGAGCTTAGTGTAGCCTCATATAGTCCTTCTGACGCCTCAACAACACTTCCATTCGGTATAGTGGCAGATGCAGCTAATAACGATGCTATATCTGGTTGATTGTTTTGATATAAAGTATTACTTGATAAGTATTTAAAATTATCGTTAGGATAACCCCAGTCATAATCATCAAAATTTATTTTATTAGATCTTATAGTTAAATCAACCCCATCATTTGGAAACACCCCTAAAGACCTTATTCCAACTTGAGGATCATAAGTTGATGCAATTAAATGAGAATTACCAAACTGACACAAGTCACTATCAATTGGACTTATAGTTGTTGTATTTTCCCAAAAATACTCTGCGTGAATATACTTGTTAGCATCCACTGATGAATTAAGAACAATTTTTACAACAGTAATATTTACTTGATCAGGACAATTGTAATCTATAGAAAAACTTGAATCTGAACCAACAGAATTAACTGTTACAACTGCATTGCTTGGAGTGTTTAAAGATTTGCTCCAAGTGTAAGATCCTGAACCTGTTAAAGTTCCACTTGTAAATGTTGTTCCGTTCCATAATACAGAAATTGTAATACTGCCTGAAGTCACACTGTAGCCAATTAACACATCTCCGATTACATTTCCAAAATTTACTGTAGAAGAAAACGCTGTACCAACTGGTAGACCACTTCTATTTATAGATGTACCACATGGAATTACTTGAGCAGGAATAGGTACTGATTTTTGATTCATTCCCAATACATACTCATCCATATAAGGATCAAATGCTCCTAATTTTTGATTGTTTAAATTATCGTAAAACTCATCTCTAAACCAAGATCTCATTCCAGACTCTGATATTACAGTTAAACTCTCTCCTTGACCTCCTTGTGCGTTTCCTGACAACATTAATACAGCTCCTCTTTTTGAATCTGTAAAGTAAGTATCAAACCCATGAGTTGAAAAACTTTCAGGATTAAAACTAATACCATATTCTTCAATACGAGCAACTTGTGTTCCTAATATTTGAGGAACTGAAGTAACAACACCACCGCCTGTTGAGTCAGTTAATTGGTTTTTACTTGCTAAAACATAAGAAATCTTATCTTCTTGTAAAACCAATATATCAGTTTTACGCGCGTGCATTTTTTGAATAGGCCCATAAGAAGTTTCTAAATCTTTAAAATTTACTAAACCTAAATTAAATTCATTTAAATTATTTGTACCAGAGTTACTACTGTACACTCCGCTATAAGTCATACCCTCAAACCTATCAGCTTCCTTATAGTCTTGATTAGATACGGCTAAAGTTCTTTCTCCTAATTGAAAACTTTTAGCGGCTAATCTATCTTTTATTTTATAACTTTCAACACCATTACCAAATGTGAAAACATCAGAAAAATTTAATTCAACAACCGCGTCTTGTGAAGAAGTTTGATTTTGATCAAAATCTCCTGTTCCTGATAAATGATTATAATTAGCGTCAATATCATACATTTCACTTGCATCAAAATACAAATCTGGATTTGCATCTAAAGGCTCTGACTCAAAAATCATTAAAGTATTAGCTCTAAAAACAACAATGTCAGCAGATATACTTGATTTTCTATCAGAAGCAAAAGCTCTATTAGCACCAGGAACACCACTATTTATACCAAAGTATAACGGAGAAGTTGCATCACCTGGAACATCTTGAACAAAACCAAGCTTTATTTTAAATCGTGAACATGGAAGATTACCAGCAAAACCATAAGGATTACCAGTAACAAAAGGAGGCGCTCCACTGTCAGGAACTGAAACATTTACATAAGATCCATCATAAGTAGCAACAACATCATCAGCACCAAAACCATTTACATTCCCTGGTGAAGCCAACAGAACATTTACATTGTCTCCATCATACCATCTTTTCATGTCTGGGTAATCTCTACTTGCAACAAATTGCTGTTCCCACTCCCAAGTATATTCTCGCGCTCCACCTGGAAAACCTGTAGAAGAACGTTGCGCTCTAAATTTTAATTTTATAACAGAACCACCTGGGACACTGTAGTTTGTTGTGCCAGTTGCTACTCCTTGAGCATCATATTCTGTTGTAAAACAAGGATAACCTACCTGTCTCCTGGTAGAGCAACCATCAGCAGAAGTAGATGCTTGTTGATCTCCATAATCTATAACTGAATCATCAGGAATCGTAACATTAAAATTTTGATTTTTAACATTCATGTATAAACCTGGTAATTGACTTATATCTTCAAAACCAATTTCCCCAGCTTCTTGTAAGAAATCTGTAGACTCTGCCGTTACATCTAAGACAGTAACTTTCTCTACCCTTGGTAAAGCTCCATCTACATCCCCTTTTACTATTAGCGTTTGTCCCTTTGTAACCTTATTAGCGTTATCACCTTCTAATTTAAAGAAAATCATGTTATCACTTGGTCTTACATAATAAAAATTTGTAAATATAGTTTCATAAGTACCTAAACTTGGTTTAACAACAAACTTGTATTTTTTGGCCCAGTAAGGAGCAATACTGTTTACTTGAACTAAAAGGTTATTTACACTAATTGAATTTGCTGGTTCAATATATACTGTATTATACTCTGAAACCAATACAGTAGAGGCACGAGCGTATTGATCCATATAAACAATTCCTGTTTCATAATCCCTATTACTATGTAAGCTTGTAGTGTCATTATCTGAAGTGAATGTAATGTTTCCAGAAATAAATCTAAAAAACTCAAACATATCTGTTGTTATTGGAGCTGCTGGATCTGTAACATCTATAGCTTGATAATTCATTGCAATTACCTGTAACTCAAATGTATCAGATCCTGGTACTACCGCAGTTAATGCAAACCCTTGCTGTGCAGTTGCATCAGTTATACTACTATTAAATTTGGTAAATGTACAGGTGTTAGCTGGAGCAGATAAATAATTATTAAATAAATCTGTTAAAGAATTTCCTGTATCTGCTAATGGCAAAGTCTTAAACCTTCCATCTGATAATATACCTGTTCCTATTGCATCTTGAAACTGAGCTGAACTTACAAAATCATAAACAGAAGAATAATCTTCACTTAATGTAATAGATATTGATAGCGGAAAATTTGCGTTTTTAAACTCTTCATTAGCAATGTAACAATTAGTAGTGGTTGTTCCTGTTAATTTAGCGTGTTCAAAACGAAAAGACAAACCTATTACAGCACCTACTTTTAATTTATCAGAAATTTCAGCTAAATTAACAGTAATTTTACTATTATCTATATTTTCAGTTGTTCCAGAAAGAGTATAAGCGCTACCATTCCCTGGCTCTGGAATTGTTAAAGTTATAAAATCTACGTTTTTTGAAACGTAAGAGGTTGTATAGTTTAAAGCAATGTTTGATCCAACAGCACTCCCTCTTCTAAAGTTATATCCATCTATAAAATTACCATAAAATAACCTATTACTCATTATTGTTTGAGCTTTTGCTACCCTTGGAACATTATCATATTGTCTTAATAGCTCATCCCCACCTATTGTAGTATAAATTTTACTATTTGTAAAAGAATAAGTTTTAGACGTATTGTCTGCCCATCCATAATCTTGTTTTTTAAATCGCTCTATTACAAAAATAGAATTTGAAGTTGTTTCTTTATATAGTAAGTCTATTTCTAAAACACGCTTACTACCAGTATTAAAAGTTACAATTGCTCCGTTGTATCTATTGACCATTCCACCGTTTAAAAAGTTTCTTGTATCAAAAGTAAATGTGCTTGCTGCAAAAGCTGGTTTTGTAAATAAAGAAGTAGCGCTATATTGGTTGTCTTGATATCTGTATCTATATGCAAAACAAACAAATCTTTCTTTTAAGTAATTCTCATTACCAGGTAGGTTTACAAGTTGAACTAATGGCGCAGCTAAGTTTACATTTGATCCAACTACATCTTCAAACCCAGGCGGCTTAACTATTACAGATATATCTTCTTCAACAATCTGATCTGTATTACCAACTGGGTTAGGATAATTTCTTCCTATATTTATCATTCGAGGAGGATTTAAATCATCTGTAAAAAACAGTAATTCTCCATCCACTAAATCAACCGCTGTTATTAAATACTGAGGATCAAAATTTAATACTGTAGTAGAAACCACATGATATTGAACAACTTGATTCTGAGTATTATAAGAAACTATTAAATCAATACCTCCGACTTTAGCAGAAAAATCTTTATCATGTATAAACCAATAGATGTTCTCTCTCATTCCATCCTCATAAGCTCCTATACATACTGCTGTTGAAGATATAGACGTGCCTTCAAACTCAATTGTTGTAAGTTTTTGATTACCCCTGGAGTTTTCTACAGCTCCTATTTCAGTGGTTTCTGTAGCTCCTAAACGAACATTCATTGCGTCAATATATTCTCCAGGAGGAAGAAGCCTTTCATCGATAGACTTATTCATTCTACCTGCCGTAAAATTTGTTGTAACTATTGGCATATTATTTTATCCATTTATTCTGACCTCTCATGTTCATTAACAATCGACCAGGGTGTATATTACTTAATCTAATTTTTGCATTTCTTAACAAAGAGGACTTATCTTTTCTTGCTCTATTAATTACATACTCTGAAACACCTACTCTTCCATTTAATATAACGTATCTAATATAAGCGTATATATATTCTTCAAATAATTTATTTACATGAACATCGGTGTCGACTCCATTTTCCATTCCATCTGAAACATATTCTAAAACAATAGAAGAAGAAGCAATTATATTACTAAAGTTAATTACACCTGCTTGCTTATTAATTGTAAATGTAGGATTAGAATTTGCAGTCTCTGTGTTTAATCCAAAGCGTGCGCCTACTGCATAATTAAAACACCATACACCATTTATACAGTATCCTTCAGAATTATTGTAAGGACTACTCGAGTTTAAATATATGCTCGGAGCTGTAGCTGACATTTGGTTTAAATTTAATTCTGACTCTTGAGGACTTAACGCATTACCATCTTGATCAAATAATACATTTGACTGATTGTCTTGTAAATATGCAGAAGACCAATTTGTTTGAATATTTTCTGACAATGGATGTAATACTCCATTTACAAATTGAGAAATACGTACCCAATTTACGTAGTCTGGAGGTAATACAAAACGCAATTGATCCGTAATGTCTAACTGAAGAATTTTAATTTCCTTCATCGCGTCATAATTTAATTCTTGTATCCCTCTTTTAGCGTGAAATAAAATTTGATACCTTTCAATATTATTTATTAACTCGTGATTACCTTGATACATTAACATGAAATTGTTAACTATATCAGATAAAGAGAGGAATTGATACGATCCATGATTTAAATCAGTTGGATTGTTTCCTGAGTTTTGATAATATGCGTAATCATTTATATATGCCATAATTATTGTTGTTGTTGATTATCCATTATTTCTGCATTTTGACCAAACTCAATTACATCTTTTTCTCTAATTTCAAGACCAACATATTGGCAAATCTTAGCTATTAGAATAGGTTCATCTGACAATGGTAATTCAAAGTCTTGATAATCAGCATTTGTAGGATCAAATAAAGGCTCTCCAGCTAATAATGTAGCGTAAGTCCAGTTTGGTGTTAAAGGGTATCTAACGTACTGTGAGGTGACTTGACCGATTGTATTAATAGTAATTGGAAACGCTTCTGCTACAAGAGCATTTTGTGTGTAAGCTGGATAACCAATGTTTGGTTTTGTTAAAACAGAATTGTTTAACATTGTTATTTTACTTTGAGCAACTCTTTCAGCTTCAATAATATCATTAGCTGAATAGATGTTATAAGTTTTTCCTATATTATCCCATACGGATGTTCCAAACGTTGGAAACACTAAAATATTAGTTGCACTAACTACTTGTGAAACAGTGGTGTTATAAACCACTCCTCCTGTAATAGTAGAAACTATATCTCCAACAGCCACTCCAGCCACAATAAAGTCTGCTGTAGTGTCGTTTACCGCTGTAGAACCGCCATTGGTCGAAGTTGTTACTCCTGCCGCTAATTCTTTAGTAAAGACCATCATCTTATTAATTAAATAATAATCAGCTGGCAATGTATATAAATTAGTTTGAATGTTTCCTGATTGAGTTGTAGCAGAATTAAATAATGGAGTGTTTACATAAAATGTATCAATTACCTCAACTAATCCTTTAGATATGTCAGCATAACCTGTTCCAGATTGTCTTTGATTTTCTTTTAATATTTGATTATTATATTGATAAAAATAATCCTCAAACATATCCATTTGAGCTTGTTGCGCATACAGATTAAAGTCAGCTGGAGATATGTAACCGTAATTGTTTTTATTCGCTATAGCTAATACAGTATTTCGTACTTCGTTTATTGGCATAATTAATTCTTTTTACAAAGATAGCAAAAAAAAAGAGGCTACTTTTTTTTGTAGCCTCTTTAGAATTTAATTAATATTTCATTAAGTTAATCTTAAAATAAAATATTCTTTTCCACCTAACCATGTTGAGTTACTGCCTGAGTTATAAGCATTTGCAAGTCCTGGGAAATCGTAAGTTACATCTGTCCACTCAGTCTCTAAAGAAGAAACAATAGCGTCCTGTATAGCTCCTCTCATATCAGAATTAGCTCCAGTTGTAGATGAGTATGCATAATCAACTCTCCCTACATCCGTACCAGCTTCATCATATGTGATATTAATAATAGAAGATGTTGATGCGCTATTTGAAACATCAGCAACATTAGCTGATCTTATCATTTTATCGTGACTTTCAGCGCCTTCTTTGTATATTAAATAATTATCGTTGTTAGCAAATATATCATCAGATACACCAAGTTGGGTTTTAGAGACAGAAGTAATTCTTGTTACAGAACCACCTGTAAGATCTTTAACGTAATCTCCTGGTTTAACGCCAAGTAAAATAAAATTAACTGTACTGTCTACTAAGTATCCAGCTGATGTAGCCGAAGCTGTACCGTACTGTAATTTAGTGTATTCTGGCATATAGATAAAATACCCTACACCATCAGGAACTCCTGTTCCTTGATCCGCTACTGGGCCAATTGCCTGTAGTCCTAATACTGTGTCAGAAGTTACTGCTGTTACAATATATTTTTCACCTCCTGTTGCTGAACCAGTTGTTCTATCCCAAACAATCGCGTTCACAAGAACGTGTTGAGTAAAAGTTGCTGCTGTATCAGTCAATGTAACTCCAGTTGGAGTTGTCGCTGTACCAGTTAGTACAACATCCAGTTGTTTAAAGTTTATAAATTTTTCCATTGTTTGATTCATTATGCTATCGCAATTGCGCTTAGTGGGTTAGTAAATACGCCTGCTGATTCCGTAGAGCCAAAAGGACTATAGTTTTCTGATACATTTGTCCAACCTTTTGTTAAAGCATCTTTAACAGCTGATTCAACAGATAATAATAATTTAGGTGATGCTGCGGCATTTGGCCACGTTAAAGTAATTTGCTTCCCACCTAAATAATGTAATACAACGGTTGTTGTAGTTGACTGACCAATGTGTCTTAGACCAGAGATTGAAACCAGTTGACTTTGGCTGTTAGTGCCATTAGCATCTAAAACTGGTATGCTTAAAAATTTTTCCATAATAATAATAATTTATGAGTTAATAATAATGTTATGCAATACTGATATCAGATACTGCGTATTTTGGTAATTCTTCTACACTTACGTTAGTCCATCCTGTAGATAAAGCATCTTGAACCGCTGTTTGTATAAAGTTTCTAAATTGAGTTCCAGAATTTGTTCCTGAAGCCGCTCCTACACTTGCGTGTGTAATAGTTACTACTTTTCCGCTTCCGTAACTTAACGTTGTTGAAGTAGCTGATGCAGCCTCTACAAGTTTTAATCCACTACAAGGAACTAATTGTTTTCCTTGACCAGTTACTGGTATGTTTAAAAATTTTTCCATAATAATAATAATTTATGTTGTTAATAAAGTACAAATATACCAAAAAAAAAGCCACCCTTTTAAGGTAGCTGATTTTCAAGTTAGTTGTTAGTTTTACTTTTTATTACTTAATTTGTTTTTTAAAAGTTTAAAAACCTCAAGTCCTTCATCGGATTGTAAAAAAGAACCAACAATATAATTTGGATCTTCACCATAAGGAACTGTTAGCATTTTCTTTTTGTTGTTAGGTAAATTATAATAAACATCTTTGTTGTTATTTCTAAATGTTATAAAACCTGCCATCATAAATTGATGAATTGTATCCATTAATTCTAACATTGGATCATTTATGGTGTCCATAAAATCCTCTGGTCTTGCTTTAGCATATAAAAGAATATCTCTTTTTAATTCTGGTATTGTCATGTTATCTATACCATTACCCATTAAAACCCTACATACTGAAGTTAATTTATTTACATCAGTAGTTATTTTTTTAGCTTCTATTTGAGCATTTAACTCCGCCTCAACATACTCTAATTCAACAGATGCATCGCGTGAGTTATTTATTTCTTCAAATACCATTCCATTACTTGGATGATAATGTAAAAATTGTTGTAATACTTGATTTTGTTTTTCCACCATTAGCATTCCATCTTCAAAAACAATAGGCTCTAAAATTGCATTACCATCTTGTTCATCCTCAAAAGGACTTCTTTGATTTCTTGCGTAACGAAGAGGTCTGTTAATACCTTGTTCGTCATCAAAATGTAATAAAGGAGATCTACTTGAATGTCTTGAAGCCAGCATATATGAGAGTGGATACTGGTTGCCTGTAAGTCTATAGGCTTTGTTTTCGTACTTTTCTTTTTGTTTTGCCATTATAATATAATTTAATTTGATTTATAAAAAAAATAAATACCCTCGTTAATATAACGAGGGTAAATATTACTACTATTTACTATGCATCTTGGAATAAGAAGAAG
>CAWVTS010000094.1:0-9136 GCA_963933045.1 uncultured Lutibacter sp. | reverse complement strand
GTATCAACCTTTACAGATATTGATAATGATGGAATTAGCAATATAAACGATATTGATGATGATAATGACACAATACCTGATACATTTGAATATAATGGATTAGACCCACTAGATGATGATGATGGTGATTTCATTCCTAACTATAGAGATTTAGATTTTGGTACAGACTCAAATAGCGATGGTATTATCGACTTGTTTGATTTTGATTTAGATGGTGTTCCAAATCATTTCGATTTAGATAGTGATAATGATGGTATTCTAGATATTGTGGAAGTTGGAAATACAACTTTAGATACTACGAACAATGGCGAAACAAATAATAGTGTTGGTGCTAATGGCCTTGACAATACAATAGAAGATAATGATACTGCAATGGCTATAATTACATATACAATTCCTGATACTGATAGTACAGGAAACTCAAATTATTTAGATATAGATTCTGATGGTGATGGAATCGTTGATAATATTGAAGGACAAGTAACTGATAGTTATATAGCTCCAAATGGAACAATTTCGACAACTGGAATTGACTCTGCTTATACAACTGGAATAACACCTATTGATACGGATAGTGATACCGTTTTTGATTATATAGATATAAATTCTGATAATGATATTAGAGATGATTTTATTGAAGGATGGGATCTAAATAATGACGGAACTCCAGAAACTATTGCTGTAAATTTAGATTCTGATAATGACGGACTAGACAATGCTTTTGACATTAATGATAGTTTAATAAATCCAACAAACGGGCAAGTTCCTACAGACTTTCCTAATATTGATAACATAACAACTACCGAAAGAGATTGGAGAGAAATTATAGCAATACAAGTAGTTATTAGTGATGTGTCTGTTAACGAAGGCGGAGATTTGATTTTCACAATCTCACTTGTAACAATGAATGATAACTCTATTTTAATTCAAAGTGCCTCTCCAATTGATATTGATTTATCAACTTCTGACGGAACCGATACTACTACACAATATGAAGTTGCTATTGCTCCATTTGATTACAATCAAGTATTGACAACAACTTTGACAGTGCCCGCTTTTCAATCTACTGAGCAATTTACGGTTAACACTTTAAACGATATTATTTTTGAATTAGATGAACAATTAACTCTTAATGGAGCAATCACTTCAAACAATACTATAAATACAGATACAAAAGGCGTTGGAACTATAATTGACAATGAAAACCCTCCAACAATAACTATGAATGATTCTAGAGAAGATGAAGGTGTTGATTTAGTTCATACTATTATAGTAAGTCATCCAAGTTCTACACCAATAGATATACATATTTCCACATCAGATAATACGGCAATCAATCCACTTGATTATACAAGTTTTAATAATGTTGTGGCTATTGATGGTACATTTGATCCGAGTAATATTAATATTCAAACATCCTTTAATATCACAACAAATATTGATGATTTAAATGAACCCTATGAAGAATATATAAATGTTGTTGGTATAGCAACTTCTAATAATGTTGGGTTTCAAGACCTAGATAAAACTGGAACAATTGTAGATGTCGATCCGGACCCAACGATTATAATTGATAATCCCACTGTTGTTGAAGGTAATACTTTAGTCTTTACGATTAGTTTATTAAATGCTAATGACGAACCAATGCAGAACTATCAATCTATAGATTTAGATTTGATAACAAATAATATTTCAGCAAACTCTCCTGAAGATTATAATGCTATAAACGCAACTACAGTTATTCCTGCTTTTACTGAGTTTATTATTGTACAAGTTTCAACTATTGATGATGACTTAAATGAAGAAACTGAAACTATGGAATTACAAGTAACTGTAACATCATCTAATGTCTCAAATTCTTCACCTGTTATTCAAGGAATAGGAACCATAAAAGATAATGATATTCCAAATTTATTTTCTCCAAACGGAGATGGAATGAGTGATATTTTTGAAATATCTGGAATTGAAGATTTTCCTGAGTTTAAAATTCAAATTTTTGATCGTTGGGGAAGTGAAGTGTATAATTATAATAATAATGGTAATACAAATCCTATTTGGTGGGATGGAACTTATAAAGACAAACCTGTTCCTGAAGGAGTTTACTATTACACATTAGATTTTAATGACGGAATTACTAAACCAAAAGTTAGTTTTATAGAATTGATTAGATAATAAAAATGAAGAAAATAACTCCAATATTTATCGGATTCATTTTACTATTTAGTTTAATGACTCAAGCACAACAAACACCCCATTATACACAGTACATGTATAATATGCAAACCATAAATCCTGGTTATGTTGGAGCACGAGCAGATTTAAGTATATCATTATTAAATAGATCTCAGTGGGTTGGTGTTGAAGGTGCACCAAAAACAACAACTTTTTCATTAAACGGACGCGCTTTTGATGGCGTAGGGTTTGGTGTAACAGTAATAAATGACAAATTAGGTTTAGCAGAAAGTACCAATGTGAATTTAGATGCTTCTTATACAATTGTCACTTCTCAATACGGAAGATTATCTTTAGGTTTAAAAGGTGGTGTTACAACCTTTAATAATAACTTATCTGAAGGTATTACACCAGACAATGATCTTTACGGTTCTACTAATGGAAGTTATCCAAATATTGGTGTTGGAGCGTTCTATTATAACGAACGCTTCTATGCAGGCCTTTCAATGCCTTATTTATTAAAAACACCACAGTTTAGAATTGATGATACTAATACTACCTCTGGATTATCAGAAAATATAAATTATTTTGTTACTGCAGGAATGCGTTTTGAATTGACAAATGATATTATGTTCAAACCATCAACAATGATAAAATACACCTCCAACTTGCCGATTTCTATAGATTTGAATTCTAATTTTTTATATAAAGATCAAATTGAATTTGGAGTTTCTTATAGATACAATGATTCTGCAAGCGCAATGTTTGCCGTGATTTTAAATGAGAAATTTAGAATTGGGTATACGTATGACCACACATTAACCAGTCTTGGAAACAGTCTTGGATCTCACGAAATCATGCTTCATTTAGATTTAGATTTCAAGAAAAAAGGGCGTTGGCTTCATAACACTAAGTGTTACTTTTAAACAAAAAAGATGTTTATTTTTTAGTAAAACCGTATTCATTTTCTACTTTACATATTCGTAATTGATATTGTTGATACCATAATTCTCTTCCTTTGTTTCTTGCTACAGTGTGTTCAATATTGTTTTTCCACTTAACAATAGCCTCCAAACTTTGCCAATAAGAAACTGTAATTCCAACTTTATCACTAGCAGATTCTATTCCCAAATAACCTTCTTGTAATTTTGCCAAATCTTCCATTTGTTTAGCAGTCTCCAAATAACCTTCATCTATTGATGTTCTCAATGTTGTGAAAATAACTGCATAATAAGGAGTGTCTGGAGTTTTTGCTATCATAAAATTAATTCGTATTTAGTTTCTGGTAGTTGAATATCTTCATTCATTAAATACTCGATCGGTTTAAAATTAAAACGTTTTAGTATTTTTTCTGATGCTATGTTTTCATTTACAACATATCCAACTATTTTAGGTATCCCAATTGTTTTACAATAAGAAATCAAACCTTTGCATATTTCTGTTGCATACCCATTTCCCCAACATTTTTCTAAAAATCGATATCCAATTTCGTCATCTACTCCATCTTTAACTAATGCTAATGTTCCAATAAAATCATTGCTCAATTTCCTTTTAATTGCATAAATCCAAAAATCATTTTTTTGGTTTTTATATTTAGATATTAAATCTTTAAGTTCCTTTTCGTTTTCAGTGAAATTTTTAACTTTTCCTTCTGCATATTTTAAAACTATCGGATTACTTTCAAGTTCATGAAAGGCTTGTAAATCTTCTAAAATGAGTTTTCTAACGATTAAACGTTCTGTTTCAAATATCATGAATAAAATTGTAAATTTGCAACGATAAATGTACAAGAATGAATGCAGATAAAAAAGTAGCCTTTTACACATTAGGCTGTAAACTAAATTTTTCTGAAACTTCTACCATCGCTAGAAATTTTGTGAGTGAAGGTTTTGAACGCGTCGAATTTGATGAAAAAGCTGATGTTTATGTGATTAACACATGTTCAGTGACTGATAATGCTGATAAACGTTTTAAAACGATTGTAAAGTCTGCATTAAAGAAAAATCATGAAGCCTTTTTAATAGCAGTTGGATGTTATGCACAATTAAAACCAGAAGAATTGGCAGCAGTAGATGGTGTAGATTTAGTTTTAGGTGCTACTGAGAAATTTAATGTTACCAGTTATATTAATGATTTAACCAAGAATACGCATGGTGAAGTTCATTCATGTGAAATTGAAGAAGCAGACTTTTATGTTGGCTCCTACTCTATTGGAGATAGAACTCGAGCGTTTTTAAAAGTTCAAGATGGTTGTGATTATAAATGTACATATTGTACTATTCCGCTTGCAAGAGGAATCTCTAGAAGTGATACCTTAGAAAGTGTGCTAAAAAACGCCAAAGAAATATCAGAAAAAGGAATTAAAGAAATTGTTTTAACAGGTGTAAATATTGGTGACTATGGAAAAGGTGAATTTGGAAATAAAAAACACGAACATACATTTTTAGAATTGGTAAAAGATTTAGATGAGGTAGATGGAATCCATCGTTTACGAATCTCTTCTATTGAACCTAATCTATTAAAGGATGAAACTATAGATTTTGTTTCAAAATCTAATTCATTTGTGCCTCATTTTCATATTCCTTTACAATCTGGAAGTGATGAACTCTTAAAAAAAATGAAACGTAGATATTTGTCTAATACTTACTCAAATAGAGTTACTAAGATTAAAAAAGTAATGCCTAATGCATGTATAGGTGTTGATGTTATTGTTGGGTTCCCTGGAGAAACAGATGAATTGTTTCTAGAAACTTACAATTATTTAAATGAAATGGATATTTCATATTTACATGTTTTTACATATTCTGAAAGACCAAATACAAAAGCAGTTTTGATGGAAGGAGTTATTCCAAAAAATGTTCGTGCAAAACGCAGTAAAATGTTACGTGGTTTGTCAGTTAAAAAAAGACGTTCTTTTTACGAAAGCCAATTAGGAAATATACTTACAGTCTTATTTGAAAGCGAAAATAAGGAAGGATATATTTATGGTTTTACTGAAAACTATGTGAAGGTGAAAGCACCTTGGAACCCTGAATTGGTAAATACACTTCATGAAGTTACACTCACTAAAATTGATGAAGATGGTTTGGTGCGTTTTGATTTTGTAAAATCCGAAATGACTGCATAATTTGACCAAAACACATATATATTGCGTTCCAGGTTTAGCAGCAAATACTAAAATATTTGAGTTGCTAAAACTTCCTCAAAATAAGTTTGAAGTTCATTATATAGAATGGTTAATTCCAGAGTCTATCAATGAAACCATTGAGCATTATGCAAAACGGATGTGTGAAAGCATAAAAGAAGATAACGTCATTTTATTAGGTGTTTCTTTTGGCGGAATTATGGTGCAAGAAATGAGTAAATTCGTTAATCCTAAAAAGGTGGTTTTAATTTCTAGTGTTAAAAATTCAAATGAATTACCTAAGCGATTGAAAATCACTAAACTTTCAAAAGCATACAAACTATTTCCCGCTAAAAGCATAACTACCATTGAGAACTTCATGAGTTATACGTTTGGGAAAATGGCTAAAAAAAGGATTCAACAATATCAAATATACTTATCGTTAAGAGATGAGACATATTTAAAATGGGCCGTCTACAATGTCTTACATTGGCAACAAAAAGAGACTTTAGAAAACGTTATTCATCTTCATGGAACTGACGATCATATTTTTCCAATAAAATATATTAAAGACTGTATCGAAATAAAAAATGGTTCTCACGTCATGGTTTTGACAAAAGCCTCTAAAATCAATACTTTACTAGCCCAAAAACTTCAATCTTAGTTGACAACTCTGTGAAAATTATTTATTTTCGAAGTTCATTCATTCAATTAAATTAGTATTATTGAGTATCCCAAAAAAACAATTGATATATGAATAAGCCAATGAGATTTTTAGTGATTTTGAGTATTATACTCCTTTCTGGAGTATTAATTAATGCTACTCAAAACACATCGGAAATAAAAGTAGATAAAACTGAGGTTACAAATGTTCAATCTGATAAAAACACAAGTGAACTTTATGAGATTAAAGCATTGAAGATTCCAGAAGGAATAAATTTTGCAGGAGAAATAGTTCCCTTAGAGAAACCAGATATTAAAGAACGTTTGGATAGAGAATTATTGGTAAATACTTATTGGCAATCTAACGGATTATTGATGTTGAAAAGAGCAAATAAATACTTCCCTATTATTGAACCAATACTTGCAGAACATGGAATTCCTGATGATTTTAAGTATTTAGCTGTTATTGAAAGTGGATTACAAAACGTAAGGTCGGGTGCTGGAGCAAGTGGCTTTTGGCAAATCATGAAGACAACAGGTAGAGAAAATAAATTAGAAGTTAATGATAATGTAGATGAACGTTATCATTTAGAAAAAGCTACTAAAGTTGCGTGTAAGTATCTGCAAAAAGCTAAAGACAGACTAGGATCATGGACATTGGCTGCCGCTGCTTATAATGCTGGAAATTATGGAGTTTCAAAACGACTGAAGACTCAAAGAGTTAATAGTTATTATGATGCTCTTTTACCTGATGAAACTGAGCGATATGTATTCAGGATTGTTGCAGTAAAAGAGATTATGACAAATGCTGATAAATATGGTTTTGTTTTTGATGATACTGATTTATATAATTTAGAACCTACAACAACTGTTGAAGTAGATACTGTAATTACAAATATTGCAGCCTTTGCTCAAGAATTTGGAACAAATTATAAAACCTTAAAAATCCATAATCCTTGGTTGAGAGAAAATAAATTGAATAATGCTTCTCATAAAAAATATTATATCAAACTTCCACAATAAATGAAAACCAAAATGACTTTATCAACAATTATTATTTTAATTATTATCGGACTTATTGCAGGAATGCTGAGTGGCCTTATTGGTATTGGTGGAGGAGTAATTATGGTTCCGCTATTTGTTTTCCTACTAGGCATGTCTCAACATAACGCTCAAGGAATGAGTCTAGCAGTAATGCTTCCCCCTGTTACTTTTTTAGCTGTTTATAATTATCATAAGGCTGGTGAAGTAGATTGGAAAATTGCAATTATTGTATCTACAGTCTTTATTATTGGTGGTTTTATAGGGTCTAAATTTGCCTTAAAAATAGACGAAGTCATCCTAAAAAAAGTGTTTGGTGTTTTGATGCTGGCTGTAGCAATTAAGCTATTATTTTTCAGTAAATAATTTTTTTATATATTAACCAATTAATTTTAAACCCCAAATTATGAAAAAAATTAGTTTATTATGTATGCTACTTATCGGTAGTATTGCTTTTTCACAAGAAAAAGAAGAAAAATCTATTGACGTCAATCCTATTAGAATTGGTGTCAAAATTGGTGTTCCAGATATTGTAGCTGGTAATATTGAATTTGTGACTCCTTTATTTAATAACAGAATTGCACTTTTTGCAGATTACTCAAAGTTTAACGTAAATGAAGAAGGTGCAGAAGTTAAAGTCAACTACATTGAAGGCGGTTTAAATATATACTTTAATACTAAAGGGCGTGGATTATATGCTTCCGCATCACTTTCTAATCTTAAAGTTGATGGGAAATACACAGATGCTGAAACAAGAGACGGCACTTTATACCAAGGTTCTGCAACTGGAGATGTAGAAATTAAAACTACCAACTTGAAATTGGGAGCAAAACTTGGAAAAAAGTTTTATTTCCGAATTGAAGCAGGTTATGGATTTGGAGATATCCCACAAGAAATAGAAGTTACAGGAACTGAACAAGGAACTGGAATAACTCAAACTGATTATGTTGAAATTCCAGATATTCCTGGTATTTCTGAAAGCGGAATGATAGTGGCTAATATTGGCCTCGGATTTTCATTCTAAAATCAAAATAATTATATAAAGCGATTGAAAATTCAATCGCTTTTTTTTATAAACTCTTTTTTACAGCTTCATATTCTTCAATAATCTCTTTGACTATTTCTGCAGCTGGTTTTATTTCATTAATTAATCCTGCAATTTGACCTATTTCTAATTCGCCATCTTCTAAATCACCTTCAAACATTCCTTTTTTAGCACGTGCTCTTCCCAATAATTCTTTTAACTGTTCATGAGTTGGGTTTTTAGTATACAATTCTTTAACTTGAGTATAAAACTTGTTTTTTATCAATCTAACAGGCGCTAATTCTTTTAAGGTCAATTCAGTTTCTCCATCTTGAGTATCTACAACTTTTTGCTTGAAATTTTCGTGCGCCGATGATTCAAAACTCGCTACAAAACGACTTCCAATTTGAACAGCATCTGCACCTAAAATCATCGCAGCAAGCATTCCTCTTCCTGTTGCTATTCCTCCTGCGGCGATCAGAGGTATAGAAATTTCATCTTTCACCATTGGAATCAACGTAAATGTTGTCGTTTCTTCTCTTCCATTATGTCCTCCTGCTTCAAAGCCTTCAGCAACAACTGCATCAACTCCTGCATCTTGTGCTTTTAATGCAAACTTCACGCTACTAACAACATGAACAACTGTAATCCCTTTTTCTTTTAAAAATGATGTCCAAGTCTTAGGGCTTCCTGCAGACGTAAATACAATTTGTACGCCTTCTTCAACAATGATATTGATAATTTCATCTATCTGAGGATACAGCATGGGTACGTTAACCGCAAATGGTTTATCCGTTGCTTTCTTACACTTCTGAATATGCTCTCTTAATATTTCTGGATACATACTTCCTGCACCAATAATACCTAAACCTCCTGCATTACTAACTGCTGAAGCCAATTTGTAACCACTATTCCAAATCATTCCTGCTTGAATTAGTGGATATTGTATCTTAAATAATTCTGTGATTCTGTTTTGCATACTATAAAATTACGAAATAACTCCTGAACCTAATAATTCTTCTTTTTGATACCAAGCAACAAATTGACCTTCAGTAATTGCAGATTGTGGGTTATCAAAATATACATATAATCCTTTTTCAACTTTATACAAT
>CAWVTS010000093.1:0-9138 GCA_963933045.1 uncultured Lutibacter sp. | reverse complement strand
ATCTACATTATCTATATAAATTAGATTGTTTGTAGTTCCATTAGGTTGGTCAGGTCTAGCTTCAAAAGCAAACCTAATATATGATTCACCTGCATAAATATCTAAAGGTAATGTAAAGGTTTTCCAATCACTAGCTTCATCTGGAGTAAAGGGTGTAGTTTGATTAGGAGCAGTTGCTAAATCATTACCAATATAGTCTGCTAAAACATCATCGGCTGGATCAATAAGATCGACACCAAAATCTAAAACTACTTCATCCCATCCTGAAGTTCCACTTGTATTTGTTGTATAATAAACTAAAAGTCTGTCAGAATTACTATTATCATATCTTGCATAAGCAACATCAAATGTTAAGGTTGGTTTAATTGCTGTAGTAAAATCAAATGATGGAGTTCTAAGAACCTGTACAAATCCTGTTGCAACAGTATTATCAAAAAAAACAGATGAGGAACTACTTTGAAACCCTCCAATGGTTGTAGAATGTTCCCAATCTGTGGTTGCACCGCAGCAATGAAAAGCTTGCCAATCACTAGGAGGAAAAGCTCCTTCAAAGCCTTCAGATTGATAATCCCAAAGAGTTGTTTGTATTGGATTTTGACTAAATGCTGAAATAAAAATCAACATTAAAACTAAACTAAAGTATTTTTTTTTCATAGTAAAGTATTTTATCTAACAAAAATAGTAATATTTTTTAATATTACTATTTTAAATCAGTTTTATAAGAATTCAATTTAGCTCAAAATTTATTCCTAAAATAAAGTTTCTTCCAATTGCATTTATGCCTTCAGATTTTAATCTTGATAAATGAGGAATGTATGAAGTGTCAAATAAATTATTAACATTGGCAGTCAATTCAAATATAGTCTTGTCAAATTTTATATTACCTCCAAATGCTGTGTTTATAAGTGTGTAGCCATCAGAAATAGTTTCAAAATCACTTGCGTTTTCTTGCTTAAAAGTATGTGATATTGTTAATGTTGCATACCCGTTATCAAGCCAATCACCTATATTATATTCAGTTTTTAAAATATTATTCCATTTGTTTGCAGGAATTAGTGGTAAATAATTTCCACTATCTTGTTTTCCAATCACAGTTTCAAATGTGCTTTCTAAATGCAACCAATCTAAAGGGTGTGGATGTAAGTGAAAACCGATTTCTCCACCATATAACTTTGCATTTTCTTGTGTATAATTAAAAACTTCAGCATCATCTTCAATTTCTCCAGTAGGTGTTAAATAAATATAATCATTCAACTTATTATAAAACCCGTTAACAAAAAATTCTAAATGTTCATTTTTATATTCTACAGCAATATCAACTTGAAAATTCTGTTCATTATTAAGATTAGAATTTCCAATTTCAAACCTATTAGTTCCATGATGAACTCCGTTTGAAGTTAACTCTGCTAGATTTGGAGCCCTATAACCAGTCGCAAGATTAATACGAGTTGTTATATCTTCTTTTAAATTAAATTTATATCCAAGAGAAGCGGTGAAATTGCTAAAATTTTTATTGAGACTTTCAAATATATGGACTTCATCTTCATGTGCAACTTCATGATATGATGTCTCAATTTTTCTTGTGTCAAAACGAATACCTCCTTGTAATGAACTTTTATCAAATTCAATTACAGCAGTTGAAAAAATACCAATATCATTAATTTCAGAATCAGGAATTAAAATTTCTTCAGCAAGATTCTTATTTTTCTGATGCATTCCTTGAACACCCAAAATTATTTCTGTATTTTTAATTTTTGGAAAATTATACTTTACATCATAATTATAAGTTTTAAGTTTCATTCTTAAAGCAGGACCTTCTTCAGATTGTTCTTCATCCTCTTCATGTTCTTCATCCTCTTCGTGTTCTTCAAATTCATTTCTGTCATTAAAAATGTAACCCAGATCAACGTCTAAAGTCGAATTTTTAAGAAAAAAATGATTGTGTAAACTCAGTATATGATTATCAATTTTTTGATAAGGTTCAGCTAATTTTTTTGACGTAGTTTGCTCACTTATACCTTCAGTCAAACCAAGATTTGATTGATTGTAATTATATCTTAATTCGCTTGAAATCAATTCATTGTTAAATCGCAAGCCACTATTCAGGTTTATTTCATTATATCTGGTATTGGTAACTCGTTCTTTTTCAGGTGTTTTATAATCTATATGGTTACTATAGGCACCACGAACCAAAAATTTCCATTGATCATAAGATTGCTTAAATCCAATTGAAGTATCTGATCCTTGTGTATTAGAAAAATATTGTTGGCTAACATCTGATTTAAAACTGTTGTTTGGAGCAAATTTTTCTGGATTAAAATAGATAACCCCACCTAAAGCATCAGAGCCATATAATAATGATGCAGGGCCTTTAATCACTTCAACACTTTCTATTCCTGCTTGATTGATTCCGAGGCCATGCTCATCCCCAAATTGTTGATTTTCTAACCGTACCCCTTGAGCGTATACTAAAACTCGATTTCCACTAAGCCCTCTAATTACAGGTTTCCCAATAGATGTTCCTGTAGAAATTTGTGATACACCAGCAATTGTTTCTAATCCGTTGATCAAAGTTGTAGCGCCTTTTTGTTTCAATGCTTTTGCTTTCACATGTTCAACTTTCATCACATTATCTGATTGTAGTTTATTGAAAGGAGTTGATATAAGAACTTCGTCTAAACTAAAAGTATCTTCCTCTAAAATTGAGTTTAATTCTATTAAATTGTTTTGAAAATCTAGAGAATGAATAGATTCTTTGTAACCCAAAAAAGAGATTATAATAGTAACTTTTCCATCGGGAATATTTTTTAATTCATAATATCCATTTGAATCTGTTGTAGTTCCTATATGAATATCTGGAGCTTGAACTTCTACTCCTTCTAGTGGTTTGTTTTTTGAATCTGTAACGATTCCTTGAATATTGTTTTGCGCATAATTTGATATGCAAAGTCCTATAAAAAATAAGGCAATTATATATTTTTTCATTTTTTGAAATATTTTATTGTTTGTAAAAAAAATTATACGGTTTTTAAACAATAAAAGTAGGGGAACCCATAGAAAAGGTAAAATTTTGATAGGTTTCAGTTTTTCTTTTAGCAACTAGAAATGGGGTAGAGTCAATTTGTATTAAAATGATTTCATCAAAAGAGTAGAACTCTAAAATTGATGATTCTTTTAATTGTAAATGGCAAAAACTATAATCTAATTCTTTTTCATGTATGTGTTGAACTTCTTTTGAATTACATACTTTATGTTCATGATTTTCAAGTGTGTGAAATAATTGCACACCAATAGGAAGTAATAATAGTATTACTGTAAATATTGAAATAATTTTATGTAAAATATTCTTATTCACTTATTTTAAACACTTTTCCGTCTTGCTTGAAATTTGAGTGTCCAATAATTGCAGTAAACTCATAAGAATCTGAATTTAAACGAGTTATTTGAACGTGTATTGGGTCTTCTTCCATGCCATTCATCATATTCAGCATCTTTAATGTATAATTAAAATCATTTTTCCAACGGATGAGAAGTGTGTCAACTTTCCCTTCATAAATTTCAATTTGCAAACTATCGATTCGTTTAATAATCGTTTTACTATACTCATCAGTCGCAGGAATTTCAAAAGTTCCTGTTCTAAAGGTTTTTACATCCAATTTCTTATCTTTTTTACAAGATGAAAATAGAATAATACAGCTTAAAATAAAAATTATTTTTCTCATTAGATCCCCGTATAATTACTTGGAGTTATTTGTTTTAATTCACCTTTGATAGTATCACTAACTTCCAATGTTTCAATAAAATTTGCAATAGAATTCTGTGTTATTTTTTCATTAGTTCTAGTCAACCCTTTCAATGCTTCATAAGGATTAGGATAGGCTTCACGTCTTAAGATTGTTTGAATTGCTTCTGCAACAACAGCCCAATTATTTTCTAAATCTTCTGCAAATTTAATTCTATTGATTAGCAATTTATTCAATCCTTTTAAAGATGAAGAAAAAGCAATTGCGGTATGAGCCAACGGAACACCAATATTTCTTAAAACTGTAGAATCCGTTAAATCTCTTTGTAATCTAGATACTGGTAATTTTGCTGATAGATGTTCGAAAAGTGCATTTGCAATTCCAAGATTACCTTCTGAGTTTTCAAAATCAATAGGATTTACTTTATGAGGCATTGCAGATGAGCCAATTTCACCTTTTTTAATTTTTTGCTTGAAATAGTCAGTAGATACATATGTCCAAATATCTCTATTTAAATCAATTAGTATGGTGTTAATACGTTTTAAACCATCAAACATAGCTGCTAAATGGTCGTAATGTTCTATTTGAGTTGTTGGAAAAGAATGGTGTAGCCCTAAATTATTTTCAACAAAATTTGTTCCAAAGGCTTTCCAATCATTCGTAGGATACGCAACTTTATGTGCATTAAAATTTCCTGTAGCTCCACCAAATTTGGCAGCATGAGGAATAGTTCTCAACCCTTTTAATTGCTGATTAACTCTTTCTACAAACACATATAATTCTTTTCCTAATCTTGTTGGAGATGCAGGTTGTCCATGTGTTCTAGCTAGCATTGAAACATCTTTCCATTCTTCTGAGAGTGATTCAAGTTTTGCGAGTAACTCGTCTAAAAGAGGGTAGTAGACATCATTTAAAGCGTCTTTTAATGATAATGGAATTGCAGTATTATTTATGTCTTGAGAGGTCAATCCGAAGTGGATAAACTCTTTAAAGTTCTTTAAGTTCAACTTATCAAACTCTTCTTTGATAAAATATTCAACAGCTTTTACATCATGATTTGTGACTTTTTCAATATCTTTTATTTTCTGGGCATCAGTATCAGAAAAATTAGAATAAATTTTGCGTAAAGATGGATATAAACTCTTGTCGAAATTGGTAAGTTGTGGTAGCGAAATTTCACAAAGAGAAATAAAATATTCAATTTCTACTTTTACTCGATAATAGATTAATGCTTTTTCAGAAAAATAAGGAGCAAAATTTTCTACTTTACCTCTGTAGCGTCCATCAATAGGAGAAATTGCATTAAGCGAATTTAATATCATAGTATATTGTGTCTAAAGACAAAAATAAGATTTAGAAGTGATATAGACTTAATAAAACTTGAAATAAATGTCATTCCTGCGAAGGCAGGAATCTATTAATAAATCTAAGTTTGAATTCCTGCCTTCGCAGGAATGACAAAATGATGGAGTTTGTATGATGGGTTTTGTCTTGTAAAACAATTTTAGCCTATATCCTCTAGTAGGAGCAAACTTTGGTATTTATTAAATTGGTTAACTCTTGCTTATTGATATCTCAAAAGTACTATTTTTTTGTCTTTTATTTAATAAATTTACTGATACAATAAAATAGGAATGATTGTTGTTTAGAAGTGTAAAATATATAGTATAAATTTCTGTTTGTATTTACTCTGAGGGCAGGAGCCCATAAAAAATTTAATAAGATATGAGGAAAATAATTTTTAATTCACTGCTGATTTTTTTATTCACGATTGGTTCTTTTGCCCAAGAAAACATAAACCAAGTAAGTGCAAAAGGAGAACGTATAGGTGTTTGGGAAAAACACTATAAGAATCAAAGAATTCGCTATCAAGGTCGATTTGAAAACGGAAAAGAAGTTGGAGTTTTTAAATATTATTCGGCTGCAAGTTCTGAGTTCCCAATTGTTATAAAAACGTTTGATAAAAATTCTTCAGAAGCCTTTGTTCAATATTTTACATTAAAGGGTTTGTCTGAGAGTGAAGGAAACATGAATGGTAAAAAACGTATTGGTAAATGGAACTATTACCACAAAGATGGTACAACACAAATGCTAGAAGAAAATTATATAGATGGAGTTTTAAATGGAAATTTTAAAATATTTTATGAAGACGGGAAACTTACCAAATTAGCGCATTTTAAAGATGGAAAGTTAGACGGAAATTCTAAAAAATACAGTCCTAAATCTATTTTAATAGAAGAAGTAAACTATGTAAATGGTGAATTACATGGTTATGCTTCTTTTTATGAAGACAATGGAAACTTAAAGCAAAAAGGATTGTATGAAGAAGATTTAAAAGTTGGTGTTTGGGAGTTTTTTGAAGATGGAAAACTCTCAGAATCTAAAGAGATTAAAGTTTGGAAAGAAAAAGAGTAAATCTTATTTAAAATAACAATTTATTTAAGAATCGTCCAGGAACAAAAGTGAAACTTCCAGCAATTATAATTACACCAAAATATAATAAAATCATTTTTATTTTGTGAGATTTCACTTCCCTCTTTTTATAGCAATATAAGTAGTTGGCACTGTGTAAATTGTTAGAAAACTAAAATTTTGGATCCAAACAAAATGGCTAAATATTCTTCCACCTACATAAGCAGGGTTATAGCAGCAGTAATCATCATTAAGATCATGTAAACTGCATCTAATTTTTTGTGAATACCAGTACCTTTTTTAATTTTTAAGGGCAATGTTCTAATAAGAAAACATAGTATTACTGTTGCTAAATGTAAATGCATTAATTCAATATAACTAGTAGTCAATTTTTTTAATACGAATCATTCCTAATTTATCTAAAACACACATTATACAATAGGTGAAGTCAATTTCATGCCATCTTACACCTCCAAAATTTGCTCTTCCACTATGCATATGGTGATTATTATGATAGCCTTCTCCCATCATTAAAAAATCAAAAGGTAATAGATTTTTTGAAGTGTCTTTTACTTTAAAATTTGCATAACCATAAATATGAGCAAACCAATTTATAATAACCCCATGAATTGGTGCCATAAGAAAGGCGACAGGTAAAAACAACCATTGCCACCATTCTGTTGCGAAGTATAAAAAGAAAACAGTATATAATGTTCCCCAAGAAAGTCTTGATATATTTGAACTTGCAAATTTGTCAAAACGTTCCCATTGTGGGACATTCTTCGTGAACTTATCAGCTATTTTTACACGCTTTTTATTAATATCTTGATATATGGTTTTAGTTCTCCACATCATAGAAAACACATTATCATCATGCTTAGGAGAATGAGGATCTCTTTCCGTATCGGCATATGCATGGTGCATTCTATGCATAACTCCATATCCATAAGCACTTAAATAATTTGAACCTTGAAAAACCCATGTTAAAAAGAAACATATTTTCTCCCCAAATTTTGACATAGTAAATGTTTGATGTGCCGCATATCTATGCAGAAAAAAAGTTTGGAAAAATAGTCCAACATACCATAAGACTAAAATTAATATTAAGATTGCCATATTCTTTATTTTAGAATGTAAAGAACACGAATATTGAATTAAAATAAAATGAACTCAGGTTAAGAAATTCGTCTACGAATTCTACTTAAAGCTTGTGGAGTAACACCAATATAAGATGCAATATATTTAAGAGGGATTTCTTTTATTAGATTTGGTCGCTCAGTAAATAAATCTAAATAACGTTGTTCCGCTGATTCATTTAATAAAGATTGTTCACGTTTCGACTTTATTAAAAATAACCTTTCAGATGAAAAACGACCAATCATATTTCCTATTTGAGTTTGTTTATATACTTCCTGTAAATCATTATAGGTAATACTCCAAACTGTGACGCCAGACAATGCTTCAAGTCTATATGAAGAAGGTGTTTGAGTTAAAAAAGAATCATATGCACTTATAAATTCATCTTTAAAACAAAATCCAAAAGTGATCTCTTTTTCAATATTTTCTTTTGGAATTAAAAAACGGACAACTCCTTTTTCAATAAATGATAAGTAATTCTCAACTTGCCCTTCAATTAGAAGATTACTTTTCTTTTTAAAGTTTCTTTTCTTAAGTTTAGAAGAGAATATATCCCAATCTTTTTCATCAATCTCCAATATTTTTTCAAGATATTTTCTTATTTGTTCCATTTAATAAGATACAATTTTTTTGTGTAAAGTTAAATATAATATTTAATGAAAAATATTTTTTTGATAAAAGATGAGAGGTAGAGTTAATACTTTATTATCCTAAAACTTATCACTATCTTTGCATTCTTAATTTTAATAATTCATGAAACGCGTAATTGTAGGACTTTCTGGAGGTGTAGATAGTAGTGTAGCAGCATATTTATTGCAGCAGCAAGGCTATGAAGTGATAGGCTTGTTTATGAAAAACTGGCATGATGAATCAGTGACAATTTCAAATGAATGTCCTTGGTTAGATGATAGTAATGATGCAATGTTAGTTGCAGAAAAATTAGGAATTCCTTTTCAAGTAGTTGATTTAAGTGAGCAATACAAAGATAAGATTGTAGATTATATGTTTCGTGAATATGAAATTGGTCGCACTCCAAATCCTGATGTATTGTGCAATAGAGAAATTAAGTTTGACGTATTTTTAAAAATAGCCCTTGATTTAGGTGCCGATTTTGTTGCAACAGGTCATTATTGTAGAAAAGGAGAATTAGAAAAGGATGGAAAAAAAGTATATCAATTACTTTCTGGAGCAGATGATAATAAAGATCAATCGTATTTTTTATGTCAATTGTCTCAAGAACAATTAGCAACTTCACTATTTCCTATAGGAGAATTAACAAAGCCAGAAGTACGAAAAATTGCTGCAGAACAAGATTTAGTAACTGCTGATAAGAAGGACTCTCAAGGACTTTGTTTTATTGGTAAAGTTCGTTTGCCAGATTTCTTACAGCAAAAACTAAAACCAAAAGAAGGTGTGATAGTTCAAGTACCAGCTGAATCTGGACTGTATGTGGAATCAATACCAATATTTGCTAATAAAGAAGCAGAATTAGAATATTTATCAACGAAGTATCAATATAATTTACAGAGCGGAAAAGTAGTTGGCAAACATCAAGGAGCACATTATTTCACAAAAGGCCAACGAAAAGGATTAAATGTTGGTGGAACAAAAGAAGCATTATATGTTATAGAAACTGATGTTGTAGAGAATGTTATTTATGCTGGAGAAGGCAAGAATCATAGAGGTTTATACAGAAATGTATTGTTTGTTACCAATGATGAAATTCATTGGGTCAGAGAAGATTTAATACTTCAAAATGGAGATTCTATGGAAGTAGAAGCAAGAATTAGATATAGACAAGTATTAGAAAAAGCAACATTGCATAAAGTTGAAAAAGGATTATATG
>CAWVTS010000092.1:0-9140 GCA_963933045.1 uncultured Lutibacter sp. | reverse complement strand
CTAAATCCAAACATAAATTTCGCTAAATCATGTAAATGACTATCATTTACATATTCTAGATATCCTCTAGATTTTAAATATATTGTAATCAACGCAATAGTTGTTATTCCTGAAACAATCATTCCAGCAAAAATATACCAACCGTATAATGTACTAAACCAATGGTGATCTATAGACATTAACCAATCCCAAGACATCATAGATTCTGAAATTAAAAAGAACACTAAGAACGCTGCAGAAGCACCTACTAATTTTTTGTAGTGTTTCAAGTCTCCTCCAGAAGCATTATCTAATGATAAAGTTCTCTTTCTTGCGTATTGACGATACCAAATCCAACCAGCAATATAAATTGCAGCTCTTATTAAGAAAAATGGCACATTTAAATAACTCTTTTTCGCATCTAATAAATGATCAAATTTAGGGCTTGTTGGATCAACTAATTCTGGATCCATCCAAGCAAAAACATGATTCATATGCATCCCTGATAGCGCTAAAAATACAAATAAAATTACTGCTCCAACTGGCAAATATGCAGTGATTCCTTCCATAACCCTAAACAAAACAATAGACCACCCTGCTTGTGCTACCTGTTGAATTGCATAGAATGCTAAAGTTCCTAATGCTAACATCATAAAAAAGAATATGGCAACATACAGTGCTGACCAAGGTCTATTTTGTAGTTGATGAAATACATGCTCATCATGTGATGTGCTATACTCATCTCCATGAGCAGTTTCAGTTGAACTATGGTCATCACCATGTGAATCAACAACCTTATGTGTTGAGACTGCTTCACCATGACCTGAACCATGTCCATCTTGTGAGTTGTTCTTTGCAACAATTTCTTTTGCCTCTTCAATGGTACTTGGAGCATTCATAAAACCCCAAACAATACCTACTAAACCGACAAACATTAATGCAAATGAAAATGTCTTTAATTTTTTTGAAAACTTATACATATCTTCTAAATTCTAATTAAAAAGAATTATTTAATTGTTTCTTAATTCTTGAACATAAGCAACAACTTGCCAACGCTCTTCTTCTGTTAATTGTGATGAGTGTGATCCCATCATGTTTTTACCATACATAATCACATGATATGTACTACCTTCTGTAATATCTCTATCTTTATAATTAGGTATACCTAAAAACTTTTCTCTTTTCACTAATACGCCTTGACCTTCACCTTTTGAACCATGACATGAAGTACAGTAAATACTATATAATGCTTTTCCCTTTTTAGAGTTCAAGGTAGATCCTAATGGATTCATTAAATTTGATTTAGCAGCTTCGTAACCTTCGGGTGTATTTGGATAGTCATAAGGAAATTCATCACCACGTGCAATAGTACCACCAACAGGTAGCCTAGAAGCCATTCCGTTATCATACATCTCGTTTTCTCCTAAAGTTTCATAACCCACAGGCTCATACATATTAGGCATAAACTGCAAATTCGGTGCTCTTTTACTTTTATCACATGACGAAACAATTAATATGAACGCCACTAATAATATACTATTTATAACTTTTTCCATCTACTTAATGCTTTTCAGTTACTTTAATTTCTATTGCTCCTGTTTTTTCTAAAAAAATCGTCAATTCTTTTTCATTTCCATCAACTGAAACCTCCATAACAAACATATCGTCTGTTGTTCTTGGGTCAGGATTTTCAGCTTCTTTAAACGGCCATAATCTACTACGCATGTAAAAAGTGATTACCATTAAATGAGCCGCGAAGAACACTGTCATTTCAAACATAATTGGTACAAATGCTGGCATATTATGAATCCAAGAGAAACTTGGTTTACCTCCAATATCTTGTGGCCAATCTTCTATCATCATATAGTTAGTCATCCAAATTGAAAATGACAATCCACATAAACCATACATAAATGCAGTAATTGCAATCCTTGTTGGTGCTAATCCCATTGCCTTATCAAGTCCATGAACTGGAAATGGTGTATATACTTCTTCGATATGATGATGCGCAGATCTAGTTTCTTTTACTGCCGACATTAATATGTCGTCATCATTATACATTGCTTGTATTACTCTAGAACTCATAATACTTATTTTTTAATTTGTTTAGTTGGTGCAGGGTTATCTCCTCCAGCATCTCTATGTCTTTTATAATTATCTCCAGAAGATTTTAAAATTGATTTCACCTCTGCCTGTGCAATCACAGGGAATGTTCTTGAATATAATAAAAACAGTACAAAGAAGAAACCTATAGTTCCTACAAAGATTCCAATATCTACAAATGTTGGTGAGAACATTGTCCATGAAGATGGTAAATAATCACGATGTAATGATGTTACAATAATTACGAAACGCTCAAACCACATTCCTATATTTACTACAATAGAAATAAAGAATGAGAACATAATACTTGTTCTTAATTTTCTAGACCACATAAATTGAGGTGAGAACACATTACATGTCATCATCAATAAATAGGCCCACCAATAAGGTCCGGTTGCCCTATTTAAAAATGCATATTGCTCATATTCAACACCAGAATACCAAGCGATAAACAACTCAGTAATATAAGCACAACCTACGATAGATCCAGTAATCATAATTACAATATTCATCAACTCTATATGCTGTATTGTGATGTATGCTTCTAAATTAGAAACTTTACGCATGATAATTAACAGTGTATTTACCATAGCAAATCCAGAGAATACAGCACCAGCAACAAAGTATGGAGGGAAAATCGTTGTATGCCATCCTGGAATTACTGAAGTAGCAAAATCCATTGATACAATTGTGTGCACTGAAAGTACTAATGGTGTTGCTAAACCTGCAAGTACTAAAGAGACTTCTTCAAAACGCTGCCAATCTTTCGCTCTACCTGTCCATCCAAAACTAAGTAATGAATAAATTTTCTTTTGGAATGGTCTAACTGCTCTATCACGTAACATTGCAAAATCTGGCAATAGACCTGTCCACCAGAAAACTAATGAAACTGATAAATATGTTGAAATTGCAAACACATCCCATAAAAGAGGTGAGTTAAAGTTCGCCCATAATGAACCAAATTGATTTGGAATTGGTAATACCCAATAAGCTAACCAAGGACGTCCCATATGAATAATTGGAAATAATCCTGCTTGTATTACTGAGAAAATTGTCATTGCTTCTGCAGAACGGTTAATTCCCATTCTCCATTTTTGACGGAATAATAATAGTACCGCAGAAATTAGCGTTCCTGCGTGACCAATACCAACCCACCATACGAAGTTCGTGATATCCCACGCCCAACCTACAGTTTTATTTAATCCCCAAACTCCAATACCAGTTCCAACTGTATATAAAATACAACCTATTCCCCAAAGGAATGCTGCTAAAGATATACCAAAAACTATCCACCATTGTTTGTTTGCTTTTCCTTCAACTGGAGCCGCAACCTCAACAGTAATGTCGTGGTAGCTTTTATCTCCAATAATTAGAGCTTGTCTTATAGGTGCTTCGTAATGCGATGCCATACTCTTTATATAAATTATCTAATTAATATCTTTTTTATACTTCTGTATTTCTAACTTTCACTTGATAAACCACATTCGGCTGTGTACCAACGTGCTCTAGTAAGTGATATGCTCTTGTGTCTTCTTTTGACTTCGCAACTTTACTTTGCTTATCGTTAATATCCCCAAACACCATTGCTCCCGTACCACAAGCATTAGAACAAGCCGTTTGGAATTCTTCATCCTTGACTGATCTTCCTTCTTTCTTCGCTTTTAATATTGTTGCTTGTGTCATTTGAATACACATAGAACATTTTTCCATAACCCCTCTTGAACGGACAGTCACATCTGGATTTAACACCATTTTTCCTAAATCATCATTCATATTGAAATCAAATTCAGAATTGTTAGCATAATCAAACCAGTTGAAACGACGTACTTTATAAGGACAGTTGTTTGCACAATACCTTGTACCTACACAACGGTTATAAGCCATATGGTTTTGACCTTGACGGCTGTGAGTTGTAGCAGCAACAGGACACACAGTCTCACATGGAGCGTGGTTACAGTGCTGGCACATTATTGGTTGGAAGGCAACTTGTGGATTTGCAGAAGGAATTTCCATCTCTGCAAATTCTTTTACTAATCCTACACCTTCTTCTTTTGCAACGGTTTCATTCATATCAGAAGAATAATACCTGTCAATACGCAACCAGTGCATATCTCTAGATTTTCTAACTTCTTCTTTACCAACTACTGGTACATTATTTTCAGCATGACAAGCGACAACACATGCTCCACAACCTGTACATGCATTTAAATCTATAGATAAGTTAAAGTGATGCCCAATTGAACGATCAAATTTATCCCATAAATCTACTGTAGTTGCTTCAACTTCTTGATGCTTTAAAGATACCATTGGAACAGGATTCCAAGTATGTTTTGGATCTAAACTATGGTCATTGTATGTTGATAATGTTGTTTCTTTAATAATATCACCTCTACCCATCATTGTGTTTTGTAACTGAGTACAAGCAAATTTATGAGTTCCCGCAACTGGTGTAACTTTTACTCCAGTTTGAGAAGGATTAAAATTAGTGTAGAAATGGTATGCGTTTTTCCCAACTTGCATTTCAGATTTCATTCCTGCTTTACGTCCATAACCTAAAGCAAGTCCAACTGACCCGTTTGCCTGTCCTGGCTGAATCAATGCAGGAATAGTAATGGTAACTCCATTAGCAGATAATTCTACTAAACTACCATTCAACCCTCCATTTGCAACATTTTCATTTTCAATTCCAAGTCTTGCAGCATCTGCTTGAGAAACTGTTAAATAGTTATCCCAAGTGGTTCTTGTGATTGGATCAGGCAACTCTTGTAACCAAGGGTTATTTGCTTGCTGACCATCTCCTAAACCTGTCTTTGTATATAATTGTAATTCTAAATCAGTTCCTTGAACTTTAGAAACGCTTCTATATGCTGATACTAAATCAACTTGATTTGAAGTAGGTTTACTAGCAGAAGAAACTGCAGTAAAATTTCCGTCATGTAATGCTTTACTGAAGGATTTATCTGTACTTAAACTTGCAAAAGATGATTTAATATAATCGTAATAATTTTGAGAATTCCCAGTCCACTTTAATAAACAGTCTTGGAACTGACGTGTATCAAATAATGGTTGGATTGTAGGCTGCATTAAACTATAATGACCTTTCTTTATTTCAATAACTCCCCAAGACTCTAAATAATGAGGTGTTGGTAATGCAAATTGAACTGCATTTGCAGTTTCATTATCGGCTGTTGAAAACAAAACTGATACAGCTACTTTTCCTAAACCTTCAACAAAATCTGCTGAATTTGGTAATGTGTAAACAGGATTTGAATTATTGATGATAATTGCTCCAACTTTTCCTGATTTCATATCAGCAACTAATTGAGCAACTTCAGTATCGTTTCCTTGACGTGTATTATTAGTAATTGAAGTGTTTATCACTTCACTTTCAATAGCATTATTAATTGCTAATGCTAATAGTTGTGCGTCTTTATCTTGAATTCCAGTAACAACAATTGCTTTACTACCTGCTTTCTTAATTTGTTTTACTGCATTGGCAACATTTGCATCTTTTGCAGAAGCACCATTTACTATTACGTTATATAAATCTGCTAAAATTGTATTTTGAGCAGACGGCTTTACCATAATACGAGCATCAGCATTGGCACCAGAAAGCGTCATGTTTGATTCAAATTGTATATGGTGAGACATTTCTCCATGATTAGGGATACGTCCTTTAGCGTAATCACTATCAAAGTTTCCACCTTGCCAATCTCCTAAGAAATCTGCACCTACAGAAACAATTGTTTTTGCTTTAGAAAAATCATACGATGGTAATGCTCTAGAACCATACATTGCTTCATAAGCATCAATTGCTGGAGATTCTGAAACAGCATCATAGGTTACGTGACGAACATTTCCGAATTTCTTAGAAAAGTCTGTAACTAATTTAGATGTCGTAGGATTCGCATCAGTACTAGATAAAATAGCAATCGTTTTATTTGCTGCGGCAACATCTTCAAATGACTTTCCAATTTGTGTATCTACATCAGCCCAAGAGATAGAACTTCCATCTTTTTTTGGCGCTTGCAAACGCAAACTATCATATAGTGACAAAACAGATGCTTGAACACGTGCATTTGTACTACCATTTGCATCTTTGTTTGGCTCTATTTTAATTGGACGACCTTCACGAACTTTCACTAATACGTTAGCAAAATCAAAACCATCTGCAATAGCTGTAGCATAGTAATCTGCTACACCTGGAATAACTACATCCGGTTGTACTATAAAAGGTATTGCTTTTTTTACAGGACCTTCACAAGACGCTAATGATGCAGCGGCTGTTGAAAAACCTACATATTTTAAAAAGTCACGACGTGTCGTTGAAGAATTCTCTAATGTTTCTTTATCACCTAAAAAATCATCTGTTGGAATTTCTTCTACAAATTCGTTTTTCCTTAACGTATCAACAATAGAACTGTTTTCGTTTAGCTCTTCAACACTTTTCCAGTATTTTTTGTTTGATGCCATATTATTGTTTTTTCTCTAAAATCTTTATTAATAGTGGCATTTACCACATTCCAATCCGCCCATTTGCGCAGCAGTCACTTTTTCAACACCAAATTTTTTCGCTAATTGCTCATGGATTTTCTTATAATAACCGTCCTCTGTCATATCAACTTCGGTTTCTCTGTGACACGAAATACACCAGTCCATTGTTAGTGGAGCAAATTGATATACTTCATGCATTTCCTCAACAGGGCCATGACATTTTTGACATTTAACTCCTGCAACTGTAACGTGTTGCGAGTGATTGAAATATGCAAAGTCAGGTAGGTTATGAATACGAACCCATTCAATAGGTTTCGTTTCTCCTGTATATTTTAATTTATCAGCATCCCAACCAACAGCATCATATAATTTTTGAATTTCTTTATTCAAAATATCTTTACCGTGATTTCCAATCTTAGTATCATCTGCAACCTCAGCTATATTCATATGACAGTTCATACATACATTTGCAGAAGGGATTCCAGAAGATTTACTATGCTTAGCAGCAGAATGGCAATATTGACAGTCAATTTTGTTATCTCCAGCGTGAATTTTGTGTGAGAATTCTATGGGTTGGATTGGTTGATATCCTTGATCAACACCAACTTGCGATAACCACCCAAAGACCATATAAGCTGTAGACAACAAGAAGAAGATAACCATTAAGAAGTGTAAAAATTTATTTCCTTTAAACGCTTCCCAAACATCATTTGCATGTTCTGAAAGTGGTTTTCTTTTTGGAGCATTTCCTTTCAGTTCGCTTACAGTTCGGTATAAATTGAAAATCATTAAAAACATTACAAAAACAATAGCCCCTAAAATATATAGTAATGTATTGTCATTTGACACAACTGCTGCTGCCGGGACAGGCCCTCCAACGGCAACAACCGGATCTTGAGGTTTTGTGTATTCTAAAATATCATCAATATCTTGGTCAGAGAATTGAGGAAATGCATTCATGGCTGTTGGGCTATATGCCGCAGCCTCTTTAGCATCTGCATCTACCTTTTGAAATTCAGCATTGTTTTTGATCCAGGATTTCAACCAAGCATTCTCTCTTTTTTCAGTAATTCCTCCTAACTTGGGTCCCACTAAATTCTTGTCTAGTTTATGGCACGCAGCACAATTACTATTAAATAGTTTTTTACCATTTTTAGCATCGCCTTGAGCCGACAAATTGATAGTGAACAAGAAAAGGAAAACTAGACTAATTAGGGTCAATCTTGATGTTAGATTGTGTTTTTTCACACTTTTCATACTTATAAATATATGTTTCTTTCGAGTTTGGTACAATATTTTCATTCTTATCTCGTACTGATTAAAATGATGTACAAAAGTACTCTTTATTCATAAGATTTAAAATCTAAAAATAATGTTAAATGTAATTTATATCTATTCTAAATAAAGGTTTTTGATAACAAATTAATAAACAATAGTATAGATTTGTAAACTATTTAAATATTTACTTGAAAACAGTATAAAAAGTAAAGAAGTAACAACAAAACGAAACTAGCATGAAATATAATACAACTGTTAAGATTCTTTCAATTTTATGTTTTATTTATTCTATAAATATGAATGCTCAAGAAGAGCAAAAAATTAATGATGTACTAAAACAACGAATAGAATACAATAAGAAAAATAGAAATACAAAGGGATATAAAATTCAATTGTATAACGGAAATGAGACGAAAGCTTACCAAATTAAAGGTAATTTTCAGTTTGCTTATGGAATAATTGCTGAACTTAGTTATGAATCTCCTGAGTGGAAAGTTAGAGTAGGGAATTACAAAACACGCCTTGAGGCCGACAGAGCTTTATTGAAAATTAAAGAAAAATTTACTGGTGCAATTGTATTCGAAACAAGTATTAAGTTATAAACAAAATTCAATAAATAAAAAAAACCGATGTGAAGACGTCGGTTTTTTTATTTATTGAATAGTCTTTGAAAACTATTTTTTTAATTTCTTTTTAACTGCAACCTCTTCATAAGCTTCGATAACATCTCCTTCTTTGATATCGTTGAATCCTTTAATCTGAACACCACAATCATATCCTTTTGCAACTTCTTTCACATCGTCTTTAAAACGTTTAAGAGCAGTTAATTCACCGGAATGAACTACAACTCCATCACGAATAATACGTATTAATGAGCTTCTCATAATCTTACCACTCATCACCATACAACCTGCAATGTTTCCAACTTTAGAAATTTTATAAACCTCTCTAATTTCAACATTACCCGTAACTTCTTCTTTCATCTCTGGCGACAACATACCTTCCATGGCATCACGTAGGTCGTTGATAGCGTCATAAATAATAGAATATGTTCTAATATCTACTTCTTCTCTATCTGCAATCATTCTAGCATTTCCTGCAGGACGAACATTAAATCCGACAATAATGGCTTCTGAGGCTGAGGCTAACAATACATCAGACTCTGTAATTGCTCCAACTCCTTTATGAATAATCTTCAATTCAATTTCATCAGTAGATAATTTCTGGAATGAATCGGTCAGTGCTTCAACAGATCCATCAACATCACCTTTTAAGATAATATTCAA
>CAWVTS010000091.1:0-9145 GCA_963933045.1 uncultured Lutibacter sp. | reverse complement strand
TAAATATTTATATTCTGTTAACGTAAAAGTTTCAAAATAATTTTATCAATTGTAATTTTAATTCAATTATTTTTCCTTAGTCCAAATATAAGTTTTCTAACTTTTTTATATTTTTTTTAATATCATAAAAACTTTCGAATTCTTTTCTTGAGTTTTTTCCCATATCTTTTCTTAAATAATTATTATTTAAAAAAAAAATAATTTTTTCAGCCAGTTCATTTGCATCTTCTTTCACCAGAAAACCATTGTAATTATCTTTTACTAAATCTTTATTTCCATCTACATCTGTTAGCACACAGGGTTTACTTAAAGACAAAGCTTCTATAACAGAATATGGTAAGCCTTCATATCTTGATGAAGATATATACACCAAACTCTTATCTAATATAGCTAAACTCTTATCTCTTTTTAACCAAGGGATTAATGTAATATTTCTAGAAAGATTATTTTCTGAAATACTTTTTTTTATTTTTTCTAATATTGGAGAATAAAAACCGACTCCAAGAATTACTAAGTGAATACTACTATGTGTTTGTTTTAGTTTTAGAACAGCTTCAATTAATAGTTCTGTATTTTTTTGAAATGAAGGCCTCCCAATTGAACAAATAAAATCTTTTGGAAGTTTTGTTAAAAAATCGCTATTTGTCAATTTTATCCCGTTTTCAATAGAATTATTCCAAAGAACTACTTTTTCTTTTTTTATTTTCAAATCAGCAATTGCTCTGTTAAACTCTGAATTAGAACACGCAAAAGTTTTAGCTGGTAAAAGACCAAAAAAACGTTCAATGTTTTTTAATAAAAAATATTTCTTTTTAGATTCTGCACTTAAATATGAGTATGCATGTGGTGTATACACTGTTTTAGTATTAGTAACCAACCCAATAATTCTTCCTAAAATTCCACTTTTAGCACTATGACAATGCAAAATATCTGGTTTAAAACGCCTTACAATTTCAAATATTCTTATTAAACATTTTATGTCGTTTAGAAAACTTACTTCTCTTTTTATCTCACAATGAAAATAGTCTATTTTAACTCCTAAGTCATTATTAATATTAATAATATCTTCCTTTGTATTGCATATTATTGCATTTAAAAACCTGTTACTATTGATATATTTTGTCAGCAAAGAAATATAAACACCAACTCCTGCAATTGGTCTTGCTATGTGTAAAACTTTAATCATTTGTTTTTTGCTTTGTATGGAATACTAGTTAAAATCAAAAGTAAGACATATAAGTAAACTCCTACTTGTCTGCCCAAAATATTCTCAACAAAACTAAAACTTAATATTGCAACAAGAAACATAAGGGTTAAAGTATCGTTTCTTATAATACCACAATAAAATAGTATTATTTGAGGAATCAATAAAAGTAATAAGCCTACAATACCACCTCTTAATAATTCATTTATATACTGATTATGAGTATTATAATTTTTGTTTATAAACCTATTTTTCTCATCCTCTGAACAAAATTCATCATAATTTTCATAATGTTCTAAAAGATTATCTCTAGTATTTTGCTCACTTCCAGATCCAAAAATATAATTCGAGCTTTTAAAATATAGTGAAATAGCACCTTTCCAAGTAACAACTCTTGCATCTTTTGATATTTGACTAAACCTATCTTTTAATGAACTATTACTAGTCATAATTATGAGCACTAAACCTATTAAGGTTACTAAAGTTATGGCTATATTTTTTCTCTTAAAGTCTCTGCACATCGCTATTAAACTTATAAGAACAACAATAATAATTGCCAATCTTGCTGACACCACGATTATTAATCCAATGGAAAAAGAACAAATAAAAATACTTAAAACTTTCTTTTTATTCACTGAAAAATAATAAAAACAAATTATAATGTTTAGAACAGAAAAGAAACCAAGATATGGCCTTTCGTAATTTAATATTTCATTTATTTTTGAATAATTCTTTAATGGATATTTTTTACCTTCCGTAAAATAATAATAATCAATTATACCATAAACAGAATGTAATTGAATTATTAGTATACCAATAAGAAGAAATATCAGTCCTTTTAACTTTATTTCCGCATCAATTTTTTCCAAACAAAAGGGGAGAAATATAAAAGGTAATAATCGAAGAAAATTTTCTTTTTCAACAATGAAATAATTATTTAAAAACCCATTTATCAGAGTAAACAAAAAAAAAGCCAATAGATAGTATTTAATATTACTTGGGGTTCTTTTTTTTGGATTAAAAACTGTACTTAAAAATAACATTCCTAAGAATACGTTTTCTATCCTTAATGAAATTGGTAAAAAAAACATTAGTAAAAAATAAAAATAGTTTGACAGGTTTGAAAGCAATTGTTTTTTCATTTTCATTCTTTTTTAGTCTTGAATGCTAAGTATTTGTATGAAAAATAAAGTAAAATAAAAAAAACAGGTATCATTAATTTACTAAAATAAGCCATGGTATAAGCATAACTCGTCCAAATTAGTAATTGAAATAGTATAATACTTAGGAATATAGATTTTCTTTTAATAAAGACACTTAATAAGGTTTGTATTAAAGAGACAAAAGACATTAAGAAAAAATTTACAAGAAGAGCTATTGGTAAGGGGAAAATTCTTATTAAAATTGATGGGTAAGCATTTGTCCAACTTACACCTCTAGTTGTTACCGATATAAAGTCCTCATAACTCCATGGCCAAGTTTCTAGCATTAAATGATGCATTCCTTTCCAAAGTTCAAAAACATTCCAAGTATTAGGTTTGCCTTGATAAACATATTGTTCGGTAGCACCCCAAAACACATGCGCTTGTAATCCGAAAAATCTGTAAAAAACAGATTCTAAAGGAGTCATATTTAATTTTATAAAAGGGTTATTAATGGTATATTTATACAGCACTAAAAAAAACATTAACCCTACAAATAACAACAAGTATTTATTAAAAACCCATTTAAGCTTAAATTTGATTTGTTTTTCTGAAGTAAAGAAAAAGGCTAACAAGGCTCCCGATATACCAATGAAAAAACCTGTAAATTTTTGTCCAATTAATAATAAATAAGTGATGTATAGTGCAAAGAAAAAAAATGAGGTCTTTTTATAATATCTATATAAAATAGCAGTACCAAAAGCAACAAAAGCCATTACATTTCCAACAATTGATTTTAAAAAAGGGAATCTAGCATGTTCCCAAAAATTAAACTTTGATACCGTATCAGAAAAAACAGGTATTGGTGATAGAAACAAGTTTAAAAAAGCTACTAAAAAAACAAATCCCACAAAAAATCTTGTTATTTGGGATTCATTAATTTTACCAAATTTAATTTTAGTTACCTTAAGATTCTTAAATAGATAAGTAAATATTTTTTTGAAAAAAATTAAAGATATTATGGTTGTGATAAAAAAGAGCAATAAAACCAAAGTACTATAAACAAAATACCCATCTCTACCTTGCTCAACAATATGTACACCAGACTCTATAACTATTAAAGAGAAAAACATCCAAATATATTGAACAAATATCATAATTGATAATAAAAAAAGACCTAAATCTTTTTCTAAAAAGTATAACATTATAACTATAGCTATAAGCGTAATTAATATATTGAAAGCAATAATCATTTATAAATATTAAAATTAAATTTTTGGAAAATAGGTTTTAATAAATCGTTATACCTTAAAAAAACATGAAATTTAAGTTCATTTTTTATATGTTCTTCAGATTCTAAATATATATTTAATAAGGCACTAGAGTCAAATGAATATATATACTTTGACCCTAATTTATCAAAAAACAAATCTTCTAAAGGCTCATCCGATTCTAAATAAATTACTTCTTTTTTTAAAAACAGCGATTTTAATTTTTCTAAATTTATTCTTTTACCATGCCTGTGAGGCTTATAATATATTTTATCTATTTGATCATATAATTTATTAGATTGAATTAATTTGACTAGATCCTTTAAATTATTAAAGTATTTATTTTCACCAAATTGAGTTATATAACCTTCTTGACCTATGATTAAAACTGTATTTGTTAAATTCAATGTCCTTGTCGAGAATTTTAATTTAATTGATTTTTCTGGGAACTGTGATAACTCAGGTACTCTAACATATTGTTTTACAACATTCTTACTTTCAATTCCACTAGAATGACCTTTATAAAATTTAAATCTAACATTATATAAATTACTCAATAACCATTTTAAAAATACTTTTTTTTGTGATAAAGACTTAATTGTATGTGGGTAATAATTTAATGTACCATCTTCAACTACAATACCTTTTAAATTTTTATTGAAAGAAAAAAGCAAAAAATTGGTTAAAATATCCTCTACATAAGTAAAATAAAGCGTAATATTTTTTTCTTTTTTATAAACATTAAGTTCTTTTATAATCTCTTTGTATTGTTTAATTTTAAAAATAATGTTTGTTAACCCAGATAATTTTCCAGAAGACTGATTATTAAATGATTCTTTTGCAAAAATAACTCTATCCCAAAGTTTTAAATCATTCTTTAATGTTCTATTAGAAATTAAGATATTTTGACAATTCGTCATTTTTAGATCTCTTAATATTGACTCATAAGACGAAATTTGATTTTTAGACAAACCTATATAAACATTAATCATACTTCATTTTTTTAGCTTCATTATAACGCATATAATATAATATAATAGACGAAATTACAAAAGCAGTTGCTGTTCCATAAATTCCACAAAAATGCGTTAAACTAATGGTAAAAAATAAACTTAAGCAAGCAGATATAACCATTGACTTTAATAATGCCTTGTCTTTATGGTAAATATAAAGTTTAAAGTGATACAGTAATGAGTAATTCATTAATCCAACTCCAACTATAAAAAAATAAATTAGAGGTAAATACTTTTCAAACTCAACCTTATCTTGCCAAAGTAGTAAAGGTTTTATGATTAAAAAAATAAATATAAATGAAATTACAATATGTATCAGCAAAGATTTTTTAAATTTTTTGAGGAGATTATTAATGTTATGGGAATTTACAGATTTAATAAGTTCCGGTAACTCAAAAGAGATAACTATCGTATTTATATAAACAGTAATTAAAATAGATATATTAGAGTAAAACAAAAAAACACCAGCAAGCACCTCTCCCATAAAGTAATCTACAATAAATCTATTTGCATATTCCATTGATTTAAGGCTAATAGTTGCAATAAAAAAAACAGAACTTATTCTTAACCCTTCTTTAATCCAATTTTTACTAAATGTAAATTTTAATATTTTTTTAGAGTTTTTAGTTATTGCTAAAACAAACACATATACAATTGTTAAAATATTGGCTATTAACCAAAGTATAAAAATCTTATCAATTGTTATTAAATTACTATTATAATAGTAGTAAAATATAATTGAACTCCAACTTACTGTTCTAAAGAATAATAACATATTTGCTAATAGCACCTTTCTAAAACCAATTAACAATCTGTAAATTTCTTGAGACAGATGTTCGGTAATAACTAGAAATAGGACAAAGCCAAGGTAAGGTTTAACGTAATCTATGTTACTAAAGATAAAGTAACCTAGAATTAGAAATAATAGATATACTAAAGAATATAATCCAAAAGTGAGTATTACTTTATTAATAATTTCTTGTTCTCCTGTGGTTTTTAAAATATCTCTTATACTAAAATTATAAAAGTCTAATCCTAAAACAAAAATTAGAATTGTAATAATTGAAGTTATTAATCCATAATTACCAAAAACATCAACATCAAAATATTTAGACATTAATGTAACTATTAGAAATTTACTTCCTATGCCTCCAATTCTTAAGAATACATTCAAAAGTTTAAAAAAAAGAGGGCTTTTAGTTCTTATTTTTACCATAAAATAAATCAGTCATAAATGTCTAGAACTGTAAATAAATTTATTAACTAAATTTACCCTTAGTGTTTGATATGTTCATTTTTTAAAAGAGAAAGTATATAAGAATCCCAATACCTCCCTTCTTCAAAACAATTTTGTCTAAGCAAACCATCTTGATGGAAATTAAATTTATTTGTAAAAAAATCAATTTTCCTTTTATCAAATTCGTATAACTCCATCCAAATTTTATTCAAATTTAAGTTATTAAAACCATAATCTATTAACAGCTTGGCTGCCTCAGAAGAAACTTCTTTATCATCCACATATATTTCATTTTTACCAATATAAAAAGAAAAATCTGCAGATCTAATAACCCAATTTACGTAAAGTAATCCTGCAGCACCTATTGCCTCATTGGTTTCTACATCAACAATTACAAACATAAAATTAATTTGCCTAGAATTTTGAAGGCTAATAAACCAGTTTTCTTGATCAGCTTCCGATAACTCTCTTACTTCTCTAAAATGCTTTCTAAAATCAACATTATTCCTCCAGTCTTTTAATAATTTTAAATCCTCTTTCTCGAGAGCCCTTAGCCCAACCTTCACTCCTTTTATCATACTAAAGTATCTTTTGTGAAATGTTCTCCAAACATTAAATTAATTTTCAATTCTCTACCTATTAAATCTTTATACATGTAAGGATGAAAACCTCCTTCTCCAATAGGTCTAAGTGGTTCTAAGTCTTTTTTTGTAATTATATGTCCTGCTTTTAAGTTTGATGAAGAACAAATACATCTTCTCTGAACCATATAAGCTTGTTTTTCATTGTCCTCTACTCTCTTAACTCCGTCTCCTAAAGCTGTCAACAATTCATAAGACCTATCCACCATTTCTCTCCAAGAAGTAGGGTTCATAGCAAAACCGTGATCTGGACCTATTTGATTATTATCATCTGTAAAGTGTTTTTCAATAACCCTTGCTCCTAAAGCAATACTACCTAAAACAGTTGCATGGCCAGAAGTATGATCAGATAATCCAAGCATGGTATCTGGAAACATTTTTTTATAAGATTTTAAAACATTTAAATTGCAATAGTTGAAATTTTCTGAACTACCAGTATAGTTGGTATTACATTGCATTAAAACAATTTTATTTGTTTTACTCAAAGCTAGTTTCATCATTCTTTCTACATCTTCTAAATCGCAAGCACCTGTTGCAAGAAGGGTGGGTTTTCCTTTACTTAAAACATATGATATTATTTCTAACCAAGAAGCATCACCTGAACCTATTTTATATAAATCCACGTAGGGATCTACTAAATCAACAGACTCAAAATCATATGGACTTGTAAAATAGTCTAAACCTACTTTATCACATTCTGCTTTTAAAATTGAAGTCCAATCTTTATTTATACTTGCATTCTCATACACTTCAAAGACAGACTTACTCCAGTTAGATTGGTGAGAAAGCTTATTTTTTAAGTTTTCAAAACCTAATTTACTAACTATTTTTTTTGCTGAAAAATTTTGAAACTTAGCAGCATCTGCACCTGATTTTTTTACAAGATGAATAAGTTCTATTGCTTTTTCTAGTGAACCATTATGGTTTGCACCTATATCAGCAATAAAATATAAAGAATTTTCGTCAACTAATTTGTGACCTAATTTAATTTGATTCATAATAATATTTTACTGTTTCCAATGTATTGAGAAAATTCGGTAATTGTCTATTGAATTTATTTTGATAATAATTGCAATCTAATGTTTGATCGCTACATCGTTTTGCTCTATCCTCAAAAGATGTTATTGATCCTCTTTTAAGGAGATTAGTTTTCAAATTTATTTTTTTTAAAAGTGCATGTCCAAATTCGTATTTTGTAATAATTTCTGTTCCTGCAATATGTAAAACTTCATTTGGCAAACTCTTTAATGAAATTAAATAGTTCAACTCTTTCCCCAAATCCCAAATAGAAATAGGATTAAATACAACATCATCAAAAAGGCTAATCGTTTCAGATACTTTAGATGAATTAATAATCCATTCTACAAAGCCAATTTTTTTTGAATTTATATTTAGCCCAATAATTGTAGTTCGAATTACACAAAATTGCCTTTGACTAAAAAAAGTAAAAAATTCTCCAAGTTCTTTAGACTTACCATATATATTTTCTGGAGAAACACAATCATTTTCTTTTGCTAAATGAAGTTTTGAAGGAAAAACCGCATCTGTAGAAATATAGATGATTTTAACGTTTCTATTAGTGGCGTTCAAAAATTTCTTAACAGAAATACCATTAATTTCAAAAGCTTCACTTGGGTTCTCATTACAATAGTTCCCATTTGTTATTGCTCCTGACAATATTATTAAATCTGGATTAGACCATTTAATAATTTCATTATAATTTTCTGATTTTAAATCGAAAACTTTATAATTACTTGGTTCTTCTTCAAAAATTGAATTACCTGTCCCATAGACTTCATTTTCTTTTTCAAGTATTTTATATAAGAATGCTCCTAACATACCTGATACCCCAGTAATTAAAATTCTCATTATTTTTTATTTAAATACTTATATTTAAACTCAGCAACTTCCCAATCCTTAATCGTATCAATATCATGAGATTCCATTTCATTTAACTCAATAAAGCTAGTATTTTCATTCCAAAGTTTATTATTAGATATAATAACAGCTGTTTTAAAAAAATAAAATTGTCCCAAATCATGAAATGAAGACTCTAAATCCTGAGTTCTTATTTGCATATTTTCAGGATTAATCATTTCTATATTATTTTTTTCAATTATACGCAAAGCTCTTTGAATGGGGTGACCATATTTTATAACAGGAAAAATACAATCAAAAGCTTTAGAATCTAATTTTCTAAAACTTGACAAAAGCATCTCTTTGTTAATAAATGGAGCACAAGGATATATACAACAAGTATAATCGAATATCTTACCTATTTGCTTATAATTAAAGATAACTTCATTAATTACATCAATTGTTGTAGAGGTATCTTTAGAGTTTTCACTACTTCTTAAAAAAGGCACACTAGCTCCAAATTTTAAAGCAATCTCTGCTATCTCTTTATCATCTGTTGACACCATAACTTCATCAAATAAATTTGAATCCAATACGGTTCTGATAGAATAAGAAATAATTGGTTCCCCTAAAAATAATTTAATATTTTTTCTTGGTATTCTCTTACTTCCACCCCTTGCAGGTATAATTGCAATTCTTTTCATTTTTTTTAAACTTTAAAAGAGGAATCTACATGTTCTTTTATAAGCGCTCTTAAACTCTCTACAGTTTCCCAATCTT
>CAWVTS010000090.1:0-9172 GCA_963933045.1 uncultured Lutibacter sp. | reverse complement strand
AAGCACAGAGTGCGATTTATAGCGAGCCGAAGGCATTTCCGCTCAACGGTCTTGTATAAGAATAGTAGCCGATTTCGGAAGTATAATTTTTCAATTTACTACTAATGTTGTTGCGGACTAAAATATTCATATTTACTACTATTTCGGCTATTATTTTTATACTTTGTTAGCTACAGGGCTTTGTTCAGTCAGTTATCAGTAATATATTTTCCTATTTAGTTACAATGTTAAAGCTCTTTTGCAATTTTTGGAGAAGTGTTGGATGTAGCAAATTGCAAATGTGCTTGGAATATTAGCGACTAATAATCAAACTGCCAAACTACTCCAAAATAAATTGTTCTAAATTGAAAATAATCAAATCGGTTAGATGTATAAGCAACATCATATAAAATTTGAAATTCGTTTTTTTGATTTAGTATATTATTCAATGAAGCAAATGGAATTAAAGCACTTTTTTTGAATTTCATATACTTACTTATACTTAAATCAAAGCGATTATAATTATTATATTGTAAACTGAACAAATCATCACCAAAAACGGGTTCATAAAAACCTGTATTACTATCAGAAATTGCATCTATAATCGGATTATAATAAGTACCTGGTCTAGCAATATATGTTAATGCCAAAGAAAATATTTTTGGGTTGTTGTATTGTAACGTTGTTTTTATTAAATAATTGAAATCATTTTGCCCTTTATACTCTTCATTGTCAATGCTAACTGTTTGGTTTATAAATGAATTAGCAAGTGAAAATTTAAAATACTTGTAAAAGTTCTGTTCAAAAAATAGTTCTACACCAAAAGTATTTATTTTATCGACTATAAAAGATGCATCAAGTATTTGTTCACTTGTTTCTTTTTTGAAATAGGTTGCTGCTGTTATAAGCGTATTTTTTAGCCTGTAAGTATAATCTAATGCAATTTGCTTGCTTGATTGTAAATTGAATTTTTTTGAGAAAAAATTAGGTGTTGAATAATTGTGATATCTGCCTCCACTTAATAAAAAGGACTGTCTTTTATTCAGACTATATTTAAGACTTAATTGTGAGCTTAAATAATAAGCTTGATTTTCTACGGGAATATTACTTCTAATACCTGTTGATACTATAAATTTCTCATTTATATCCCATTTTCCGTATAAATAGGCTTCCAAAATAATATTAGATATAGATGTTTCTGAATTTATGCTTGGAGAATTAGGAGATAAGGCATAAAAAAATATTGGAGTACTGTCGTTAAATTCAATCTTTTGATAATCGTAAGAAACACCAAATTGTAAATCTAAATTTTCTTTAAAAAACCATTTGTAACCTAAAGAGTTAAATATTTGGTTCGTTTTATTTTTAGAATTTATATTTCCAAAGTTAAAATTTTGCTTTGAAGTGTTTACGCTATTATTAAAACTAAATACTCCGCTATTTGTATAATATTTTAAATTATTTACAGTGAAAAATCGTTTATTTTTAGTCGTAACTTCTCCTCTATAAGTAAATTGCTCACCAAAGCCGTTAAAGTTTTCATCAATAAAATAATTGTATGAATTAAGTTCAACCTTTTTACCTATTTTTGTGTGAAAATTAATGCCAGCATCTTTTGTTTTGAAATTTAAAATATTTGGAAATTTCTTCTCTTGAACACCAATAAAAGCATCTGAAAATTGATAATTTCCATAAGCTTGAATAAAAGACACATCTTTTTTTATTTTTTGAGAAATAAAAACTCCAGTACCCGCCAAACTTGCAGCTACTTGTAGCTGATTAGATTCCAAATTCTTAATGGTCTGAATTTCAACCAAACCAGCACTTGTATTTCCATAGGTTAAAGGCGGATTACTCGCATAAACATATAAGTTGTCAATAATTTCGGGGTTAAACAAACTAAAAAATCCTGAGTTATTTAACTGGCTAGCTCGTACAGGGTTATAAATAGGAACACCATTTAAGATTACTCTCGACCTATCTGCAGAACTACCTCTTAGTGATGGATTTGCAGTTTCATTTGTATTTGTAGATGCTGGAAGTGCGGTTATCGCTTTTAAAGGGTCGCCTTGAGAAACAGGGTTTAAGTAAATATTTAATTTATTTAGTTTTACAACAGAGAATTGTTCTGAAATTGGGTCACGTGCAGTTATAATTATTGTCTCTAAAGTCTGTGCATCTTCTTGTAGCACAACAATTAGTTTTTTATTAAAATCAATTGAAGATAATAAAATTTCTCTTGTTTTATAACCAAGGAAAGAAACTATCAAAGTATCGTTCAAATTATTGATATTAAAACTAAAATTACCGTCAAAATCAGTTGTAGCCCCTTTTTGCGGCGTTGATTTTAAGTACACATTTGCTGCAAAAATTGGTTTGCTTTTTCTGTCATTAACAACGCCTCGTAAAAAACTTTGAGAGTAACAGAAAGAAGTTATAAATAAAAATAAAAGGAATAACAGGCATCTCATTTACTTACCAACTAATTTGGATGCTAATTGATTAATAGTATAACTTTCAGGAAACACTTTGATTCCTTCTTGAAAATATTTTTTGGCTAAATCCCAGTTTTCTTTTTTGATGTAAAGTTTTATTAACATTTCATAAGACTCCTCTTTACCCCAAGACGGTAAATAATCATTCTTAATTTTTTGAGCGGGCAAAGAAATGGCTTTTAATAAGTATTTCTCAGCTTTCTTACCTCCACCAAATTTCTCAGGTGTATAGAAATCATTACTTGCATAAACGTAGTAACCTCTAAGATTAGTAGGATCCATCTTAATTGAAAGTTTTGCATTATTCTTTACTCTTTTCGAGATAATAGGGATTTTAAATCCTAAAGTGAATTGTAATGAGAAGCTTTCCATCATTGAAAGAAGAGCCAAATCTTCCGAGTTTTTATTTTTCATTTCGTTTAACCAATCTATGCCTTTGTCAATTTCTTTTTCAGCTGTTTCTTTATCACCTTTTCTGAGATAATAAATTGACGAGTAAAACTGTAAATAAGATTTCCAATACAAAATAATATTGTTTTTTTTGGTTGAATATAGATTTTCTAAATCTTTACTAAGCAAGTCTAATTCATCGTTGTTTTTAGTCATAAAACTTTGTACAAAAGCATTATAAATTTTCTCCTGAATACCCACAAGCAATGAATCTTGTTGAATAGATTGTGTCTGTGCTTGGTAACTGATAATTTGCGATTTGTTAAAATCTGTTGTATTTCCTTTGCAGGAAACAAATAATAATGAAATAAATAGTAATCGCATCATAATCTTTTAGTTTTTAATTAAGTAAATAGGTATCAGTATCCACAGAACCAAGTGTAGATACCAACTAATTGAAAATTTGTGTTTTGAATACTTTCTCTTGTAAATTTCATAGAATGATGTTGCATTATTTTCTGTATTCAAAGGCATAATCATTGCGAAAACAAGATCGGAAAAAAAAGGATTTGTGTCAAATATTATTTGAATTAATAGTGCCTTTTTTACTAATTCAACCCCTTTGAAATTTAAAGGTAAAAATAAAAAAAATAGAAGTAATATTAATGCTAAGCCTGCAAATAAGAACATCATTCGGTTCTTTTTATTTCTTATCCAAGGGGTCGTAATAAAAAAATGAGGAATAGGAATTATTTTAAAGCCGAATTTTATAACCTTAATCCCTAAAATTTTAGCCATAAAAAAATGACCTAACTCGTGGATAAAGGAAAAAATTAATACCATTAATGATAATATCAATACTTCTATCATTTTCTGTTAAAATTAATTTTATTGAAAAAAAAATAAAATGCACCTAATGAAATAGACATCCATATAAGAATAACAAAGTTGAATCCTTCACCTCTAGCTAACTCTAAAAGAGGATTGAGTGGTAGCAAATTTGCAATTCTTGCAATTGTAGGGTTTAATTCACTAACAGGATAAAATGTATCACTTACAAACAGAACAATAAAATAAAAGAAGTTAGAGAGGTCTCGTCCTCCTCCTTTGTTTTTTATTGAAGCAAAAGATAAAGATAATCCAGTAAATGAAAATAAAAGAAAACCAATTACAATTGTTGTGTAAATATTTACTATTTCCTTAAAAACAGGTGTACAGCCAAAAAGTAAATTAGCAACAATTATTAGTATGACTACAATAGATGATAATACAATCATTCGACTAAGTACAACTCCTATAAAGTGTAAAAGTATATTACTAGGCTTTTTAAGTAGATATCTAATTAGACCATCACTATAATATTCTTTAATTAGTGGTCCGATTACAAAAATTCCATCTGTAGCAATTGTCATTCCAATAATTCCTGTTAGCAAAAAGAAAACATAGCTAGGGTCTTCTTTCGACATCCACACGTAATTGAAAATTATAAACATAAAAATTGGAAAGACAATAGAAAAGAAAACTGCCTGTTTAATACGAAAAAATATTTTTAGTAAATAGTATGTTGAAGCAAATATTACTTTCATTTTAATAAAATTTATAGATATAAATAAGCGTCCTTTAACCTTGATCCTTCATAAGAGTAGTATTCATCAATTCCGTTTTGTTTTAAAAAATTTTCTATCAATTCGGAATTTTCTTCGATGAACACATGAATTTTTTGGTCGTGTGTATAGAAAGAAAATTTATTAACTTCTAAAAAGTTAAAAATTATATCTTTTTTGTTAAAAACAACCTTTTTTTTACTTGGCAACTTTTCTATAATTTTAGACGGTGCTTCTGGCGATGTCAAAAGTTTACCATTTTTGATAAAGCAAATTTTGTCTGAAATCTGTTCTACTAAGTCCCAATCATGAGAACTAAAAAAAACCGTTCTGTTTTTTACATTTATTACAGACCATATAGAGTCTATTACCGTAGGGTCAAGATTTGCAAAGGGCTCATCTAAAATAAGGAGAGAGGGTTCTCCAATTATTGAAAGTAAAATAGAAAGCTTTTTTCTTTCCCCTTGAGATAATTTTTTTACATAGGTTTCTACTATTTCTTCAATTCCGAACGTATCAAAATACTTATCTCGTATCGTTAGATAATTGAGTCGATACAGAACTGTAAAGTACTTTAATAATTCTTTGACTTTTAGTAATGGAAATAAATTAAAATTATCGTAAGAAACTCCGATTATACTGTAATCGACTTTTTTTCTTCCAAAAAAACTAACCTTTCCTTTTGTAGACTTTAGGTCGCCTATAATAATATCAATGAGAGTTGATTTACCAGCACCATTTGCACCCAACAAAGCGAACGTTTCATTTTCTTGAACAGCAAAACTTATATCAGATATGATATCTTTATTATCGGAGGTATAACTAATATTTTCTACTTCTATTACTTCCATTTTAGTATTTAACTTTTTTTTATTTTCACAATTGGTATTGTTGATTGTTTTTTACCTATAACGAAAACGTTGTTGATTGTTTCAAATACACCATCAATTCCAAGAAATTCATTAACTTTTTCGTCATAATATCCACCTACCATACAGGAAGATAAGTCTATTGCTTCTGCCAATAAACTTATATTCTGAGCTAAAAGACCAACTTCAATCATCATTAATCTGTATCCACGTTCACCGTATTTTAAAGAAACCCTTTCAATAATACCAGTTGTAAAAATAACGGCAGAAGCGTTTTGCATTTCTACATATGGTTCTGCATGAACTATTTTCCCTAATTCTTTTTGAAATTGACCTTCCTTCATTTTTTCTAAACTAATATCCTTAGTGTTAAAATGATAAAGTCCAGATTTTTGATCGGAGTTAAAAAGTACTACATAAATTTCTAAAGGGTACATAGCACCCCCAGAAGGAACGTTTCTATATCCGTAATAACCGTCAATATCATAATTTATAATCTTCTCTTTCCGAGTAACTCCATATGAAAGTTGTAAAAGAACATACAACTCTTTCAGAGAAATTTTGTAATGAGATTTATATTTTCGTATGCTTTTTCTCTTTTTTAACACCTCAAAAAAATCGATTGAAGGTTCACATCCTTTAAACTTAGACAAATCAATAGTATCAGCTGTATAATATATTTTATAAGGTTGACTTGACCGTGAAATAATATAAGGATTATTGAATGAAGAAATTGTTTCGTGTTCCTCTATAATGGAATAAACATTCATTTTGGAATTCTCGTGATAAAGCAACGCTAGAGAATTTTCAACGTTCTTCTTGCCATATAATGCTTTATCCCTTGTGTCTAATTGATCTTTAATATTCATACAAATTATTTATTGTTTATGGGAAAGGGTGAGGAAAGGGGTTTAGATTGTTAAAATTATGTGACTTATATCCAAATTTAGTAGGTACTTCATACAGTCTTTTTCCTCCATAATAATAGTATTTATATGACCCTGCAAGAGGAATAAGTTGAGGTATGTAGACTTTGGTTGCAAAGAAACCTAATTGACGAATGTCATGAGTGGTAATATCTTTTACCAAAACATTATACCCCTTTGATTTCATATCCCCAACAATTCGTCTAATTTTTTCTTTTGTATTTTGTTTGTTTTCATTTTCATTGAAGTCAATTTCTTTATCTTCCTTAGCTTGGATATGTCTATTAAATATATGCCAAAGGTCTTGTCTGAATGTATAGAAAACAGCATGATCATCAAAACTTGTTAGATCGTCAAAGTTTTGAGGATTCCAGCCAACCTTTTCTTCAAGTTGGTATCTAAAAAAAGGAATTGCTTGACCTATTTCTATAATAGTTTTTTTTACGGCTTCTCCTAAAGTAGATCTAGTTGAAGCTCCCACAGCTATAAACTTTCCAAAATCAGCCTCTCCAAAGCATATCCCCATTACGGAAGAAGCACTCAAATCATATGACATATCAAACAAGTGCCATTCAAAACCTTGTGATATATGTTTAGAAATAAAACGATTAATGTCCTCATTTATCTTAATTTTTGGTGGGACAATTTTTTGTGCCCAAGAAATCGTAAAACTATCTCGTTCAATACTTTCGTAGAGCCCATTCAAAATAGATTCATGAAAATTTGTGTGGGCAGCTAAACCAGTTGAGGTATTAATCGACATATATCTCGCTTCTCTAGAGGGTAAATAAATCAGCTGTGCAGGACAAAATATTTCTTCTCCTGTTGTTAAATCATAAGTTGGAACCCACTTCACTTCAATATCTCTGTTGAACTCCCTAATTTTGAACCCCTTTAGTTTTATCTGGTCATCATGAAACAAAGCACAATCATTGGGATGTAACGCATTTTTATATAGATTATTATAACTAGATGTAATAACCTCCTTGTGATTCATAAAGACTGCCGCATAACGTTCAAGAGATTCACCAATCGTACCTAAAAAAGCATCATTCAATGTCGTACCTACACCACTACTTTGACCTTGAAACTTTCCACCACCCAACTGGGTAGAATCTGCTGCCCATATTCCATATCCAATTAACCGAGGATCACAATTCATTCTAGGTAGTTTTACAACATGAGAAAGAATACCAATGTCTGAAGAAATTACCTTAAAGTAATTAGCTGAATTTTTAATTATCATATTTTTACTTCATTTAAAGTTATCGCTTCAAGCCAAGGAGCAGCATTGTAAGATAACTCTGGCTTACATACTTCGCAATATGGCTTTTTAAGTAAATCATGTTTTGAGATACTATATTTTATTAAATCTATTTTTACAACTCTTTTCCATACAATAGGTAAACTCCAACCTTCAAAAAACTTAACTACCTCAAGCAATACCATATTTGCCAAAATTTCCAAGACTGAATCTGAATAAGATAATAAATCTGGTACAGAAGACCTTTTGTTTTCCCGTAAATAAAATTCATATTTATTAAACAATTCAACATGTTCTTGATTGCTTTTTATTCTGCTAATCAGACAATTATAACAGCCTGTTTCTTTACCGTAAAAAAGTGGTCCTAGTTTTAATGCTCCATCATCAATTCCCTCTACATAAAGCCAAGGCTTATTATACTCGAGAGCTTTTTTATTTATTATTTCAAGATAATAAGGATTCCACTTCATATTATCGACAATTACAAAATGGTTATTGCTAAAAATATCATCTATATCCGCTTCGTTAAACTCAAAAGCGGTTACTTGGTTGAATTTATGTTCTTGTGCTTTTTGTGCAATGATGATTTTTAATTGACTATCACCTATTAACGCAATCTTAGCTTCATCAATTGAAACACTAAAACCAGATCTTTCAACCCCATCATTATCCGTAGAAGATAACCCTAGAGGCAATAAATCATTTTGAGATAGACCATCTAATACGTCAAACACTTTGGATTGTTTAATATTTGGAAAATATATAAAAAGAGAATCTCTCAATTTCTCTATTGAATGATTTACTCTATCCTTTACAAGATCACAGATTTTGATGAAAATCTTTTCCTGATCTAAATCATCAAACTCCAATGAGAATACCGTAGACTTTGTTCTTAACTGATATTCATTGGTATCCTTATCTTTAAATACATCTAATTTATCTAACATATAAAATTTATTTAAAAAAAACACCAAAACTAAATAATATTAGTTTTGGTGCTAAGTTGACATTTACTGCTGTGCCTCATTCTGATCTCCATCGTTACAAGAACAACAGAAATAACAACAACAACAACAACAGGAAACGGCTGCAACAAAATACTTGTCCAATTTTCCTTGTGATAATTTTGTGACTTTCATAATAAAACTGTTTAGTGAAAACATAAACCACACATATCAAAGAGGAGGTGGCTTTTCTCCCGATATTCTTCTGCAAAGAAAACTACTCTAACGGACAAATTTTGTCCACTCATCAAAATTCTTTATAAAACTTCTGATTTGTTTTACAATATCGTATATCATGTCCGTCCTCTCTTAGTTCCTCAATCATTCTTCTAATAGTTCTTTTGCTACACTCAAATTTTATAGAAACCTGATCTAATGAAAGACACCAGCCTTTCTCTATTATTACTAAGAGATATTCAAGTTTTTGTTTTCTTTCTATAAATTTCATTTCGACTTTATTTGTTAAGCGTTGGCAACAGGCTCTTTTGCTTTTTTAAGCGTTGGCTTGAGCATCGGCAAAAAACAAATGTGCCTGTCGAGCGTTGGGCTTTTGAAAACGTGAATTTTCTGTCATCGCCTTGTTGCTAACGTTTGGTATATGGAAAGTAGCAGATTTGTATGTACTATTTTTCGCTTTAAAA
>CAWVTS010000089.1:0-9261 GCA_963933045.1 uncultured Lutibacter sp. | reverse complement strand
TACAAGTAGTATTTGTCGAAGGGAAATGGTGTGAGGCTGATAGTTATAGTGATATTCTTGCCTATGAAAAAGAGTTAGATACTAATAAACATTGGGAACACGATTGGAGATAAACATTAGATTGGCTATCCGATATAGATAGTTCTTATTTAATAATGAGCTCAAAAATTTTTAAATCTAATCAATCCAATGATCAAAAAAGTTCTGTCATTAATTATTAAGCTTTTACATTTTTTATTTCCAAAAAAGAGTAATATGATTGTTTACTCAAGTTATCCAGATTTTTCTGATAACAGCTTTGCTTTTTTTGTGTATATTCTCAAAAATAAACCAAAGTATCGTAATATATGGCTGGTAGATTCTCTAGAAATTGATAAATATAAAAAAACGGTTACTACGTATTCAAAATCTAAGAACTTCAAAATTATTAAAAAAGCATCTCTTCGAGGGCTCTATTACTATTTTAGAACTAAGTATATTTTTCATACACACGGCCTTTTTAATGTTTTTCCTTTATCAAATAGGCAAACCGTAGTTAACCTTTTTCATGCCATGCCTATAAAGGTTTTGGGTCTTTTAGACGGTAAAAAGGAGTTTATTCCATCACATTTAACAATTTCAACATCTAAAATATTTCAGCAAATAATGTCTGATGTCTGTGGCTTATCACTTGATAAGGTTTTAATTTCTGGACAACCCAGAAACGAGTTTTTATTTGATGAAAAAGCAACTTTAAATGCACTTTTTAACCCTAAGGAGGATGAAAATGAAAGCACAATACTTTGGATGCCAACTTATAGAAAATCGGATTTTGGAGAAATTAGAGAAGATGGGACTTCCTATAGTGAAGATTCTTTATCAGAGAAAAGTTTAAATAAATTAAATAATTACCTAAAAAAAATAAATACCAATTGTTACATAAAGTTACATCCTATGGATGTTTTAAAGAAAGAGAGTTTTCATAGTTATACAAACATCTTTTTTCTTAATAATAATTCTTTTGTAGATAAAAATGTTAATTTATATTCTTGCCTTTCGTGTGTAGATATGCTTATTACAGATTACTCATCAATATATGTAGATTTATTACTTTTAAATAAGCCAATAGGATTTTTTATCTCAGATTTTGAAAAATATAAGGAATCAAGAGGTTTTACATTTAAAAAACCACTTGATTATATGCCTGGAGAAATTATATTTAATATGAAAGATTTAATTACTTTTATAAACAAAACGTTTGTTTTAAAAATTGATAATTTTACCGAAAAACGTATTGATATTAACTCAAAATTAAATGAGGTTTATAAGGATGCTTCAGAGAAGATTTATAGAAAAGTAATTCTAAAAGTAGATGAATTTTATAAAAAATAAGGACTATAGAATAATAGCTAAAAACTTTTCGTTTTTAAGTTTTCTAAAATTTTTCAATATTGGATTTAAATTCATCTTAATAGGCTATTTAATTAGAATTTTTGGAGCAGAATTATATGGTGTGCTTACTTGGGCCGATTCAATCACCCAATTTTTTGTAATGTTTATTAATTTTGGGTTTAATGTATATGCTGCTAAATATATAGTTGATAATAGAAAAGATAAATCACGTATAAATGAAGTTGTTTCGTCTATTTACATCATAAAGACATTATTATTTATAGCGTCCTTTTTAATACTTCTGATATTATCACTATTTGACCCTATTGCAGAAAATTTAGGATTATTATACCTGTTACTTATTATGGGGATCGGTGAAGTGCTTTTTCCTATTTGGTTTTTTCAAGGGATAGAAAAACTAAAAACAGCAACGATTATTGTGTTTTTTTCAAGGCTTTTTGTTGTTATATCGACTGTTTTATTTGTAAAATCTCCAGATGATTTATTCTTGTATGTCGGTTTTTTGGTGTTGTCAAATATTTTGATGGGTGTATTAGGAATAAGGACAATAAAAAAGAAGTATAATATTAAGTTGTATTTAGTTAAATTGGAAACACTTCATATTTACTTTAAAGCTGCTATTATGTTTTTCTTAGGAAGGTTTCTTTCACTCGTGTTCAATTTTGGCACCATATTTTTGATAGGAATTTATGCCACAATGAATGACGTTGCTGGTTTTGATACAGCATCAAAAATTGTAATGCTTATGGTTATACCGTTTGAAATGTTACAACAAGCTGTCTTTCCTACAATTTCAAGAACATTAGACAGGAAATTACTTTTAAAATTAATAGTATTTAGTTTAACTTCTGGGATATTTTTAATGCTCATGATTAATATATTTGCATCTCAATTATTATCATTATTTGGGGGGCAAGAGCTTTTGGGGTATATAACCACACTAAAATGGCTTAGTTTGCTTACTCCACTTATATCGGTGACATTTATACTAGGTAGTTGTGGTCTTGTAGCGTTTGGGTACTTTAAAGAATACAATAAATCATTAGTAATAAGTTCTATTTTATATATTTTTTGTGTATTAATTTTGTGCTTAACCAAACAAATTACCTTTTGGAATTTAGTATATTTACGCATATTTTCAGATGTAATCCTAGTATCTATTAGAAGTTTTTATGTGTTTAAGAAAAAAATTTTATTCATTAAAGGTTAAATGAAATATGAAAGGAAGAGTTCTTTTTTCAATGCTGTTTTTAATAATTTACATTCCGTTATTATTGTTTACTCAAGTTCCTTTTTTTTTAAAGATGCTTTTTACATTAAATTTTTTGGTCCTTTTTATTATAAATACCTTTTATCTATTCAAAGACAAAAGATTTGCTCCTATATTGGCAGCGTTCATAGTTTTTAATTTCTTGTTTTTTATAATAGCACCGATGTTGCAAATACATCAGATATATGTAAGTGGAAATTTAAATTTAGTTAATAAACTTATATACAAAGAATACTTATTAATAAAAACGAGTGTATTTGTATTAATATTTAATATCGTTTTCTTTATAGCATATCGTTATTTTAATGCAATGAAATCGAAGATAAAAATTTACAAGGAAAATATGAATTTACCGTTTCATATCCTTGTTTTTTTTATAATTAGTATATTGATTTTGGTAATTAATATGGACTTTATTTTAAATGAGTATTTATCTAATAACTACCAAATGTTAGAAGGTACTACAAAGTCTGCACTTTTAATCAAAGAGAAAATCTTATTTATGATTCCTTTTCCTGCTTTTATTTTAGGAATGCAATATATAAAGCGCAACAAAAAAACAAAAAATTTTTATATAATGTTAATTATTACTTTTTTATTACTAGTTTTAATACTAGTGATAAAAAATCCATTAACCGAAAAAAGAAATGCGCTTGGTCCAATTTATATTACAATAATATTTTTAATAATACCTAAATTATTAAATACAAATTTCAAATTCTTAGTTTTTTTATTTTTTTCAATGGTTATTATTTTTCCAACTATTTCATTGATTACGCACTCTGGGTATTCGTTAGAAAAGCTGATAAACAAGCCAGAACTTTTATTGTATCAGTTAAAAAACCATGGTGTAGCAAATACCTTCACCACACTAAATTATGATGCCTTTATAAACTTTTCTGCGACTATTGAGCACGTTGAAGGAGATAGTTTCTCTTATGGCGAACAACTTTCTGGAGCGGTATTTTTCTTTGTTCCCAGAAAAATATGGACTAACAAGCCTATTTCTAGCGGAGAGTTTATTGGAAATTATTTAAGAGACAATTATGGAGAGCCTAATAGTTTTACAAACCTTTCAAATCCCTTGGTGTCTGAGGGCTATTTAAACTTTGGGCTATTAGGGGTTATTTTATTTGCTATTCTTTTAGCTTTTTTTATGACTCGTATGGTAAATTGGGTCAATGGAGAGGATCCATTAAAAGTTGCTGCAGGTTTTTATGCATCAATACACATGATTTTCTTTCTTAGAGGAGATTTTACAAATGGCTTTGCTTTTTTATTCGCCAGTTTTATTGTTATACTATTTATTCCTAAAATCTATTTTTTGTTTTTTAAAAAAAAAATTAAATAATGAACCTTATTAACAGGCTTATAATATCTTTAATTTATTTAAACACTGCAATCCTTTTAGTGCCCGACAGGCTTAAAGGATTACCGATAATACTCTTATTAATATTGGTATTATATCGCCATTTTAAATTGACTAAAAAACCAATTTTATTGACTAAAACATATTTAATAAGTATTGGTTTTTTTATTATAATTTTATTTGGAGTTTTATATTCTAGCAATTTTTATTATGGACTAAAAAAAATTGAAACGGGTCTTTCGTTAATTGTTTTTCCTACAATATTTTTTTTAATTTCTGGTGACAAAATAATTATCAACAAGAAAACTATTAAAACACTAAAACTTACTTTTATAGTTTCTTTAATGTTTTTTTTAATTTTAACTTTCCTATATTTTTATATAACAGAACCTTTTTATACCTTCAAAAGTACTGTAATCCATTATACAAATTTAGTTGATATTAGGATTAATAACTATAAAATACACCCTATTTATTTATCTATTAATATTGGTATTGCTCTTGTTTTTACACTGTCACTTTTGGGTGAAAAGGAGCAGAAAAATAAATATATTATAGTTTTTTTATTTCTTGTTTTAATTGCATTTATGGTTATTTTAAACAAGAAAGGACCTATCATTTTTTTAGTATTCCTCGGTGTTATTTTGTTAATTAAAGAGAAATTTAATTTTAAATTAATATTATCTACCTCTTTAATATTTTTAATTTTTCTTATCTCTATAATTTTTATTCCAAAGTATAATAATGTAAATAAATTTGCTGAATTGACTAATATTGGTTCACTGGAAAAAGATGACAATTCATCTACAGCAATAAGGCTACAAATCTATGAATGTTCAATAATAAAAGTATTTCAATATCCATTTTTTGGATATGGTATAGGTGATGTAAAGAATGTTTTAGATGATTGTTACAGAGAAAAAAATAAAGATTTACTAAAAAATAATTATAATTCTCATAATCAATATCTAAGTATTCTTCTATCTTCGGGTATTATAGGTTTTTTAGCATTTGCGTATTATATTTTTTTTGTTTTAAAGATATCGAATACAACAGATTCTAAAGTTTTATTTTTTTTAATGGTTTATTTTAGTTTAAATATGTTAACAGAAAATATTTTAGAAAGAGAAGATGGTGTGATAATAATCTCTTTTTTAATTAATTTTTTTCTTTTTAGTGTTAAAAAAAAGAATATAAGCTCAATGAATAATAATTATGATTAATATAATACATATACTAGAAGATTTTTCTTTTTTAAGTGGAGGTCTAAGAACAACTGTCAAAAATTTACATGTTAGATTGAATGAAAATAATATACAATCTACAATTGTTACTACTAGAAAAGAGAAAAAAGATGATGTTGTTTTAGTTAAAGGGGGGGGGCTACCATGGAGATTTTCAATTAATTTAATGACTAAGTTAAGCGAATTAAAAGCACAAGAAAAAATAGATGTTATACATATACATGGTGTTTGGATGTATCCACAATATGCAGCAGCAAAATTTGCTATTAATAACAATATTCCTTTTTTAATTTCTTGTCATGGTATGTATGAACCTTGGTTATGGTTAAAAGGAGGTGCTAGAAAAAAAACTTACTTTAAGCATGTAGTTAAAGATGTTTTTTCGAAATCAAATTACATCCATGCAATAACACAGCCAGAGGCAAAGGAACTAAAAAAATTATTTTCTAGTACTAAAATAAAAGTTATTCCGAATTTAATAGATTCGCATCAAAAGCTTGATGAAAAAAGTAATTTTAACGAAAAGTATATTCTATATTTAGGTAGAATTGATGAAAAAAAAGGAATTGATCTTCTTATAAGAGCTTTTGGGACTATTCAAGAAAAAGGTTTTAGGTTAAAAATCGCTGGAAACTATAACAATTATAAAGACGTATTAGATAAATTAGTTAAACGACTAAACTTACAAACTAAAGTAGATTTTTTAGGTTTAGTTATTGGGGAAGAAAAAGAGTTATTATTTAAAAATGCTTTTGTTTTTATAGCACCATCTCATTCGGAGGTTATTGGTATGGTGAATTTAGAATCAGCTATTCTAGGAACCCCTGTTATTACTACATTTCAAACTGGTTTGAAAAAAGAGTGGGCAGATAATGGAGGAATTTTAATTAGCCCTACTATTCAGGAAATCAAGAATGCTCTCGAAACCGCTATTAATTGGTCTGATGATGAAAGAAATAAAAGAGGGAATTTATTAAGTAAATTTGTTAAAAAAGAATATTCATGGGATTATAGACTTAAAGATTGGATTCATTTGTATAAAAAATTAGTTTAAATTTAGAGCGGATTAAGAACAACCAAAATTAGTCGTTTTTAAAACAAAAAATGTTAATGAAAAAGAAAATTATAGTAACAGGAGGTTCTGGTTTTATTGGAACAAATATTATTGAATTTTATAAAGATAAATATGAAGTTCTAAATTTAGACATTGAATCACCTAGAAATACTAAACATAAAAAGTATTGGAGAGAAATAAATATATTAGATGCTAAGTCTCTAAATAATGTTTTTTTACAATTTCAACCAGATTTTGTTATGCATATGGCTGCAAGAACTGATTTAGATGGTAAATCATTAGAAGAATATAGAGCTAACATTAAAGGAGTAGAAAATGTTATTCTAGCAACTAATAATACGCCATCCATAAAAAAAATTATTTTTGCTTCAAGTAGATTGGTTTGTGAGATTGGTTATGAACCCAAAGATGAGTTTGATTATAAACCATCAACCATTTATGGTGAAAGTAAAATTATTGGAGAAAAAATAGTCAGAGATTCTAAAATAGAAAACGCCACTTGGATTATTGTTAGGCCTACATCTTTATGGGGTCCTTGGTTTGGTGCTCCTTATAAAAACTTTTTTGACATTATAGAGAGGAAATTGTATTTTCATCCAAAGGGCTTCGAAATTCACAAGAAATTTGGATTTGTTTTAAACTGTGTATATGTTCTAAACGCCCTTTTAAAAGACGATACCTTAAATAAAAAAACAGTTTATTTGTCTGATTTTAAAGAATTAGAAGTAAAAATATGGGCGGATATGATTTCTAATTGTTTTCACAAAACAAAAGTGAAACAAATACCTTACTTTTTTTTGAAAATATTTTCGGTTCTTGGTGATGTATCAAAATATCTAGGAGTTAAAAATCCTCCTCTAACAACATTTAGGCTTAACAACCTTATTACTCAAATGTCTTACAATACATTAGATGTGCAGAATATTGTTGTAGAATTACCGTTTACTCTAGAGCAAGGAACGAATATTACTTATGAATGGTTGATAAAAAAAAATGGTTAAGAAAAAAAGAAAATATCAAGATTTAGAAAAATTTAAAGTTACAAAAGGATTTCGAGGGAAATCCAAAGTAATTGTTCAGCTTTGGTGGATTGTTGAAAACACTTTTTTTGCAATGTCGCCTCAGTTTTTTTATGGTTGGAGGAGATTCCTTTTACGTTTGTTTGGTGCTAAAATAGGAAAAAATGTTTTAATTCGGTCATCAGCAAAGTTCACATATCCCTGGAAGATTTCTATTGGAGATAATAGTTGGGTAGGAGAAGAAACAATTTTATATAGTTTGGATGAAATTTTTATAGGATCAAATGTTGCAATAGCTCATGGTGTATATTTTAATACAGGGTTGCATGATTACACAAAGCCAGAATTCACTATTTTATCAAAAAAAATAATTATTGAAGACGAATGTTGGATAACAAATGATGTATATTTAGCACCGGGAATTATAATAGAAAAAGGAAGTGTTATAGGTGCTAGGAGCAGTGTTTATAAAAACATGCCAAAAGGATGGATTTGTTATGGCAATCCTGCCAAGCCAATTAAAAAAAGAATTGAATAATAAAATTACAATTATAGGAATTAATTATTATCCGGAAGACACGGCTATTGGCTTGTACACTTCTCAGTTGGCATCGTATTATAATACACATGGCTTTGACGTTACTATTGTTACTGGTTTCCCGTATTATCCGGATTGGAAAATTAGTTCCAATTATAGTTCAAAAAAAACATTTTATTCTGAAGTTATAGATGGAATAACCGTTCACAGATACAAGCAGTATGTCCCTGTAAATCCTTCTTTTTTAAAGAGAGTTTTACATCTATTGGATTTTTCATTAGGTACCTTTGTAAACATTTTTAAAGTTAAAGAGGTGGATGTGGTTCTTTGTATTGCTCCTTTTATAGGTGCTGTATTCTTAGGTAAAATTTTATCAAAAATTAGAAAAGCAAAACTTTGGGTACACATTCAAGATTTTGAATTTGATGCGGTGTTTGAATCAAATATTATAGAAAATAAATCAAATAATTCGCTGGTTTTCAATTGCTTATTTTGGATTGAAAAAAAACTCTTGAATTCCACAGACTTATTAAGCACTATAAGTACTTCAATGCTTTTAAAACTTAAGATTAAAACAGTAAAGGAGGTGGAAATGAAATTATTGCCAAATTGGGTGGACTTAACCTTTATAAATCCAGATAGCTATAAAAAGCATTCTTATTTACAAAATTCAAAATTCAAAATTCTATATTCTGGTAATATAGGAGAGAAGCAGGATTGGGATTTATTTTTGAAGTTGGTGCAAATGCTTGAAAATAAGTCAGATATCCTTATTGTTGTCGTGGGTAACGGTAGTAAGCGGGATTGGTTGTCAAAGCAGTTAGTTGGGGTTCATAATGTGTCATTATATCCACCTGTTGCTTACGGGGAATTATCAGATTTGTTATGCAGTGCAGATTTGCATATACTATTTCAGAAAAATAACGTTATAGATACTGTAATGCCTTCAAAAATATTAGCAATGATGGGAAGTGGAAGGCCCTCGTTGATAGCGGGTAATATAAAATCTGAGGTTTCATCTATAATCAAAGATGCTGAAGGGGGCAAGTACATAGATTCGGGTAAATTAGAGGATATTTTAGGGTTTATTGATCTGCTGAAATCGAATAAGGAATTGGGTAATAACTTGGGTGAAAGTGCAAGAAAATACGTTTCTTTAAATTTTTCTAAAAATGAAATATTAAAGGATTTTAATTCTACGCTTGTAAATTTAATAAAATAAGTGGTTCACAAAACAAAGAAACATTCAGAATTAATTAGACCGCTAATAATTGTATTAGATGTTATCTTGCTTAATTCAATTATTGTCCTTTTTTCAAAAGAAGATATAGATGGTGTTTTTTCCGCTTACATT
>CAWVTS010000088.1:0-9329 GCA_963933045.1 uncultured Lutibacter sp. | reverse complement strand
ACTTAGGGTATCTCATAAATAAGATTAGTGAACTATTTAAAAACATTTCAGTAAGTATTTACAATGGCATACAATTTTGCTTAAGAAACTGGTATTTTATTATTGGCCTATTAATTGGTGGTATTGTTTTAGGGTACTTTTCTGAAATAGACTCAAGACCAGCAAAGAAAGCAACGCTTATCTTAAGAACAAATTTCAACACTGCAGAATACACCTACAATGCCCTTAACACGTTAATGGTTAAGTCTGTAACTATGGATACTGCGTTTTTAAAACAACATGGTTTTAAAACAGTGAGCAATGAAATTAGAGAAATCGAAATTTCTCCTATGATAAATTTCAATGATATCGCAGAAAATTTATCGCAAAACGTACGCGCTCTTGAGACTTTGTTGGCGAATGTTAAGTTTGAAGATGAAGAAGCCATTTCAAATTCTTTTTATTCTGGATATAAGTTTCATCAGGTAGACTTTGTTTTATCAAACAGCGCAAATCAAAAAACCATAGATAAGGTCCTTGACTATCTAAATGACAACGAGATTATAAAAAGAACCGCGCAAAATGGGAAAACAGTTTTAGAGCAAAATATTGCGATGAATGCGTTTTCTATCGAGCAGATAGACGTAACTATTTCAAAATACAATGATAATAACTTTATGGGGTCTACCTCCTCGCAGGTTGTTGTGGTAGACAAAAACTTTAGCTATAGTGGGGTGATTGCTCAAAAACGAGTGTTGCAAAGAGACAATACCCATCTAAAGAACGAATTGGTATACGCAGATAGTGCTATTATTAAATTAACTAATCCAAATATTGTAGAAAATAAAAGACCTACTTACAAAATGAAATATGTAACATACCCACTGTTTTTTGTGTTCTTGTTTTTATCGATATTTTGGTTATCAAAGAAATATAAAGCAATAAAGCAACTTGCCAAAAACCAAAGCTAATATTATAGTTGTTTATGTAAAACATTTGCAATTCCTATAAAAAAAAGGTTTTCGTTAAAGCGCTCAGAATACTTTTAACAAATAGTAATTATGATCTTGAAAAACCTAAAAACAAAAATATAGAAGCCAGCTTTTGTATTGATTGCGATACCTATGGGGTAAAAAACTTAACTAATGGGTATTGGGCATTTGGAAATTATTGGAGTTCACATAAAGAAGCTGAATTGATAATTGATTTAGGAGAAAGTAGAAATAAATTTAGAGCTTTAACCCTTTTCCACGCTTCTGCCCAAAGTAAAGAGGTTCCTTTTAAATTATATTCTCTTAATAAAAAACCAATACATGGGTCTGTGTGCAACAGTTTACTCCTAAAAGTATTAAGGATGTAATGAGTGGGTATAATAAAACAGGTGATTTCGAAACTTTTATAACAGATTATAAAATAGTTGAAGAAATTAACGCTCAAAAACTTAAACTAGTTTTTAATGCTACTAACCAGAATATTATAGCTATGAGAGAACTTGATTTTACATTTGACAGATCAAAAGAATTTAATTTTATTATTTCAAAAATAAAGAAATGGGCATTAAAAAATTAACTACATCTTATGCATCTATTTGGTTAGGTATTGTTTGTTTGCTTTGCTTTGGTTGTAAAAATGAAACCTACCAACAATCTCTAGAAAATGGTCTAGAAAACTATAGCGTTATCAGAAATATTAATGACCAACTTGTAGAAGGATACCCTATCCAAAAACTAGCTTTTTTTAAAAAAGACTCAACCAATTATAATTTTGTGTATCTATTAGGCAACAGCTTAGTGAAAGATACTATTGAATTCTATAGTTTAGGAATGGTTGTTTTTCCGACACAAGAATATATGCCAAAAGACAAAAATTATCTTATATGGTCATTACAACCGACTATAGAAACAATTAACAGCCATAAATATATTATAACAGATATTGAAACAAATATTAAACGTATGGATAGCCTCAGAATTTTCCTGTTTAATCGTGATGGTTATAAAGGAGTTTTGGGAGAGAAGATGATTCGATTAAAAAATATTAAATTAAAATAAAAACGACTCGAGATTAACCTAACATGAGTACTAAACAATTCCTTAAAAATATTTTTTTAAACAATACATCCCAAGGGTTGCAATTTGGCTCTAGGTGGTTATTTAATATTACTTTAATAAATACTTTAGACATAAAAAATTATGCGATTTTTTCATTCGTATATTCAGTTTCTAATATTTTATTAGCAATTATTCCTTTTGGAAGTTCGGTTTATCTTATAAATGAAGTAGAGAGCATAGAAAAAAGTAAAAACAAGTTTTATGATTCAATTTTTATTGCAGCAACACTTTTTACAGGACTATTTGTGCTTTATATTTTATTAACCCCTTTTTTAAATGAAATAAAAGGCTGGGATTTATCTATTTACGGCATTGTATTAGGCTTTGTTCTTTCATTAAATATAATTGTATTTTCCTTTTTTAAAGGAGTAGGTAACTTTATAAAAGAGTTAAAAGCATATACCTTTTTCTTTATTTCATTATTAGTATTTATTGCTTATTTATTCTTTTATGGAAATTCAATAAAAAGCCTTCATACCATTTTTATGCTTCTTATTAGTATTAACTTTTTTGTTTTTATAATTACGTTATTTTTCAATAAAATATTAATATCAAGTTTAAAAGACCTTAAGGCTATATTTACTTATGACCGTTTAAAGAAATCATTTTTTTACAGGAAGTATTTCGGATATCAAGAAATTGCTACTGCCGTTTATACTCAATCAGGAATGTTATTACTATTTTATTTGTTAGATACGGAAACCTATGGGTATTATCGTGCTATGTTTGTTATAATATCTCCATTGTTTTTAATTACCGTTTCATTATCTCAAGTAGTTTTAAATTTTTTAAAATCACAGGATAAGCCATCCATGATTGTTAATTTTAGAAAAATACAAGTTTATAGTTTTTTAATAGGCCTCCTTATGGTTTTGGCAATGTTGTTTTTTAAAATGGAAATTTTAGAACTTATAAAAGTACCTTTTTCAGAAACCATCAATATTGCATTTAAAATTGTATTGGCAACAGCTTTAATGCGTTTTATATTCTCAAACTATGAAATGTTGATTATTATTTATAATAAACAAAAATATCGTTTTTATGTAGTGTTAATTGTTGCATTAATAAACATTATCTTAGTATTTAGTTTGTTGCCTCAACATGGTATTATTGGTGCTGTATTAACAAACTTTTTATCTTATTTATTTTTATTAATAGGCCTTATTTTTATTTTAGAAAAATCCTTATTAAAAGAAAAAATCAATTAGTTAATAATATATAATATTTTATGAAAAAATGATAAAATTAAAAACGTTAGATAGCTATATTCTTTTAATAATGTTTCTTATTCTGCCTATTGATATGCTGAATGGAATATTTTTAAAAAATGGAATTGTACTTCCTTTATCTTTTGGGCAATTTTTTAAAATTATAATTTTATTATTTGTTTTGGTTAGATTATCGATTAAACCTGCTAAGTTAATTTTTGTGTTTGCTAGTTTTAGTCTATTATTAGCCCCTACATTTTATCAGTTATATATTGGAAATAAAGGAGTTTCATTGTTATTTGATATCATTAAAATATCAAAATATATTACTCCATTAGTATGTTTTATGTTTTTTGTTGATGTTATTAAAAACGACCACCAAAAAAACATAAACCTTATTTTTAAATTAGTTAATTTTTCTTACTTAATTTTAATCGGGAACATTTTTCTGAAATATATAGGATTAGGTTATCCAATGTATGAAGATGGAAAAATAGGGAGTAAAGGTTTTTTTTATGCAGGCAATGAAATTTCCGCTTTGCTAATTATTTTAAGTTCAATCATTGCCTATAGATTATGGATGAATAATAGTAAATTAAAATATTTCTTATTTCTTTTACTAAATATTGTTGTAGGTGTTACTGTTTCTTCAAAAACAGCGATACTTGGTGTTATTATTGTTTTTTTACTACTACCAATAAGAGGCTCTTTTATTAAAATAAATATAAAAAAACTATTAATAATAGTTTCTTCAGTTTTTGTGATTATCCCTTCAATTATAATATATTATTGGGATTATATATTAAAATCATCTATTTTTATAAGGTTAAATTATTTTTGGAATGAGGTTGATATTTTAACTTTTTTACTTTCTAACAGGAATAATTTTTTTAATGATGCATTTAATATTTATAAAAAAAATTATAATTTATTTGAAAAGACAATAGGCGTTGGACAATCTAGATATGAATATTTAAATAATAATATTACTGTTGAAATTGATATTATAGATATATTTTTCTCTTTAGGATTTATCGGATTAATTTTATTTTTACTTTTTAATGTTTATTTGTTTATACAATCCATAAATTTTAAAAGAACACAAATTAATATTTATTCAGGTTTTGTGTTTTTAATGGGTTTTATTTTATTTATTATTTCAACTACTGCGGGTCACGTCTATAGTTCAGGTATGCCTGCAGTGTTTATAGGGCTTTTATTTAGTTTAATGTTTATTAAAAAAGAAAAGAATTAATCGATACTTTTAAAACTTAATTTATAACTTGTATTTCCTCTATAGATTTCAAATATTGAATGTGGAACCTTGAAGATAAAAACGATTCCAAATGAAAATATTTTTAATTTCAAACATGTTTCCATCAGAGAAAGATCCTTTGTTTGGTGTATTTGTTAAAAATTTTAAAAACCTATTAGAAAACCAAGGAGTTTCTTTCGTTTGTAAATCTCTTATAAAAGGAAAAAGAAAAGGAGCCTTTCAAAAAATTATTACTTACTTAAGCTATTACTTATCGGTTATTAAGAATTACGTATTTAAAAAGTATGATTTAATTTACGTTCATTATTTATCCCACAATTCACCTATTCTTTTTGTCGTTCTTTTTTTTGGCAAAAAAAAGCCTCTAGTAATAAATGTACATGGATCGGATATAATAGACTCTCAAGGGAGATTTATCAATAAAATTAATAAAGCGGTTTTAAAACAAACAAACCTTATTATAACTCCATCTCAATATTTTAAGGGTTTAATGCTTGAGTATTATAGCTTTTTAAAAGAAGAACAGCTATTTGTTTCACCATCTGGTGGGATTGACACTTCAAAGTTTTACCCTATAGAAACAAAAGATAATGAAACACCAACTTTGGGATTAATTTCTCGTATCGATAAAGGAAAAGGATGGGATGATTTTATAAATGCCTTAAATATTTTAAATCAAAATTCCTTTAATTTTAAAGTAAAAATCGCTGGAGATGGAGACCAAGTAGAAGAAATGAAGGAGATGATATTGAATTATAATTTGTCTAATAGAATAGAGTTTTTAGGTTTAATAAATCAAAATGAATTAATTCATTTATACAATGAAATTGACGTTTTAATATTTCCAACCAAAAGGGAGGCAGAAAGTCTTGGTTTAGTTGGCTTAGAAGCAATGAGCTGCAAAACACCAGTAATTGGCAGCAATATTGCAGGATTAAAAACGTATATTAAAGAAGGGTTCAATGGTTTTCTATTTGAACCAAGTAATATTGATCAGCTCAGTAAAACAATTTTAAAGTTTTACAAACTCTCAAATCAAGAAAGAAAACAAATGTCAATTAATGCATTTAACACTTCCTTAAACTATGAGGCAAAACACATTGCAATTGCATTAAAAAACAAATTAACTGAATTATGTTCCAAAAAATAAGAATAATTATTTACTATGTTTTTTATTATAATTTACCTCATTCTAGGTATGTGTTTTTTTTTACTAAAATGAGAGTTTGGTATTTGTCAAAAATATTAAAAGTGATGCCATATGATAAAAAAAGCAAAGTAGAAAATGGTGTATATATTTCTAATACAAAAGGATTAAAAATAGGTAAGAACTGTAGAATCAATGAAAATGTATTTATTCAAGAGGCGGTTATTGGAGATAATGTTTTAATAGCTCCGAATGTATCTATTTTAAGTGTTTCTCATAATCATAGTGATTTAAGTATTCCAATAGTAGATCAAGGTGACTCTACTCCTAATCCGCCAATTATTGAAGACGGAGTTTGGTTGGCAAGAAATGTAGTAATTATGCCTGGAATTAAAATTGGAGAGGGAGCTATTGTTGGAGCTGGTGCAGTGGTTACTAAAGATGTTAAATCAAATACAATAGTAGGAGGGGTTCCAGCAAAATATATAAAAGATAGAAGTTAATGGGGAGAATTTTAAATAATTCATTTATAAATAAGGATATTATAAATACCATTGTATATTTTGCCTCCTTTTTAATGGCTTTTTTTTTACCAATTTCAATAAAGCTTAGCAACCTCTTTTTAGTTTTATTTTTTATTAGTTCAGCTTTCCTTTTTTTAATAAAAAAAGACTTTAAGAAAAGAAACTACACTTCTCTTTTCTATACAACCATGATTCTTTTTTTAATAAATGTGTTTGGTTTATTAATAACAGAAACACCTAGTGAAGGAATTAAAGCCATTGAAAGAGGTCTTTCGTTCTTTTTATGTCCATTCCTTTTATTTTTTCACACTGAAAAGGCGTTATTTGAGATAAAGAATAAATTATTTAACGGAATCGTATTAGGTTCCTTACTATCAGTTATTATTTTACTTTGTAATAACTTTATTAATTATTTCTCCACAAGGCCATTATTTTCTTTTGATAATGAAATTTTTAGTTATTATCATACGTATTATTATTTCACAGATTTTTTTAAAATTCATCCTACTTATTTGGGTTCTTATATTATACTTTCTATAACTATTGTTTTAATGAGGTTTATTAAGAATAACAATAAAAAAATGAGAATTATTAATCTTTGGATCTTATTAATTCTATCTGTTGGTATTCTTTTTTTAAATTCTAGAATAATATTTTTTCTTTATTCTTTAATACTATTAGTTTTCCTTTTATGGGGCTTATTTAAGCTATTTAAATTAAAAAACATAAAGTATGGCCTAATTTCACTTTTTCTAGTGTGTAGTGCTTCGTTTTTTATGTTTAATTCTTCAGTTTCAAAAACATTTATATACAGTAGATTCACTAAAGAGTTGTCTTGGGAGTTGTCAGATCAAGTAGACACTAAATATAACAGTAAAATTCATGCGGATTCCAGAGTTGCAAGATGGAAATCAGGACTAAAAGTTATTGAACAAAAACCAATGTTTGGTTATGGCACTAGAACCGAGAAAGATATTTTGGCATTACAATATAAAATTGATGGCCTTGAAAATTCATATAGATTAAAATACGATTCACATAATCTTTTTTTAACTTATACCATAGAGTTTGGATTAATTGGCCTTTTAGTATTGTGTTTTTATTTTATATCAAACGTGTATTTATCATTTAAAAGTAAAAACATAGAATATTTTGTGTTTATTTATATGATAATAACAATTTGTATTTTTGAAAGTTTTTTAAAAAATAATGCAGGAATTACTTTTGTTGCTTTTTTTAGCTCAATATTATATTTTACAAAAGACTATAATCAAATAAGTGAACAATAAAACTTTTAAAAATATTATAAATTGGGTTTTTATAGATAATTTTTTGTCTGTGCTACTTATAGTTTTTTTTTGTTCTGAAGCTTTTGGTAAAATAATATACCTTTCTGGGAGCGACACAAACATTCAAAGCGCCATCAAAGTTGTAGTTTTAATTTTTATTACTTTCAAAATTATATTCTATTATAAAAAGTATTTCCATTTTTTATCAATAATTGGACTAAGTATTTGTTTTTTAATGGGACAATATTTTATTCCTGATGGTTTTTCTACAAATATCATAGTCTTATTTTTAAGATATATTTTTCCATTAATTCTTTTTTTATATTTTAATAACCATTTAATAATTAACGAAAGCTCAAAAAAATTACTTTTTAAATTCTTTGAAGCAATAATTATCCTAAACTCTTTTTTAATAGTTTTTGGTTTTTTGTTTAAAATTCAAATTTTTGAAACTTATGAATTTAGTCGTTTTGGTTATAATGGATTACTAAGAACATCTACAACAAGTACTTACTTTTACTTAATTTCATTATTTTATTTTTTATATTCATATAAAGAACAATTTTTTAATAAATGGAAATCAATATTAGTCTTTATCGTCTGTTTTTTTATAGGGACAAAATCAATTTATTTAGGATTGTCTGCTGTAACATTGACCTATTTTTTCATTAGATATAAAAATTATAAAAAGAAATATTTATTAAGTTTTGTTTTTGTTTTAACTACATTCATACTAGGTTATCTTTTATTTTTTGAGTTTGGACAATTTAATCATATAAGACAGAGTGATGGTTTAGCTTCTTCAATACTATCCTATAGAGATCAATTGTTTTTAAATAACACACTCCCCAATATAAAGCAAAATTGGAGTTTTATAAATTATTTAATAGGAGGTTTAAACAATATAAATGCTCGTTCACAACTTGACATTACTGATGTTATACATTTTTGGGGCTTTCTAGGAGGAGCCTTTTATTTATTTATTTATTATAAGTTTTTAATCACCTTTAAGTTGGTTAGAATTGACCTAATTTTTATTGTTTTTTTAATATTTCTCATATTCTTTGCCGGCAATTTTTTCACTTATACTACAATTCCTATTTATTTATTAATCATTAGAGAAAAAATGCAATCTTACACATATTATTTATGAGTATCCAAGTAAGAAATATATTAAATACAAGAGTTCATAATTTATCCATGCCGGAAACAATAAATTGTGTTGAAGAAGCTATTTTAAATGACAACCATATCCACCATGTTGTTGTTAATGCAGGAAAGATTGTTCAATTGCAAAAGGACAACCAGTTAAGAGAGAGTGTCAATAACAGCGATATTATCAATGCAGATGGTCAAGCAGTGATATGGGCAGCTAAATTTTTGAACAAGCCATTAAAAGAAAGAGTTGCTGGGATCGATTTAATGCAAAATTTGGTGGAACTTGCTTATAAAAATAATCATACAATATTTTTATTTGGAGCCAAAGAAGAAGTGGTCAAAAAAGTGATTGCTATTTATAGCGAAAAATACGGGGGAAATTTAATAGCGGGTTATAGGAATGGCTATTACAATAAAGAAGAAGAATCGTTTATAGCTAATAAAATAGCTTCTAGTGGCGCTAATATGTTGTTTGTTGCCATTACATCGCCAAAAAAGGAAAACTTTTTATATGAGTTTAAAAACGAACTGAAGGTAGTCAATTTTATTATGGGTGTTGGTGGTAGTTTTGATGTTATCGCCGGCCTCACAAAACGAGCTCCTTTATGGATGCAAAATGCAGGGCTAGAATGGTTTT
>CAWVTS010000087.1:0-9584 GCA_963933045.1 uncultured Lutibacter sp. | reverse complement strand
TTAATTTTGATTCCGTAACAGCTTCATCTTTTGTTGCATGAGCAGTATGCCCCTCTTGCCATAAAAACTCAGCAGTTCTTAAAAACAATCTAGTACGCATTTCCCAACGCACAACATTTGCCCATTGATTTATCAAAATTGGTAAATCTCTATATGATTCAATCCACTTTCTATAGGTATCCCAAATAATAGTTTCTGAAGTTGGACGAACAATTAATTCTTCCTCTAATTTTGCAGTTTCATCAACTACAACATTACCATTCTCATCATTTTTAAGTCTGTAATGAGTCACAACAGCACATTCTTTTGCAAAGCCATCTACATGACTTGCCTCTTTTGAAAAATAAGATTTAGGAATAAAAATCGGAAAATATGCGTTTTCATGACCTGTTTCTTTAAACATTCTATCTAACTCTGCTTGCATTTTTTCCCAAATAGCATAGCCGTAAGGCTTAATAACCATACACCCTCGCACACCTGAATTCTCTGCTAAATCAGCTTTTACAACCAATTCATTATACCATTTTGAATAATCTTCTTCTCTAGTCGTTAACTTCTTACTCATACTTAAAAGTTTGGCACAAAAATTGTGATGTTAATGATATAATATTAATCTCGACAAAACTACTTATTTTTTGTAGTTTTAACGTAAAAAATCAAAGGATTATGAAAGATTTTTACTTACCTAATTTAACAAACTCAAAACTTTTACTTGCTTTGTTAGCAATTCTAGGCTTATCTTCTTGTGGCACATACCAAAGCGCTTACAATGATGACGATGGAATTTATAATTCTTCAAGCAATATAAAGGTTGTTTCAAATGATGAAGTTTCTAGTAATGGAAGTGACTATTTTTCAGTATCTTATGAAGAATATCGTGAAATTTCAAACGAAGATTTAATTACTAATGTAGATGATTTTCAATACACTGATGACCAATATATAGAAAGTGATAGTATTCAAAACAATTCTAACTCTTCACCATGGGGTAATTCAGATAACACTTCAGTAAACATATATTTAGGCAACAACTTTGGGTTTGGTGGCTTTCAAAACTTCAATAGACCTTTTGGTTTCGGATATAATTATCCTTTTATAGGATTTAATAACTCTTGGAGATTTGGAGGAGTCAATTATGCTTATAATAATCCTTACGGATTCTTTTATGATATTTATTGCCAATCATATTATAATAATTTTGGTAGATTTAATGCTTTCGGTGGATTTAATAACTTTTATTATGGTAGAAACTTCTATGGGCGCAACAATTACTTCAGGAATTATGATAGTTATGGTTCAAGAACAGCTCATAACACTAGAAGCAATATAAATAGAAGACAGGTTTCTAGTAGAGTAAACTCTAATACTTCTTCAAGAACTAGAAGAACAATTGGTACAAACACTCAAAGAACAAGCACGCGAAGAACTCCAAGTAATACAACAAGGTCTAATTCCAGAAGTGTTAATAATACAACAAGAAGTTCTTCAAACAATTCTTCAACTCGAACAACCAGGACACCTTCCACTCGAAGTTCTTCAACGAGAAGTTCAAGTAGACCTAAAACAACAACCAGAACTACAAGGAGAAGGAGATAATTTAAAAAAGCAAACAAATGAAAAAAATACTTTTTTTAGGAGCATTTCTATGCTCAATAGTTATGAATGCACAATCATTAGGCTATAATGATTTAGGAGTTTTGTTTAGTGGCAATGACAACAATGGTACTGCCAGATATAGAGCAATGAGTGGTGCATTTGGAGCCTTAGGTGGAGATATGAGCGCAACTGAAATAAACCCTGCAGGAATTGCGGTGTTTTTGAAAAGTGAGTTTTCTGCTTCATTAAACTCAAGGAGTCAATCTATCAATTCTAACTATTACGGAACTAATACAACTATTGACAATAATTTCGCAAATTTATCTCAAGCAGGTCTCGTTTTTTCTTTTAAAAATAATGGCTCTAAATGGAAAAGAACTGCACTTGGCTTCAATTATAGCATGTCCCAAGATTATAATAATAATTGGAGAGCTAACGGAAATAGTGAATTTCCAACTTTTATTTATGACGGAGATTTTACAGATGACGATGATGATACAAACGATGTTTTATATTTAAATTCTGATGGACAAATATTTGAAAACTATACAAGTGGAAAAAATGACAAATATACATTCTCTATAGCAACTCAATATAGAGACGACCTATATATTGGTGCTTCATTCACATCAAATGACCTGAATTTTTATCAAGGTGTTTCTTTAGCAGAAAATAATAATGATGGAAATGGAAATACAAATAATTCTTTTGCGCATTTAAGAAATGACCTTTATATTAATGGAACTGGCGCTTCCTTTTCTCTTGGGCTTATTTCTAAACCAACTGACAATATTAGATTAGGGTTATCTTATCAATCTCCAACTTGGTATAACTTTACAGAAGAGTTTGTTAGTGATGATGGCGCAAATTTATTTGACTACACATTAAGAACTCCAGGTAAAGTAACTGGGAGTTTCGCTTATATATTTGAAAAAAATGGACTGATCAGTTTAGATTATGCTCACAGAAATTATAGCAATATTAAATTAGGACCGACTACTGATTTTAACTCTGAAAATCAATCATTCAATTCTGATTTTGAACCAACGGCAGAATTACGTATCGGTTCTGAATGGAGAATTAAAAAAGTGAGTTTTAGAGGCGGATACCACCATCAACAAAGCCCATACAAAAACGCTTTATCTTCTGATCATTTAAAAGGATACACTTTTGGATTGGGTTATAATTTTGGTAATGTCAAGTTAGACTTATCATATGAGAATTCTAACAGAACTGATGTTTATGATTTCTACCCTGAATATAACGAAATAAACGCTACAGAATTAGATATTGACACTTCTAAAGTTACAGCAACTTTAGTGTTCAATATTTAATATTTGTTTCCTCGTGAAAAAGCCTCATAATTGATTAATTATGAGGCTTTTTCCATACAAGAGTAAATTAACTAATTGCTCAAAAATATCCAACTTCTTAGATATACTTTTAGTACTTTTGTCAAAAATTTACTTTAATTAGAATGGATAATATTTCAGTTTCAATTCAACCAACAAATACGTCAACAATTTTAAAATTTGTTCACACCTCTACTATTACAAATGGTAGTTATGAATACAATAATATTGACGAAGCCAAAAACTCTGTATTAGCACAACAACTTTTTCACTTACCTTTTGTGAAAAAAATCTACATTACTGCTAATTTTATTGCTATAGAACGATACGATATTATTGAGTGGGTTGATGTTCAAGAAGAGGTTAAAAGTGAAATTGAGCGTTATTTAAATGATGGCAACCTTATAATAGATGCTGAAGTTAAATCAACTAAAAAAGTAGCCATTGAAATTTATGCAGAAAGCACACCAAATCCAAGTGTCATGAAGTTTGTTGCTAATAGAATGCTAACTTCTCAAACATTTGAATTTAAAAATATTGATGAAGCTAAAGAGGCTCCTTTAGCAATAGAGTTGTTTAGGTTGCCTTTTATTAAAGAAGTTTTTATTTCTGAAAACTATGTGTCAGTTGCTAAATTTGATATTGCAGAATGGTCAGAAGTGGCAAATGAAGTCCGCAGTTTTATAAGACAATATATTGCTGATGGAAACATCATTCTTAATGAGAATATAGTCCCTAAAATTATAAAGTCCCTTGCGATAACAGCCGAAGATCTAGATGAAACTTCTCAGCAAATTATTGATATTTTAGACGAATATATTAGACCTGCTGTAGCATCTGATGGAGGAAATATACAATTTGAATCATATGATGAAAAAAGTAAGACTGTAAATGTAATTTTACAAGGTGCCTGTAGCGGTTGCCCATCCTCAACAATGACATTAAAAAGTGGTATTGAGACAATGCTTAAAGAAATGATTCCTAATAAAATTGAATCTGTAATTGCTATAAATGGTTAATTAAATGTCTGAAAAAGTAACTCCATACAAAGATTCAGAACTAGGCAAAAAAGAACAAGTTGCTCAAATGTTCGATAACATTTCTGAGAATTATGACGGACTAAATAGAATGATTTCTTTTGGAATAGATGTGAAATGGCGAAAAAAAGTAGTAAATCTTGTTAAGGAAGTTAATCCTTCTAGAGTCTTAGACATTGCAACAGGTACAGGAGATTTAGCTATCAATATGGCTAAGAATACAACTGCTAAAAATATTATTGGCCTAGACATTTCTCAAGGAATGCTTGATGTAGGGAAACAAAAAATATCAAAAGAAAAACTTTCAGACAAAATTGAAATGATTCTTGGAGACTCTGAAAACATGCCCTTTGAAGATAATAGTTTTGATGCAATTACAGTTGCTTTTGGGGTTCGTAATTTTGAAACTTTAGAAAAAGGATTGTCAGAGATACTAAGGGTTTTAAAACCCAATGGAACTTTTGTGATTTTAGAAACATCCGTACCAGAAAAAACACCTTTTAAACAAGGGTATAAATTTCATTGTTCAGTTATTTTACCATTAATTGGAAAACTGTTTTCTAAAGAAGGTTCTGCATATTCTTATTTATCCGAATCTGCGTCTAAATTCCCATATGGTGAAGTTCTCAACAATATTTTACGAAAAGTTGGGTTTATAGATGTAGAAAACAAACCACAAACTTTTGGTGTAGCTACTATTTATAAGGCTACAAAACAACTATGAAAAAAGCCGTATTTCCTTTAATCTTATGTCTAATCCTGAGTTTTTTTAATGCAAATGCTCAAAAAGAAGTAATCGAATATCATCTTGATGAAGATGCTAAAAAGATTTATTGGGGTTATTATCTTGGGTTAAATAAAAAAGATTTCAAGATTAATTACACTCAAATAAATACTTTTATTGATGTAGATGCTGGAGTTGGTTTTAATATTGGGTTAATTGGTGGATGGAATCTCCATAAAAATATTTCTATACGTATTGAACCAGGGCTTTCTAGTAATACCAAAACACTCGCTTTTACAAATATTCCTGGAGGAGAAAGAGATAGTATTAGAAAAGTTGGTGCAACATATTTACGTGTCCCTCTTTTATTGAAGTTACATACAGATAGATTAGGGAATATGAGGCCATATATTATTGGTGGCTTATCATATGATTACAATTTCTCTAGTAATGAAGAAAACCCTGAAGATAATTCCGGTGGTGAATTTCGAATGAAGTCATCTAATTTCGCATATGAACTTGGCTTTGGAGTAGATTTATACCTTCCATATTTCATCTTTTCACCTTCTATTAGAGGAATATTTGCTTTAAATAAAGAATTAGTTCCTGATGAAGACCCTAATAGTCAATGGACTGGTCCAATAGATTATTTTGGGACAAGAGGGGTTTTTATAAATTTTGCTTTTCATTAAACCCTTTTAAATTCGCTTAATAATATTGCAGTTGCTGTTGCAACATTCAAACTTTCTGTTTCTTGTTTATTACCAAATCTAGGAATAGTTATTTGATTAGTGATCAAATCTAGTATTTCTTTACTTATGCCATTTGCTTCATTACCCATAACCAAAATCGCTTCATTTATCAATTTCGTTTTATATACATTTTCCCCGTTCATCATAGCAGCATAAACTGGTAATTTTGTTGATTTTATATATGTTTTTAAGTCAGTATACTTCACACTGACTCTTTTCAAAGAGCCCATTGTAGACATAACTACTTTAGGATTATAACAATCAACAGTAGTTTCTGAACAAATAATTTGATGAATTCCAAACCAATCAGATAATCTAATAATTGTTCCCAAATTCCCTGGATCACTTATTGAGTCTAGAACTAAGGTTAATCCTACTTTAATAATTTCTTTTTCTTCAGGAATTTCAAATAATCCTAAAACTTGATTTGGAGTTTTTAAAAGACTAATCTTTTTTAGCTCTTCATTAGAAATGAATTGAAAAATATCTTCTGAAAGAGAATGCGAAAAATCTGTAGTACAAAAAATTTCATGTGTCTTTATTCCAGAGTTTAGAAACTCATTTACCACTTTAACCCCTTCAGCAATAAAGAGATTTTCTTTAGTTCTGTACTTTTTTTGCCGTAAACTCGTTATTAATTTCAGTTGACTTTTGGATAACATAAGAAAGTGTTATTTTTGAGCAAATTTAAACTCTTATTTGTTGAAAAGCAATTATACAATATTATTCGTGCTTCTTGTGTTTACATTGCTATTTTTTTCAGCATGTAATACAGCAAAATACATAACAGAAAATGAGCACTTATTAAAAAAAAATACAGTAATTGTTAACGACAAGAAAAATGTTGAAGATGAAGTAAACGACTATGTAATACAGAGACCAAACAGATTATCTCTTGGTATTCCTGTTGCACTTCATTTTTATAATCTTGGTAATAAAAAACATGAAACCTCATATGCCAAATGGAAAGATTCATTTCCAAGTAAAGAAAGAAAATTTTCCACTGTTTTTTCAGAAAAGCAAACTAGAGGCTTTAGAAAGTTTAAATACAATTTCAACCAATGGGTATTTAAAAATGGTGAAGCTCCTGTTGTTTTAGATACAACTAAAACAAAATTAACTCGAGATAACTTAAAACAACACTTTATTAATCAAGGCTATTTTAGAGCAAAGGTTGATTATAAAACTCATTTTAAAAACAACAAACTCGTTAATGTTGAATATATCATAAAAACTGGTGAAGCTTTTAGCTTAGACAGTATTTCTAGAGAAATTAAATCTCCTGTCTTAGATTCCATATTCAAGTTGCACAAAGAAAAATCATTTATAAAAAAAGGAAAACAATTTAAATATTACTTTTTTGAAGATGAAGCTGATAGAATTACTAAATTGTATAGAAACTCAGGAATTTACCATTTCACAAAGAGCGCAATTGGTTTTAAAGCAGATTCTACTTCAAATTCTTACAAATCTGACATAAAATTAAATATAAGTGATCGCTTTATTGAACAGAATGATAGTATTTACACAGAACCCTATAAAGTCCAAAAAATAAATAAAATAGATGTTTTTACAGACTACACTTTTAATAGAAAAGATGAACGTTATACTAAAACTGATCAATATAACGGTATAAATTTTTACGCACACGATGGTTTAAAATACAACTCAAAGTTATTGTCAAATTCTATTTTTATTGACCCAAATAAAATTTATAGAGACGAAGATAAAAACTTAACTCGAAAACACTTGAGAGGTTTACAAAATTTTAAAATTGTAAATATCAAATATAATGAAATTGATGATGAAAACCTTGCTGCTAAAATTTATTTAACACCATATAAGAAATACTCTTTCTCTGCAAATACTGAATTAACACATTCTAATATAAAGCAATTAGGTGTTTCTGGTAAAATATCCGTATTAAATAGAAATACATTTAGAGGCTTAGAAATTTTAAGGTTTTCTGTTCAAGGTTCATTTTTCAATTCATCAAGAGATGCTGCAAATAACTCTGGTGGCTTTTTAAACGCATATGAATTTGGTGGAGATGTATCTTTAGAAATTCCTCGTATACTGTTCCCTTTAAAAACTGATAAAATCATTTCTAAAACAATGTCTCCAAAAACACAATTTACTTTTGGGTCAAGTTTTCAAAAAAATATAGGATTAGACAAACAAAAATTTACCGGAATTCTAGATTATAATTGGGAATCAACAAAAACTAAAAAACATAAATTTGAATTATTAAACGCTCAATATATTAGGAATAAAAATGTAAATGACTATTACAATATTTATAGATCTGAATACAATAGCTTAAGTGACATCTCAAATGATTTAAGTCTTTCGTCAAATTTACCAACTGACGATAAAGATCTTGCAGGTATTCAAACGTTTATATCCTTTGTACTTGACAATTCTAATGGATTACAGAATTCAAACCCTTCTGAATATCTTACTGTTCAGAATGTTAAAAAAAGATATGAAATTATTACTGAAGATCTACTAGTGCCTGTAATTTCTTATCAATATACTTACAATAACAGTGAAAGTTATAAAGACGCAAATTTTTCATTTTTTAGGGCAAGAGTCGCATCTTCTGGTGCTCTGACAACTGTTTTAATAAAAAAACCTACAAATAGACCTAAAGAACTAGCTGGCATTCGTGTTGCCCAATATTTCAAAACAGACCTAGAATACAAAAAGTTTTGGGGAACCTCTAGCGACAATGTTCTTGCATTTAGAAGTTTATTAGGTATTGCAATTCCATACGGAAACTCAGATGAAATTCCGTTTAGTAGAAGTTATTTTATTGGAGGAGCTAATGATTTACGCGCTTGGAAAATCTATGACTTAGGTCCTGGATCTATTAAAAACGGACTTGAATATAATGTTGGAACATTGAAGTTTTTAGCAAGTTTAGAGTATCGATTTAAGATAATAAACAGTGTAAAAGGTGCTTTATTTGCAGATGCAGGAAACATTTGGGACATCTCTAAATCAAATTTGATTGAGCCTGAAGGAAAGTTTAATGGTCTTAAGTCTTTAAATTCTATTGCACTTGGAACAGGTTTTGGAATTAGATATGATTTTAACTTTTTGGTAATTAGATTAGATTTAGGTTTTAAAACTTATGAACCGTATCAAAATGATGATTCAAAATGGTTTAGTAATTATAATTTTGGAAATGCTGTTTATAACATAGGAATTAATTATCCTTTTTAGTGGTTTTTACAATTTACTAAAACGTAATAGCAAACTCTTTATTTTCTTATCAAGTTTAAAACAAAAAATATGTAATTTTGTATATATAACTAACAAGAACCAACTATGAACTATAATATAAACCCTGGAGTTGCAACTGGAGACGAAGTACAAGAAATTTTTCGATTAGCAAAAGATAAAAAATTTGCACTTCCTGCAGTAAACGTAACTGGATCATCAACTATTAACGGAGTTTTAGAAACTGCAAAAGAATTGAATGCTCCTGTTATCATTCAGTTTTCAAATGGTGGAGCACACTTTAATGCAGGTAAAGGATTATCAAACGAAGGCCAAAAAGCAGCAATTGCAGGAGCTATTGCTGGTGCAAAAAGTGTTCATACATTATCAGAAGCATATGGTGTCCCTGTAATTTTACATACCGATCATTGTGCCAAAAAATTGTTACCTTGGATTGATGGCCTTTTAGATGCAAGTGAAAAACATTTCGCAGAAACTGGAAAGCCATTATATAGTTCTCACATGATTGATTTATCTGAAGAGCCTATTGAAGAAAATATTGAAATCTGTAAAAAATATTTGGCTCGTATGAGTAAAATGGGAATGACTTTAGAGATTGAACTTGGAATTACTGGTGGTGAAGAAGATGGTGTAGATAATACTGATGTAGATGCTTCAAAATTATATACTCAACCAGAAGAAGTTGCATATGCTTATGAAGAATTAATGAAGGTAAGCCCTAAATTTACAATTGCTGCTGCTTTTGGAAACGTTCATGGAGTATACAAGCCTGGAAACGTAAAATTAACTCCAAAAATTCTTTTAAATTCACAAGAATATATTTCAAAAAAATATAATGTTCCTCATAATACTATCGATTTTGTTTTTCATGGCGGTT
>CAWVTS010000086.1:0-9658 GCA_963933045.1 uncultured Lutibacter sp. | reverse complement strand
ACTTTTTCTCCTCCTCTTCTTGTAATAAACCAATAATGAATAATAGCTACTTTCACTTATTTTTTTAATAATAATTTATTCAACAAAGAAAGACTAAAAATAAAGGCAAAACAAACAACCAAAATGTAGGTTCCCATACCTTTTAAAAAATTAAATGTTAACATGAAAAAATTACAAAAAAGCAAGAAAAAAAATAGTGGTAAATAGCTATTATTTCCAACAATAACTTTATTAACAATATTTTTCTGAAAACACCCATATAAAAAAATCATTATTAAACCAAGCCATCCAAAGTCTACATAGAGCCCTCCGAAGAAAGTAACAAATGTACTACCTCTTGGATTCATAAATTGCACTTCTTTTAAATTAGAATCTGTAAGTTTATATTTATTTGTAAATTTATTAATTATACTAAAAGTAAACTTCCCATATTGATGTTTTATTGGTGTTTTCTGGTAATACTTGACTAGGTTGTCAAATTCAAAAACTCCATGCACATAGTATTGTGCTATTTGAAAACCAGATACCATCATTTTTTTTATACTATTGTTATTTGTTGAATGTATTACTTCAAATAATACGGGACTAGGTTCTAAAAACTTATTTAAAAAAAAATCTGTTGTTAATGATGAGTAATTATCATCTGTTTCACCAGCCTCCCTTTGCATAATAATAGATGTGGCTATTGTAAATAAAATAGTAATGGTAAAAATAATAAGTAAAATATGTTTCCTAGTGAAAAATATTTTTTTAAAATAAAGTAGTATAATAAGGAGCAAAATAACAGGTGTGAAAAACGCATTTCTACTTCCCCTAATAAAACCTTCAATAAAAGGAAGCAAGAATAATAATAAGGAAATCATAATTATTTTTTTTTCCGTTATTTTATTCTTGAGAACAAATATGATTGGAATAAAATAAAGATGCGTTAAAATAGCGCTGAGAGTGAAAATAAAGTTTGGTTTAGTTTCTGCTAATAATGCTCTATTTTGCCAAACATCATTACTAAAACTCACCTTTCTGAATATAAACAAATCAATATATCTAAATAAATAACTCATTAAAGTAGTTCCAATAATAATATAGATGAACCTTTTACTAATTATTACGAAACCTTTATTCTGCGTTTTTGTATTTGGAAAAAAAAGATACCCGAGAATTAAAAAGACATAAGAAAGAAAAATAAACCAAAATGATTCTTTTGCAAAAGGAGATATAATTTTTGCAGGAAATAAAATAAAAATAAAAAACCAAATAAAAATACCACCAAAAAGGCTTACAAAAAAAGCAAAATGTTTTGATTTAGCCATTTTTAACTTATTAAAATTAACATTAAACAAGATGTAATATAAACAAACGTTAAAGAAAGAAGTGATTTTTTGAAAATAATTTTCTTTGTTCTTAATGCTAAAAACTGGGTAATATTGGCCATAAAAAACAGGGAATAAAGAATAAATGTCAGGCTTAATAATGTAAGATAATCCCTATATAAGTAAAGCACCACTATAGAAAGAATAAAAAGCCCCAAAAAATACAAATTATTAACTTTTGACAACCCTTCTCTATCAACAATATTAGATTGTAAAGCAGATGCTATCCAAAATGTCATTTGACAAAATATTACAAAAAATAATGCTTTATTATTTGGGTAAGTATTTACAAAATATTCAGAAAAAGATGGCACTAAGTATGGGTAAATGAAATAGATAATTATGGATAAAACAAAAATAAAAAAATAAAATAAAGAAAAGTAATAGTCTAGTATCTTTGGCTTCTTTGTGTATAATTCTTTAAAATACCTTATGGAAATTACTTGGTAAATCATAACAACAATTGCAGATAAACGGAAATAAAAACCATAGATACCAGTTGCTTCATAACCAAAAAAATGTTTAGATAGAATTCTTCCAGAAACTGTAAGTAAGAACAAGAACAAAGAAGAAATAAGTAAGTGAATACTAAATTTAAGTATTTTTTTATAATGATTAAATATAGTTTTTTTACTCTCTCTTATAAATCTATAAAACGCATTAACAACAAAAATACATCCATAAAAAAAAAGTGAAACACTAATATTGCTTATTGAAGGAGTAATAAATTTAAGATAGTAACCAATAATAAAAAACAGTAATAAAATATAAATACCTGCATCTAAAAATACTGCTCTAAAAATATTGCTATGGCTTTTTAGTTTTGTAGAAAAAAACATTTGATTTGCAATTATGTATGAAATATTAATTGCCAAATAAATTTCTAATCCATAGCGTTTAAAAGAAAAATATATAATTTGGTTTCCAATAAAAAACAGGGTCAACCATAAAGGGTGAAGAGAGAATCCGTTTTTAAGCTTAGCCATCTTTTTTCTAATTATAAAATAAGGATAAGCACCTTGAACACCTAAATTCATTACAGCATTTAATAACATACCAATTCCTGCAAGAGAATATTCTAAAACACCAAAGTCTTTACCCGTTAAAATATCAGCTAAAAGAAGTGGTGCTAAAAAAACAATTCCTTTCACTAAGGAAAATGAAAACAGAAAAATTAGATTTTTTCTCACTTTTTTTTATCAAATTTTAGAAACAAAGGTAAAATAAAAGAAAATATTAGAATTCCATGTTGTCTTTCTAAATAAGACTCAAAAAAACAAGCAATAGAAAAAAACATTATAAGATATACGAAAAACACATCTTTATTTGATGCTGATTTTAACAATAGAAAAATTAATACTATGAATAAAACACCACCAAAAACACCTGTTTTTAAAAACTCTGAAAAATATTGATTATGATTATTATACCTTTCTCTAATACCTTGTTTAAAATATATTTTTTTATAATTAAAATATAAAAGATCTAAATAATCTCCAGTACCAACACCAAAAAGAAAAGATTTTTTAATTTCTTTTAAAGCTATAGTATTTATTAAAACTCTATGTTCTAATGTGTTTTTTGTATGAGTTACTTTGTTTTTTGTAATAATAGTTTCTATGTTAAAATCTGTAGTTTTTACTAAAATAGCAAATTTTTTCTTTAACCCTGGAACAAAAAAGATAGTAGATAAAAAAACACCAATTAGTAAGCTAACTATGCCTATTGTTTTTATTACAGTAAATTTATTTTTTAAAAATAAAAAAGCTTTAAAAAGCAAAGTTAAACCTAAAATAAAAATGGTTGTTTTATTTTTTAAAATGATTAAACAAAAGAAAAAGAATATTGAAAGAATAAGATTATAGCCTCTGTTTTCTTTATGCTCAATTTGATTTAAACAGTGTAAAAACGGAATTAATAAAATTACAGCTAAATAAAATTGACTCATACCAAGTTTATTATTAATAACAATAAATACAAAAGTACCAATTGGCTGATTTTCAACAAAAACATGAAAAATTAAATACATTATAAAAAATAAAGTAAAAAATACTTTTAAAAACTCTACATTTAAAATAAATTGTTTTCTGCTAAATTTTTCTGAAAAGGCAATTAATGGAAGAAAAAAAACTGGTAAAAATTTCTGTATTTTCATCCACCCTGTTGTAGTATTTTGAGTATAACACATTCCTAATAGCTGTGCTAAAAAAAATAGTACATAGAAAACAACTATTTTATTATTCTTTAGAGTTTTAAATTTATTTTTTATATTTTCTTTACTATCAGTAAAAAAGAATACGAATAATAAAATTATTGAAATGCTATTAATTGCATAAGAGAACACAAAACTACTGATAAGAATATTAATTAAAAATATATAAATTAAGGGTCTTTTGTTTTTAAAACTATTTACCGTCATTGTTTTATTATTTTTTTAACCAACACATTAGTTAATAAGTCATCTAAAATTAATTCATCTTTGTAATCAACATCTAAAATTATTTTATTAATTATTGTAGGCTCGCTAGATTTTCCCTCATCTAATTTTAGCGCATAACCATTATTTCCTTTGGTTAGTACAGTTACATAATTGAGGGTACAATTATTGCACCGGTTTACCCATAAGCCAGATAAAACCTTTTCTTCTCCTTTAGCAGCATCTTGCATGCCACTCATTAATTCAGACGAACCTTGCCCATATTTTTCTATAGTCATTTTTTTTATTACATTATTTTCTCCTGTAATATATACTCCATGTCTATCTGAAGAATTTATGATAACTTCATCTATTCTAATGTTTTTTGGATTATTTCCCCAACCATCAATTGCTAAAGCCGCATGGTTATTTTGGTATCTTTTATCTCCAGATCCGAAATCTTTGATTTGAAGGTATTTAATTTTTATATTATTACAACCATGGTATATGTGGCAACCTCTTGACCTTGTTTTTCTTGGATTCTTTTCTATAGAAGAATGAATTATAACACTGTCTATTTTAATATTACTAGCTTCCGTAATCCCTAACCTATCAAATGTTATTATTGTACCTTTTATCGTTATGTTTTTTGGTTTTTTTCTGTTTTTGGCATTAGGAGTTATTTGAATAATATCAAATTCTGCTTTATCGGACTTAATTGTAATATTTTCTCTAGAATCAAGGATTAAAGGGTATTTATAATTCCCTTTTGGAAAGAACAATTCAACGCCATTTTGCTCCGCTAAATCTAAAATAGAATTAATTTTTGGTTCTTTAGTTATTGGGTGAGTGTATGCATAAGCACTATCAGGAAAGATTCCATAACGACGAACATCTCCTATTTTATAATTCTCATTAATTGCTAAATTTTTTTCCGAAAACTTTAGTTTTTCTGTATTTTTGTTTTGAATAGTGTTTTTGTTTTCTGTTTTACAAGATGTTAAAAACGCTATCAGTATTACTAAAAGATATTTTTTCATTAACTACTATTTTGTGTATACTTCCTCAACTAAATTTTCACCTTCTATCTTTTTTAATTCTTTTTTAGATTCTTCAAATGATTTTTCTATGAACCGTAAACGTTGATTAACATACATTCCACTTTCAATTAAATCTTTAGAAACAACAGAATTACTTCCAATTGTTATTCCTTTTTTAATTGTTATTCCTGCATTTATTACTGTTGCAGAACCAATGTAGATATTGTCTTCTATAATTACTTCACCATCTATTCTAAACCTCCCTGGCCCTTCAATATCATGCAAATAACCATGAGTCCAAATTTGCGACCCAATTCCTGCTAATGTGGTGAAATTACCTAAATGAACACTCCTGGTTAAATCAATTTTGTGTTTTGCTGTTATTTTACTCAGTTCTCCTAAATGCAAAAAAGCTTCACCATAAGAAACTCCTTGAGAAGCTCTTATTAAACTATTTGAATTACCTATAGCTCCTTGTTTTTCAAAATTCAAGGAAAAAGGACCTTTAATTATATTTAGATGCCCTATGTACGCCTGTTCTTTAAAACAAATTAAATCAATATTTATAAAATTTAAGTGGCCTATTTTTGTTTTTTTTTCAAGATTTAATTTTTTAACAAGCACTAATGAAAACCCAATTTTGGAGGAATATGAAACTTTATGCCCTAATATTTTTAAAAAAAATACTGCTATTTTACTTGGAAATAAACAGACTAAAGCGGTTAGGTATTTCTTCATTTTTCTAATTTTAAATTTCTGTTTTTTGCTCCAACAATTATTGCACCTGCAGGTACATCTTTAGTGACCACTGCCCCAGATCCTATAATCGCTTTTTCATTTATAACAACTCCTCCTAGAATAACAGAATTAGCTCCAATCCAAACCCCTTCTTTAATTGTTATAGGAAAAGAGAAGTGTTTGTAGGGAGGTGCTTTAGAAAAGTCTAAACCTGCAGTTTCTATAATTACCCCCCTAGATAAAGTAACATTATTTCCAATGATTATTTTAGATTTTGCACCAATAGAACTATTTCTACCTATGGCAACTTTATTTCCTATAATGATATTGTTTCCATATTTAATTTCAACACTGTAATGACAAACACTATCTCCTGAGTTTGGCACTAATGCTTTAAACCTTAAATGACTCCAAACTCTTGAAAAGGCCCATGAAATTTTTAAAAATAATAGAGAAATCCATCTAAAGATGAAAAATTCAGAAAATACACGTATTATTTTTTTCATCTAATTTATTGTAAAATAAGCCTATTAACATAACTGTCATATGGATTATTACTAATACTTATTGGTTCGTATTTCTCTATACCTATAGGATTTAATGAGTATTGAACCTGCAATAATAATCTTTTCCCTTTTTGTGGTAAAAGACCTTTATGGAAACCAAATGTATCAGCAAGAAAAGTACTTCCTTTTTTTCCTGTAAAAAACTTTATTTTGTTTTCTCCAAATGCACTTATAACTTCTTCATCTTGGTATCTTCTTATTTTTAATAATTTATTTGAAATTGATGATCCTTCTACATATACATGTGGACCATTTTCTAACTCAACATTTGTTAAATAGATAAAAAGTTTACAAAATTTAAAATCATCTACATCTCTATGAAACATCTGAGCTTGTTCTGCTTTTTCTTTACCTGAAATAGACCACCACATATTTATATTACTGATTGTTGGTGTTGCTCCTAAAAATTCTTGAACATATTTTAATATGTCAGAATTATTAGCAATATCTAATATTTCTTTAATTGAGACTAAATCTTTACGCTGATAATTGGCAACATGTACTTTATTAGGTATCATTTCTGCTTTAAAGAAACCTAAATCTTTTCTGAAAGGATCATAACATTTAAAGTCTTTTGTTTTTTCAATAATTAAGTCTACTTCCTCTGTTGATAAAAACAATCCTAAATTTGTGCAGCCAGATAATGATAGTTCATCCTTTTTAATTTCTATACTTTTACCAACCCCATTAAAAACGCTTTTGTTTCCAATAGCTTTCACCTTTTTATTTATAAAAAAATTTTTTATTTTTTTATTTTTTATTGACCGCATTGCATAGAATGATATTTTGTTAAATAGTATTTTCATTTTAAAATTTTTACGTATTGTCTTTTTGATATAATTAATTTCCCTGTAAGCAAGATATATAATATTGCGAATAAAAGGAAGCCTGTAATAATATAAATTCCTTGAGCTCCGTTAATAAAATTAATGACTAATAAGAAAAAGTTAATAATCATCATATAAAATAATAAAGGAATAAACTGAAACCTTCCTTTAATTGTTTGATTGTATATATATTTTTGAAAAAACCCAAATAAAAACATAAAAAGAAATGAAAACCATCCAAAGTCAATAAAAATAGGTCCAAAAAATGTTGTGTATATACCTGTTCTAGGTGGTGCTTTTTGTATTGATTGTAAATCAATATCTGTTCTAAAAATTATATTAATAAATTTAGCAAATACATTAAATGTATAAGCTCCGTAATAATGTGGCGCACTATAATTATTATACATATAATTAAATTCATAGACACCGTGTAAATAATATTGTGAGAAGTTAATAAACCCTAACTGAATAACTTGAAATGTTTCGTTATTAGAATTAATTATACTATTTCTAATACTTTCTGAAGGCTCAATTGTGTAATTAAAACCTGCTTTTGTTAAAATATGTTTTATTGATTTTTTTCTATCTTTTGTGAAATCATTAGTTCTTTCAATAAAAAGATTAACAGAATATATACCTAAAAAAAATAATAGAACACTAACTATTATTACACGTCCGTAGGTTATTTTTAGTTTTTTGAAATATCTAAGATAGATCGCAAAAAGCACTAACAATACAAATAACCCTGATCTAGAACCTAACATTAGAAACTCGAAAGATGCAGAAAAAAATAAAAACAAACAAAGGGTATACATCCATTTATTTTTCATATTTAATGTATGATAAAGAAACAAAGGGATAAGCGCCAAGGGATTTATGATTGCAGATATAATACTAATTACAGATGCCCCTGCTTTTTCAAGCAGAACTCTGTTTTCTGACATTGAATAATTAAATGACCCTTCTCTTAAATAGAATTTATCAAAAAGCTTTAAAAAAACACCAAATAATGCAATAGCCATAATAATAAATAATGCTTTTTTAACTGCATTTCTATTAATAGAATAGGATAATACATTTTCTTTTTTAATCGGTGGTAGAGAAAAATAACCAAGAAAAAAAAATATGTAATTTATAAAAATTAATAGAAAGGGCAAAAAACTAACAGGATGTTTTATTTTAACAGGAGTTAAAATTAGTAATGTCAACCAAAATAAAATACCAAATATAGTTACTTTAAATAAGTTGTTTTTTTTTAAAAAAACTATGTTAACGTGTTCATTCATTTATTAAAATACTATTAAAAGCAATTATCATATTTTTTATATTATCTTTATTAAGACAACTAGAATCTGTAAAAGGATCTGTAACAATACCTTTATAACTTGTTTTATTTAATAAATTAATAAAATTAACTTTTTCTTCTAATGTGTTTTTATAAAAGGTGTTACTTTTTATAACTTCAACTATATTGGTAATTTTTTTTATATCAGGTATAAAAACACAATTTTCACTTTGGTTATTTATTGTTTTTACTAAAGTAATTACAGGTTTGTTAATTAATATACATTCAATTGCAATAGTACCTGTTACTGTGACCACTAAATCCATTTCAGGTAAAACATCATCCATTTTTGATGAGTGATGTAAGCTAATTATGTTTTTATTTCTTTCAACAATACTTATTAACTCATTTGAAAGCTCATATTTAGATTTTGGGTTCGGTTTAACATACAAGTCTGTGTTTTTAGGTAAATGTTCTAATAAGTCTTCTATTAGTTTTGATTGATTTCTATATTTTTTTCCCCAAACATCAATATTGGCTTCTGGTTGCATCTGTAAAGGATACAAAATTTTAAATACAGCTTTTTTTTTAATTTTTTGCTTTATTTTGGCATCCCATTCTTGTATGGTTTTTTCTTTTTCTTTTTCAATAAAATATTTTACAATAGGATTTGGTGTATTATATCTTTCCCCAGCAATGTAAGATTTTATTTTAGTGAGTTTATCTTTAAAACCGTTTTGTTTTTTAATTTTCTTCATATAATCAGGTGTTGTTGTTCTAAACATAATTTGATTAATGATCTCATTTGCTTTATTCTGCTGCATTACTTCTAAGCTCCCTAAGTAAGGTTCTAAAGTGTCATATTTATAAAAAGAAAAACGTCCTATTGGGTAACGACAAGATGATGGATTTAGATATAATGTTTCATTTTTCTTACACAAGTTAATAGTTAATAGCTCGTGAAATGCCGTAGACTCTCCAAAAACAATATCTGGTTTTAGTTCATTTAGTTTTTCTTTAATCTTAAAATAATATTGATAAAAATAGGATTTATTTTCTTTTTTAAAAAAATTTTGTTGCCTATCTATTAAAATTACCTCTTCAACTTCTTTTATTTTATCGTATTTTTTTGTTGTTTTTTTTGGGTATGGTATAATATATTTCCTATCTGATTTAGGTTGATAATCTTTATTTTGAATAAGCCAAAAAACATCATGTCCTTCTTTTTCTAATTCAATAGCAATGGCCTCATAAAGAAATGTTTTATATCTATTTTCAATAAATAATACTTTCATAATTACTTTTTAATCATTTCTAACGATAAGGGTTCACCCACTCCAACATTTACAGAAAACACCTTACCTAATATCTCATAATAATATTTAGGATGTAAACCATATCCTGGTCTAATTG
>CAWVTS010000085.1:0-9881 GCA_963933045.1 uncultured Lutibacter sp. | reverse complement strand
TAGTTGATCAGTCTGTACATGTTGGAGATATTATTGAAATAGATGGTAAAGTTGGTAGAGTAGATGAAATAAAATTACGAACAACTAGAGCTGTAACATTTGACAATAAAGTACTAGTTATACCTAATCATTTGTACCTAACTAATAGTTTATATAATTGGACCCAAAATGGTTCGGAAACCAGAGAAAATGTTCAAGTTGGCGTTGCATATGGAAGTGATACAGAATTAGTTAAATCTATTTTACTCGACGTAGCATTATCTCATCCAAAAGTATACCACCATCCGGCTCCAATGGTTTTGTTTACAAATTTTGGAGATAGCGCATTGGAATTCAAGTTGATATTTACATTAAAGGATAGTTTTGTTGCAGCAGTTCCTAAAAGTGAAATTCGTTTTGAAATAGATAAAAAATTCAGAGAAAATAATATTCAAATACCATTTCCTCAAAGAGATATACATATTATTAGTAAATAACGGCAGAGTTTTTGATTTCAATACTAATGAATTGAAATTACAATCAACTAAAGAAAAAGAATATGGCAAAGATATTAATCATAGAAGACGAATCAGCAATTAGAAGAGTGTTGAAAAAAATCATTTCTGAAGAAAATGATACATACCAAGTAGAAGAGGCTGAAGATGGATTGGAAGGAATTGAGAAGATAAAAAACAACGATTACGATTTAGTTTTATGTGATATTAAAATGCCTAAAATGGATGGTGTTGAGGTTTTGGAAAAAGCAAAAATGATTAAACCCGAAATTCCAATGGTCATGATTTCTGGACACGGAGATTTGGATACTGCAGTTAACACGATGCGTTTAGGAGCCTTCGATTATATTTCTAAACCGCCAGATTTAAATAGATTGTTGAATACTGTTCGCAATGCTTTAGATAGAAAAGAATTGGTTGTTGAAAATAAGCGGTTAAAGAAAAAAGTAAGCAAGAAATATGAGATGATTGGTGAGAGTAAGGCCATTGCCCATATAAAAGAAATTATTGAAAAAGTTGCCGTAACTGATGCACGTGTTTTAATTACAGGGCCAAATGGAACTGGAAAAGAATTAGTTGCTCATTGGATTCATGAAAAAAGTGATAGAACTAAAGCACCAATGATTGAGGTGAATTGTGCTGCAATTCCGTCAGAATTGATAGAAAGTGAATTGTTTGGTCATGTAAAAGGATCTTTTACTGGCGCTAATAAAGATAGAGCAGGGAAGTTTGAGGCAGCCAATGGCGGAACTATCTTCTTAGATGAGATCGGAGATATGAGTTTGTCTGCTCAAGCCAAAGTTTTGCGTGCTTTACAAGAGAGTACAATAAGTAGGGTAGGAAGTGATAAAGATATTAAAGTGAATGTTCGTGTTGTTGCAGCAACCAATAAAGACTTGAAAAAAGAAATTGCTGAAGGTCATTTTAGAGAAGATTTATATCATCGATTGGCAGTGATTTTAATTAAAGTTCCTTCATTGAATGATAGAAGAGACGATATTCCATTATTGATTAGTTTCTTTGCTTCCAAGATTGCTGAAGAACAAGGAACTGCAGTAAAATTATTTTCCAATAAAGCAATTAAATTGTTGCAAGAATATGATTGGACAGGAAATATTAGAGAGTTAAGAAACGTTATTGAACGTTTAATCATTTTAGGAGAAACTGAAGTTTCTGAAAACGATATAAAACTATTTGCAAGTAAATAGTATAAAAAAATCCTGAGTTAACCTCGGGATTTTTTATTAGAATTTATTTCTAAAATCTTTAATCAATTTCTTTGCTTCTACATTTATGTCTCCATCTCCAGCCCAAGCATGCATATCTCCTAAATAATTCATTCCAAGATAATTTGCAGATTCTTCAAAAGGCATAGAAAAACCTTCTTTTAAATCATTTGCATTACTACAACTTATCATTGCCATATTTTTGCCTCTTAGTTTACGTCCAATATCTTTTTCTGTTTTTAATAAATCAGAAATTCTATCAAAAAATACTTTTAAAATTCCACTCATACTGTACCAATAGACTGGCGTAGCAAATATTATGGTGTCATATTTTTCTATAACCTCTTTCATGATTTCTAAGAAATCATCATTAGCATTCTTAAAGTCATAGTCAAAATGGCCAATAGATTTGGTGTTCAAATCAATTATATCAAACTGATTGGTTGTATTTAAATAGTTCACAACAGTATTGGTATCACCATTACTTTTAGAACTTCCTTGTATGATTACAGTTTTATTCATTATGATTAATTTGTTACAAAGTAATCACAATTTGATTGTTGATTTTTGTAAGTTAATTGTTTTTAAATATTGCTCAATCAAAAAAAACAATATTAATAGATAAAGGATTTCAAATTTTATATATTTATACTTTACAATTATTTTAAGATGAATAGATATAAAGTTGAAGGTAAAATATCATTAAAAAATTCAGTAACCAAGGAGGTGTTTGATGATGCAGAGAAACAGTTGAAAAAACTTCGAAAGAAGATAAGTAAACTTCAAGATACGATGTATGCACATGGAAAGTATAGCATGCTCGTATGCTTGCAAGGAATGGATACATCAGGAAAAGATAGTTTGATTCGAGAGGTTTTTAAAGATGTAAATGCTCGTGGAGTAGTGGTGCATAGTTTTAAAGTGCCAACAGAACAAGAATTAAAACACGATTTTATTTGGCGTCATTATATAGCACTTCCAGAGCGAGGTAAAATTGGAGTTTTCAATCGTACACATTATGAAAACGTATTGGTTACTCGTGTGCATCCAGGATATATTATGGGTGAGAATATTCCTTCTATAAAAAGTGTTGATGATTTAGATGACGCTTTTTATCATGCTAGAATGGATTCAATTAATGAGTTTGAAAAGCACATTGCCGCTACTGGAACAATTGTGTTGAAGTTCTTTTTAAATTTATCCAAAGAAGAGCAAAAAAAGCGTTTACTACGCAGATTAAATCTTCCTGAAAAGAACTGGAAATTTTCTCCAGGAGATTTGAAAGAGCGTAAATTGTGGGATCAATATCAAGATTGTTATGAAGATGCGATCAATAGAACATCTAAAGGACATGCACCTTGGTATATTGTTCCTGCCGATGATAAACCAACAGCTCGCGCAATTGTGGCGAATACAATTTATGAAGTATTAAAAAGTAGAGAAGATATTGTTGCGCCAGAATTGCCAAAGAAATATCAAATAGAATTAGAAAACTATAAGAAAGAGTTGAATGAGGAGTAATTTTTTGATGTTAAAAAATTCCAAATAACTCCCTAATTTTAACAAAACCGTAACATAAATAATTCTTACTTTTATAGTTGTAATTAATACGATAGATGAACCGAGCGTGTTAAAATCATTATCACATAATAGAATGATTAATTGCGAACATATTTGACCAATAAAAGACAATAGATATAAACACATGACAACATTAAACCTCAAAAAACCAATAGTATTTTTTGACCTTGAAACTACAGGGATCAACATTGCAAAAGATAGAATTGTAGAAATATCGATTTTAAAAGTTTTTCCAAACGGAAATAAAGAAAGTAAAACTTGGTTGGTAAATCCTGAAATGGAAATTCCTATAGAAGTATCTGAAATTCATGGAATTACTAATGAAAGGGTAGTGACTGAGCCAACATTTAACGAATTGGCGCAGCAAGTAAGTGAGATGATAGAAGGCTGTGATTTAGCAGGGTTTAACTCCAATCGTTTTGATATTCCATTGCTTGCCGAAGAAATGTTACGGGCAGAAGTAGATTTTGAGATGAACGATAGAGTTGCGATAGATGTGCAAGTGATTTTTCATAAAAAAGAGCAACGTACTCTTGGTGCAGGCTATAAATTTTATTGTGATAAAGAATTAGTCGATGCACATTCTGCAGAAGCGGATACATTGGCGACTTATGAGATATTGTTGGCACAACTTGAGAAATATGAAGATTTAGAAAACGATGTTTCTAAATTGAGTGAATTTTCTACACATCAAAAACGTGCAGATATGGCTGGTTTTATTATGTTTGATGATGAGGAAGATGAAACGTTTTCTTTTGGAAAATATAAAGGACAGAAAGTAAAAGATGTTTTAAATAGAGATAAAGGCTATTTTAATTGGATTCAGAAGGCAGATTTTCCGTTATATACCAAAAAAGTATTGAAAGAAATCAAAGATAGAATGTCACCTAAAAAACAGGAGAGTTCTGTTGATGATTTAAGATTAAAGTTTAACCAAAAATTATAGTATGATTGTACATTTTGATGCATTACCGAATGACGCTAGAGTTTGGGTTTACCAATCAAATAGAGAATTTACGGATGTTGAGGTAACACAAATTACTTCAAAAATTGAGGTCTTTATGTCAACATGGAAAAGACATGGTGACGATTTAAGAACTTCATATGTTGTAAAATATAATCAGTTTATTGTTTTAGGAGTAGATGAAAAATTGAACAATGTTTCAGGATGTTCTATAGATTCTTCGGTTCACTTTATGCAACAACTAGAAAAAGATTTTAATGTTGATTTGATGAACAAGATGAATACAGCATTTAAAGTTGGGGAGAATATCAATATTATTTCTTTAGCAAATTTTCAAAACTTTGTAAAAGTTGGGAAAATCTCCGAAGAGACTATTGTGTTTAATAATATGATTCAATCAAAAGTTGATTTTGATTCAAATTGGGAAGTTTCTGCAAGTCAAAGTTGGCATAAGCGATTTTTTGGCACAGTAATTTCTTAAGGTTATATATGAAACAAAAATTGCTTTACATATTCGTTTTCATTACTTCAGTATATGCGAATGCTCAAAATTTTGACCCATTAGCGACAGAAGACTATGAAGCACAAGAAGAATGGGTGCATTCCATTTTAGATACATTAACTATTGAAGAGAAAATAGGCCAGTTATTTATGGTTGCTGCATATTCTAATCTTGATGAAAAACATGAGAAGTTTATTACTAATTTAATTCAAAAATATCATGTAGGCTCACTTATCTTTTTACAAGATCAGCCTATAAAACAGGCTCAATTAACAAATAAGTATCAATCTATTTCTAATATTCCATTATTAATTGGTATTGATGCGGAATGGGGATTAAATATGCGTTTAAAAGACACATATCGTTATCCTTGGAATATGACTTTAGGTGCAGTAAGAGATGATAAATTGATTCAGAAATTTGGGAAGCAAGTTGGAAAACATTGTAAGCGAATGGGAATTCACATGAATTTTGCTCCTGTAGTAGATGTAAATACAAATCCAGATAATCCTATAATTGGAAATCGTTCATTTGGTGAGAATCATATCAATGTGGCGAATAAGTCAATAGCATTTAGTAATGGTTTACAAAGTGAGAAAGTTTTGGCAAGTGCTAAACATTTTCCAGGTCATGGAGATACAGCAAAAGATTCTCATTATACATTACCAACGATAGAGTTTTCTGAACAGCGTCTAGATTCAATTGAATTATATCCATATAAAAAACTATTTGATGCAGGAGTTGGAAGTGTAATGGTTGCACATTTAAGTGTTCCAAGTCTAGAATACAATGTTAACTTACCATCATCACTTTCACATAATATTGTCACTAAATTATTGAAAGAGAAACTTGGTTTTGAAGGGTTGATTATAACTGATGCTATGAATATGAAAGCATCTGCTGATTTTGCTTCTTCAGCAGAAATAAATTTAGAAGCAATTTTAGCAGGAAATGATTTGTTGGATATTCCGTTGGATATCCCAGAAACTGTTGAGCATTTTAAAATGGCATTGAAGTCTGGAAAATTGACTATAGAACGTTTAGATGAATCTGTAAAAAAGATTTTGAAGACAAAATATTGGGCTGGACTACATAAATATAAGCCAATAGAAATTAAAAATTTATTAAAAGATATTAATACAATAGAAGATGATTTGTTACATCGAACATTGGTTGAAAATTCAATAACATTACTAAAGAACGATCAAAACATATTTCCAATTCGAAATCTTGACAAACAAAAAGTCGCCTATGTAAAATTAGGTAAAGGTGATAGTACCGATTTTGTAAAAATGTTGAAGAAGTATACTGAAATAGATGTCATTGCTTCTGATCAATTAGATGGTTTAATGGGTCTGTTGGAGCCGTATGATTTGGTAATTATTGGGAATCACAAAACGAATATAAGTCCTTGGAGGAGTTATAAATTTGATGATAAAGATTTGGTTTGGATACAAGAAATTTCAAGGAGGCATAGCGTTATTTTAGATGTTTTTGCAAGTCCATATAGTTTATTACAAATCAAAACCTTTACTAATATAGATGCTGTTTTATTATCATATCAGAATAGTAAAATAGCACAAGAAATTTCTGCTCAAATGATTTTTGGAGCTTTATCTACAAATGGAAAGTTGCCAGTTTCTATTGGAAATGAGTTTTCAGAAGGATATGGGTTAATATCAACTGATATAAAAAGATTAGGGTATACTATTCCAGAAGCTGTTGGGATGGATAGTGAAAAATTGAAGCGTATAGATTCAATGTTTAGTGCTGTTATAAAAGAAGAGATGGCTCCAGGAGGGCAAGTTTTAGCAGCACGATATGGAAAAGTATTTTTCCATAAAAAATATGGCTATCATACGTATGATAAGAAGCAAGAAGTTAGATTGACAGATATGTATGACTTGGCTTCATTGACCAAAATTTTAGGAGGATTACCTATGATTATGAAAAGTGAAGAAAATGGTTTGATAGATTTAGATACTAAACTTATTGAAATGTTTCCCTATTTAAAAGGTACAGATAAAGATACGATTTCTCTAAAAAAAGCATTGTCTCATAATGGACGATTGATTCCTTGGATTCCTTATTATTTAGAAACATTAGATAGTGTGGCTAACAAACCATTAGAAGATTTTTATAAAGAGAAAAAATCAAAAGAGTTTTCAATTAAGGTTGCTGAAAATATGTATTTGACTGATTCGTATACGGATACTATTTATAAAAGAATTGCAGATTCTGATTTAAGAACTAACGAAAGTTATCGTTACAGCGGATTAGTTTTCTATCTGTTTAAAAAATATATTTATAAAGTATATGATAGAGAAATGGATTATGTAAATGACAAGTATTTCTATAAATCTTTAGGTGCGAGAACTTTAACATACAATCCTTTAAATAAATTCAATAAATCAATTATAGTGCCTTCAGAAATTGATACGTATTATAGACATCAAACTTTGCAAGGAAATGTACATGATATGGGAGCCGCAATGATGAATGGTGTCAGTGGTAATGCAGGACTTTTTGGAAATTCTAATGATGTTGCCAAGATGATGCAAATGTATCTTCAAAAAGGATTTTATGGAGGTAAAAGGTATCTAAAGTCAGAAACAATTGATAAATTTAACAAGCGATATTTTGAAGATAAAAAGGTAAGGAGAGGTTTAGGCTTTGATAAGCCACAGCTTGATCCTGATGTAGATTCAACTTGTGGATGTACATCTGATAAAAGTTTTGGACATAGTGGTTTTACAGGGACCTATGCATGGGCAGATCCTGAAACTGAAATAGTGTATGTTTTCCTCTCTAATAGAGTTTATCCAACAATGGATAACAAAGATTTATCACAAAAAAATATTAGACAGTTGGTGCATCAATTTATTGTAGATGCTATAATAGAATAACAAAAAAGCACCAATAAATAGGAGTGCTTCTCATACTCTTCAAGAGTTTATAAAGATGTATCTTAATAATCTACAACATTTGCCCTTAGCCATGATTTATTGAACTAACTACACTTTCAGAAACATTAACAGAAGGAGTTGAGGATTTTAAACTTTTTAGTTTGAAAGAGTTTAATTAGATAAGTGTATAGGAAATATTGGGTTATATTTTAGAAGTTTTTGTTAGAATTAAACCAAGAATGATAGACGATATAAAATATAGAACAGCTATTTGTATGCCGAAAAAATGATTGATTAATAGACTTTGAATACTATAAAAAAAAGGAAAAATTGTGACTCCAATTGAAAAACGAAATGTACTAACAAATTCTATTTCCGTAATTGATTTCTCTACCTTTTTCCATATAAGCCAAGGGATTAAACTATTAAGTACAACTAAATAATAGAGTAAATTCTTTTTCTTTTTTACTGATTTTTTTTCAGTATAAATATCCAAATTATTAATAATCTTATTTGTTTCAATAGGATTAAGATAATCAACATTTAAAGTATTAAGTTTTGTAATTATTTCACCATAACTTTCTTTATCTTCTATATGAGTTGTCAGTGTTTTCATACTATTTCTAACTACTTCCAATAAGTGTTTAGTTGTACTTAAAGAATTATTTTTGTCATAGTATTTTTTTGCGCTAATTGGTTTTCCATAGTAAATAGAAGCAGAACTAGGATACTTAATTACACTGTCGTAATTCAAACCAATAGGGACAATTTGTATATCTAATTCTGGGTATTTTTTAAAAGTATCAAGAATGATATATACAAATCCTTTTTTTAATTCACGTACTCTACGTTGTATATTGTGACTTCCTTCAGCAGCAATATATAAAGTTTTTTGAGCATTCATAATTTCAACAGATTTCCTAAAAACAGTTCTGTTTCTTATAAGAGTATTTACACCATCTCTTTTCCGATAGATAGGAATCATCTTAATACTCATGAGAAATTTAGCGATTAATTTGTTTTTAAAGGCACTTGCTCGTGATAAAAAGTGGATACTCCTTACGTTATTTGTTACGATTAGTAGAGGGTCAATAAGTGCATTAGGATGATTGCTAATAAACAGTATTGCTCCCTTTTTAGGGATGTTTTCTAAGCCTATAACTTCTATTTTTTTATGATAAAAAAATAGACCTAATTTGATATAATATTTTAAAAAAGTATACAAAAACAATTAGGTTTTAATAGTTTTAAGCGCATCTTTTTTTGACCAATAAGTTGCTAAAAGTAAACCAGAAGCAATATCCCAAACACCCCAAAATGCAACTAATAGTGCCATTCCACCTAAATCTAAACCGCTTATTCCGTAAAAGAAATCAAAATAAAGCAACAGTCCTAATCCAGAATTTTGAATTCCAGTTTCAATAGATAATGTTTTTCGGTTTTGAAAATTTAATTTCATCCACTTTGCAAAATAAAACCCTAAGATGTATCCAAGTATATTATGAATAATTACAATAAAGAATACATAGTGTATATGACTTAAGAAAATTTCGAGGTTTTGTGAAAATGCTACGGTTATCAACAATAAGAAGATAATTATAGAAAAGGGTTTCAAATACTTCATTAATTTTAATGCAATTACTGGTTTTTTCCAACGAACAATCATTCCTAAAACTAGCGGAACCCCTAAAATCAATAAGACCAATCTAAACAATACAAATGGATCTAATTCAATAGTTTTTAAAATGGTTGCAGTTGGTTCATGCAGATTACTCCAGAATTGAAAATTTAAAGGTGTCATTACTAAACAAACTAAAGTTGCAAATGCGGTGAGGCTTACTGAAAGGGCAGAATTTCCTTTTGCCATTTGCGTCATAAAATTAGAAATATTTCCTCCAGGACAAGCAGCAACTAAAAACATTCCTAAAGCGATACTTGGACTTGGATTGATTGCTTTAACTAATAAAAAAGTAAGTGCAGGAAACAATATAAATTGTGAAAAAATTCCTGTAAAAAGTATTTTTGGATTTTTAAATAAACGTCTAAAATCTTCAGTTGTAATGCCAAGTGCAACACCAAACATAATAATTGCTAACGTAATGTTGAGTATCCAAAGACCGCTTTTGTCAAAATTTATTACAAGCGAATCTAAATCTTGATTCATATATTTAGTAGTTAATTTACGCTACTAATATAAAGTTTTTTGTT